>NZ_JBQCIP010000020.1:0-70337 GCF_051953575.1 Microbacterium sp.
GTCAGCAGCATCGCGCACGAACTGGAGACTGTGCCGGCGGCTGCCCGGGCTGCGGTGATCGACGCAGCCGGAGCCGCGACCTCTCTTCAGGGTCGCGAGTTGAGTACCTTGCCCGCTCGAATGGACTTCATCGCCGTTGTACGCCCCATGTTCTCGACCCCGCAGGCGGAGGTGTCCTTCCTGTGGGTCGCCGACGGCTCCTGGCATCGCGTGCTGGTGCGGCGGCAGGCCGATGAGTCGGTGGACGGGGAACACCATCTGGTCATCATCGACAGTCCGGGAGAGCGACCCTACGGCCTGACGTTCACCGAGGTGCGCGTGCTCACGCGCATGATCACGTGTTCCACCAACGACGAGGTCGCCGCCGCGATGGGCACAAGCGTGCGCACCGTTCACACGCATGTCTCGAACATTCTCGGAAAACTCGGCTGCGACAGGCGGGGCCAAGCCGTCGCGTCTGCGATCCGCAACGCCCTCTTCCTGCCCGACTCCACACCGGAAGCCTCGCTCCGGAATCTGCTGCAGTAAGCAGACAGCAGCGCCAGCAACCGGATATCAGTATTCATGCTGAGACCAGCCGGGCGATCACGCTCTAGCGTCGCCTTGTCAGAAGCGCATCGAGGCGCTTCCTTCCTGGCTGGAGGCCCAAAGATGAGGCATCAGACGACACCCCTCGTTCCCCCGACCCGACCACGTTCACGAGCTGTGTGGATCAGGTTGATCGTCGCGTTCGACTTTCTGCTGCTACTCGCGCCGCCGCTGCATTGGGCGTTCGCGACCGCGGGCGACCCGTTGTCCAGTCTCGGCTACCTGGTGGGTGGCAGCGCCCTCGTGGTGCTCTCGCTTCCCGCCCTACTCGCATTGACCGCGAAGGAGGCCTGAGCGTGGAAATCCTGATTGGCTACGGGTCCGTCGTGCTGCTCTTCCTTCTCATCGTCTTCGTTCTCGAACGAACGCGCCCCAAGGCTGCTTCCTTCAGCGACTACGCGACGGGGGGTCGATCGTTCGGCAGCTTCTACTCGACAATGGCTTTTCTCAACACCTGGCTGCCGGGCACGATCTTCATCTCGTTCGCCGGCTTCGCTGCCGCCGCCGGCGTGATCGGCTACTACTTCGTGCCGTACTCACTGCTGGCAACGGTGCTGATGTTCCTCCTCGCCAAGCCGGTGAGCGTCTGGGGTCGCACTTTCGACCTCCGCACGCAGGCGGATCTGCTCGGCAAACGGTACGACTCCAAGGCTGTACGAGTGATCGCCGCAGTCATCGGCATCATCGCGTCGTTCCCATGGGTCGTGCTTGGGATGCAGTCCCTCGCGCTGGTGTTCTCATCGCTGTCGTTCGGTGCGGTGAGCGCCGGAGCGGCTGTGTTCATCGGCATCGCCGTCATCGCGGTCCGGCAGATCTGGACCGTCCGCTTCGGAGCACGGGGCATCATCATCAGCGATCTGGTGCAGGGGGTCCTCTCCTACTTCATCGGCACCCTCATCGCCGTCGGGCTGCTGGTGTGGCTCGTCACGAACGGACATGGATTCGACGAGGTCAACCCTGCGTTCTTCGCTATCCCCGGACCGGGTTCCGACGTGGGCGGACTGTACTTCTTCTCGCTTCTCCTCACTGGAACGCTCGGCGGTTGGTGCTGGCCGGACATCTTCGTGCGATTGTTCTCGACCCGCAGCACCCGCACCATCCAGCGAGCCGCGACGCAGGCCGCTCCGATCCTCCTCGTGTTCGGGACGGCCCTCACCCTCCTCGCCATCGCCGCGTCGACCTATCCTGGTGTTGCGGAGGCCCCCGACTCGGTCTGGTTCATCACCGCGGGCATCGGCGGGGTCGTCACTGTCACGATCGCGGGCCTATGCGTGCTCGCCGCGACGATGGGCAACGTCGGCGCCAACCTGCAAGCCCTCGGCACGCAGACCGCCAACGACATCGTCGGCGTGATGCGGCACCGTCGCGTCGACAACCCCCGAGTCGGACAGATCACAGTCGCGGTCATCACCATCGTCGCGGCTGTCTTCGCCGTGTTCACCACAACCTCGAACAACCTCATCGTGCTCGCGCTCATTTCCTATCAGGGAATCCTGCAGCTGGCGCCGACCCTGTTCTTCGGGATCTTCTGGCGGCGCGGCACCGCAGCGGGAGCCGCGAGCTCGATGCTTGTGGGATTCGCCACGGCCGCTGCGCTCCAATGGTTCTACCCCATCTCCATCCCGGCGCTCGGCGGACTCACGTCCGGCGTCGTCGCGTTGATCGTGAACGCCGCCGTCTATGTCGCAGTAGCGGTCCTGTTCCCGGCGAAGCCGGTCGAACGTGCACGGGTCGACGGGCTGTACGCCGTGCTTCGCACCCCGGATGCGGCGACGGTCGGTGCGGTCGCCCCCTCGGGAACCTCCCTGCCCAATGCCGAGCCGACGACGGAGCCCGCCCGATGACGGTTCATGCATACGACCGCGTCATCCTTGCTGACACGATCCTGACCCTCGATCCGGCGCATCCCGTCGCGCAAGCCATCGCCCTCGACCACGGACATATTGTCGCAGTGGGAGACCGTGACGACGCGAAGCTGTGGGCCGCGAAAGCGGTTGTCGAACTGGGCGACGCAACGATAACCCCCGGTTTCGCCGATTCGCACTCTCACCCGGTCATCGGGATGCGCACCGTGCGCGGCATCGACCTCAGCGAGGTCCGGGACCTGGAGGGTCTCGCCCGAGCTCTGCGGACGAATGCTCCGTCCGGCTCGGGCTGGGTGCTGGGCTGGAACCTTAGCCCGGAGGCCTACGCCCAGCCCGGCATCGACGTGGACTTCTTCGCCCGAATCCTGCCCGGGCGACCGGTCTTCCTTAAGACATTCGACTACCACGCAGCGTTCGTCTCTCGCGAAGCACTCGATCGGGCGGGCGTGCAGGGGCCCGTCGAGTTCACCTCGCATGCCCGGATCGAGTGCGACGACGAGGGCAGGCCCACGGGTGCCGTCTGGGAGATGGACGCCGTCGCGCTCATCGAAGGCGCCATCGCCCAGCCGCCTCTGGCCGTTCAGGCCGAAGAGCTGCACACGCTGCTCAGGGACATGGCAGCCACCGGACTCACACTCACACACTCGCTGATCCTCGACGAGACCGAGATCGATTTGCTCGAGAAGGCCGAACGGATCGCCCCGCTGCCACTGCGGTACCTCGCCGCGCCCGTCTGCGAGCCGGGCTCAACACGGGAGGACTGGGAACGGCTTGCCCAGCTGCAGTCGCGGCGAGGGCTGCGATGGCGGATCCAGGGGGTCAAGTTCTTCCTCGACGGCACGGTCGACAACGGCACCGCCTGGCTGCAGACGCCCGATGCGCACGGCGAGTCGACGACCTCGATATGGCACGACACCGATGAGTACGCCGCAGCAATCGGGTTCTTCGCGCAGCGCGGGATTCCCACCTTCACCCACGCCATCGGCGACGCCGCGATACGGTTCGCGCTGCTCACGCTCGGCGCCGTTCCACGGCCCCAACACGGGACACATCGCATCGAGCACATCGAAGTCTTGCCCACCGACCTGGTCCCGTTGTTTGCCGAATTCGGGGTGGCGGCAAGTATGCAACCCGCCCACGCCTGCCTCTCGGTGCAGGCAGACCATTCTGACAACTGGTCCCAGCGTCTGGGAGACCGGGCCGCCCGCGGTTTCGCGCAGAAGGACATCATCGAGGCGGGAGGACTTCTCGTGCTCGGGTCCGACTGGCCGATCGGTCCGTATGACGCTCGCGAAATCATGGCCATCGCACAGCTGCGGCGACCCGTGGCCCGCACGGACCGCGCGCCAGTGATCCCAGCTCAACGGTTGAGCTTGATCGAGGCACTTGAGGCGTACACCCGCTCACCTGCGGTGGCCGCAGGCCAGACCCAGGAGGGGGTCATCACGGTCGGCAACCGCGCCACTCTGACGGCCTTCGGCGCGGACATCCGTCGAGTCGCACCCGACGATCTTCCCGCTGTGCCCGTGATCTTCACCGTGATCGACGGTGTTGATGCCTACACCTCACTGCCGGCAGCCATGTGATCCCGGCGCCTCCATCTCGGGCAGGGCGAGCTCGGGATTCGACATCGACACCTCCGAGCGGACCCTCCTCGCGTCAGTCGCCCAGGCCTCACGCAGGGCTCACCCCGCGAAGCCGGTCTATCAGGGCTGAATCTCGCGACTTTGGCCCGCTCGACTCGCTGAGAAGATCCGGTCTGTTCGGACTGACACTGCTGACGGCTCCTGGTTCGCGCGCGAACGCTCCGGAGCAGCCGAACGCGACGGCCCGCTTCCCGCGGCGGAATGCTACAGACCTTCAGTCAGCACGGCGTCGAGGGCGTCGAGGAAAAAGTCGGCGCTGTCCGCGCTGATGCACAGCGGGGGCTTTATCTTGAGCACGTTCTGACGGTCGCCGGTCGGCTGCACGATGACGCCGCGGCGCAGCATCCGCTCGCACAGTTCGCGGGTCTCGGCGGTCGCCGGCTCCAGCGTCCGTCTGTCGCGCACCAGTTCGAGACCGAGGTAGAGCCCGCGCCCGTGCGCAGCGCCGACGAGCGGGTGGAGCTCGGCCAGCGCGGCAAAGCCCGCAAGCAGGCGCTCTCCCATCGCTAGTGCGTTCTGCTGCAACCCCTCGTCCCTGATGACATCGAGCACCGTGGTCCCCAGCCGCGCGCTGAGGGTGCTGCCGCCCGCCGAAGAGAAGAACGTGCCCTGCTCCGCGAGCGACCGTGCGATGTCGGCGCGGGTGATTACCGCGCCGAGCGGATGCCCGTTGCCCATGGCCTTCGTCGCGGTCAGGATGTCGGGCACCACGCCCGGATGCTGCTGGAAACCCCAGAACACATCACCCTGCCGGCCGTAGCCGACCTGCACTTCGTCGGCGATCGCAATGCCACCCTGGGCGCGCACCGCCTCGTAGACCTCACCGAGATAGCCGGCTGGCACCTCGACCGCGCCGGCGTTGCCATGACGCGGCTCCGCGATGAACGCGCCGATCGGGGTTCCGGCCGCAGCCCACTCACTGAGCTGCCGCACCCCGTCGCTCGCGTAGCGCGCTCCGGCACCCTCGCCACGATAGCGACCCCGGTAGGCGTTCGGAGCGTCGACCACGTGCACCCACCGCGGGCGCGTCTGACCGGCGAGCGGATTGTCGGAGACGCTCGTCGAGACGGCGTCGGCGGCGACCGACCAGCCGTGATACGGCTCGCTGACGCAGGCGACATCCTCACGACCGGTGAATGCGCGGGCGAGGCGGAGAGCCAGGTCGACGGCCTCAGTGCCGCTGTTGACCAGCAACACGGTGTCCAGAGGATCGGGGACGGTCGCGAGCAGCCGCTCGGAGAAGTCGACCACCGACCGGTAGTGGAACCGGGAGTTGGTGTTCAGGATGCGCCACTGATCGGCGACCGCGGCGGCGAGCCGAAGAGGTATCTGCGGAACACTGGAGAAGTAAGACAAACTGGTGGCGTGAAGGTCGACGTGAGGACTCTTGACGGCTCAAAGATGTCGGCGGCGAGCGCCGCCCTCTCCGTCGGGTCCGCGCTGCGCATCGCGCCCGCGTTCGTCGCCACCGCGGTCGACGACGACGCCGGCGTGGAGACAACCATCAAGGCGCACTACACGCCGCAGCGGGGCCGCTACCTCATCACCACCATCACCAACCGTGCGATCGCCGACGAGTTCAGTGAAGACCGCCTCAAGCACACCGCCCCGCAATCGCTCGTGCAGACCGCCATCCCCCACTGCGTCGCCCTCCAACTCGACGACAGCCCTGGCGCCAACTGGACGACCGTCGCGGACCTCACCAGCGCCGACGGCCGGATCATCCCTCCCTGGATGGCTGAGGCTGTCGTGAAGCGCGGCATCAAGGATGAACGGTGGCAGGTGATCGAGATCCTTTACGGCACGGCCGCCCTGGCTGACCTGCCACCTGTGAAGCTCATTGCGTCCGAACTTGGGATCCCCGAGCGCACCGCGTCGGACTGGATCCAGAAAGCCCGCGCATCCGGCTGGCTCACCGGCCTCACCTCGAACGTCGGCCGGCCACCCGCCAGCTAACCACCCCGGATCACGCGCCCGCCGGGTGAGGTGACGTGGAGTTTACGAAGGTGTCAGTGATGTCCTGATGCATCGCACAGCGCCGGGCGGTCCCTGCCCACATTTTGCCCACGAACCGCGCGGATTGGGCCCGATCGACGCCGATTCGCAATGACGTCGATCCGCGTGATTCCGCGGATTCTGGGTCGAAACAGACCCAGACGGATGCCCCCGATGTTGACTGAAAATCGAAAGGTCACCGGATCGATGCCGGTCGGAGCCACAAGGGTGATCGTTACAGTCACCCCAGGAACCCTCGCGTAGCTTCTACATCGCGGGGGTTTCGTCTTTTCCGGACTACGTCCCCGCTCGCAGAGGGGGATGACGCAGGCGCGGTCGAGCCCGATGTCGTGCGCGACCAGCTACGGGTGCAGCACCAGCAGTGAGCTCGTGGCCGTCGCGAGCACCTGGCCGGCGGCATCCGTCAGCTCTCCTTGCGCGAAGACGACCCGGCGGCCGCCCTTGACCACCCACCCCCGTGCGCGAAGTCGGCCAGACGACGCCAGGATGGGGCGCAGGTACGAGACGTCGAGATCGATCGACGTGTACCCGATGCCCGCCGGGAGCGTCGTGTGCCCGGCGCACCCCACCGCGGAATCGAGCATCGTGCAGGCCAGCCCGCCATGCACGAGTCCGAGCGGGTTGTAGTGGTACTCGTCGGGGTCGCATTCGAACACGGCCTCGCCGGGATCCGCCGACGCCAGCCAGAAGCCCATGAGCCGGGCGATCGGCGGCGGCGGGAAGTCGCCCGCGACGATCGCACGCAGGTAGCTCAGCCCATCGAGATCGCGGGATGCCGCCAGCGGCGGTGCCGGGTCGTCCCAGGTGATGGTCCTCGTGCGGTCGGCATTCGCTGTCATGGCCACACGATAGACCCGGCCCGGGTTCTCAGATGGCGGCCGCCGGAGGTGGCGCACCGACGGAGCCCGCCGTCAGCCCGTCCAGCAGGACGGCGACCATGAGGCCGTCCTGCTCGCCAGAGTCGGCGCGCGTGTCAGCGAGGCGGCTCAGCGCGTAGATCACATCCTTGGCGGGAACCCCGGGGCGGATCGTGCCGTCGGCCGCTCCGGCGTCGAGGATCCGCTGGACCTTCGGACCGAGGACGCCGATGAACTGCTCGGGCAGCGGGGCATAGGCGGGATCTCCGGAGTGGAGCGCGGCGGCAAGGCCGCGCTTCGTGCCCACGAAGCGGGCGAGACTGTCGGCCCACCGGCGCAGGGCTTCTGCGGGTGGCAGCTCTGCGGCCAGCCGATCGGCCTCGGCCGCGGTCGCCTCCAGCTCCCGACGGAAGACCGCGATGATAAGGTCCGACCGCTGGGGGTAGTGACGGTAGATGGTGCCGACACCCACTCCCGCCCGAGCGCTGATCTCGCGCATCGGAGCGTCGACGCCGAGCTCGGCGAACGCGGACTTCGCCGCCTGCAGCACCGTCTCCGTGTTGCGGACCGCGTCGGCGCGTCTGCGCCGAGGCTCGCTGGCTCCCTGTTCGACGCTCAACCGACACCTCCTTGAAAGCGGAACGATGTTCCGTATACTTGCGGAAAGGTGTTCCGCTTAGGTCGAGCCTACCGGCTCGAGGCGAGGACATCGACTGGAGGACATATGAAGCACCGCACACTCGGTCGCACCGGCATCCAGGTCTCCCCCTTCGCGCTCGGCGCCATGATGTTCAGCTCGTTCGGCAACAGCGACCAGCAGGAGGTCGACCGGATGGTCGGCCGCGCGCTGGATGCGGGGATCAACCTCATCGACACCGCCGACGCCTACGGCGACTCGGAAGAGATGGTCGGGCGCGCGCTCAAGGGTCGCCGCGACGACGTCATCCTCGCGTCGAAGTTCTCGCGCCCGATCGGCGACGACCCCAACCACCAGGGCGGGTCACGCCGTTGGATCATGACGGCGGTCGAGAACTCGCTGCGCCGCCTGCAGACAGACCACCTCGACCTCTACCAGATGCACCGCCCCGACCCGGCGACGGACATCGACGAGACACTCTCGACGCTGACCGACCTCGTGCGGAGCGGAAAGGTGCGCGCCATCGGGTCGTCGGACATGCCCGCCTCCGAGATCGTCGAGGCGCAGTGGATGGCCGAGCGGCGCGGATTCGAGCGCTTCCGCGTCGAGCAGCCGCACTACTCGCTGCTCGATCGCGGGGTGGAGCGCGAGGTGCTGCCGATGGCGCAGAAGTACGGGATGGGCACCGTGATCTGGAGCCCGCTCGCGAGCGGGATGCTCACCGGCCGGGTCCGCCGCGGGCAGGAGAGCGATCTGCGGCGCACCCGCATGTTCGCCGCTTTGCGGGACGAACGCCGCATCGACGCCGTCGAGCAGTTCATCACGCTCGCTGAGGACGCCGGCATCCCGCTGACGCACCTGGCGCTGGCCTTCGTGATCGCGCACCCCGGGGTGACCGCGGCGCTCATCGGCCCCCGGACCATGGCGCAGCTCGACGACCTGCTCGCGGCGGCCGACGTTGAGATCACGGACGAGATCCTCGACCGCGTCGACGAGATCGTCCCGCCGGGCACGGGCGTCGGGCGCATGGACCAGGAGTACAACACGCCGCCCATCACCTCCCCCGCGCTGCGTCGCCGAGTCGCCGAGGAGAGGGCCGCGGCGTAAGGATCTTCCGCCCCAGGCGGCGGGGCGCGCGGCGCTCCCGCGCGCTCCGTCAGCCGCGGCCGCTAGGCCGCGATCGGGTCCCCGAGCTCGGGAGTCGCAGTCCGCTCGACGCGACCCCGGATGAAGATGAGCAGCACCAGCCCGGTGACGATGACCGCGAAGTTGCCGAGGTTCGCGACGCCCGTCAATGCGCTGCTGGAAGGGTAGAGCGTCAGCAGGAAGATCGACGGGTCGGTCGACGCGTGCAGCAGGATCGGCCAGATCAGGTTGCCCGTCACGCGCAGCGACAGATACATCAGCAGACCGAACGCGAACGTGTAGACGAGCTGGATCCCGGTCGCCAGCACCGACTGGCCCGACAGCAGGTTGCCCGAGTGCAGCAGGGCGAACAGCGCGGCCGACACGACGGCGACGACGATCTCGCGGTATCCGGCCTTGCGCATCATGTTCACCACGAAGCCCCGGGTGAGCACCTCTTCGGCGAAGCCGATGAACAGACCGGCGACCAGCCATGCGATCACGACGCCCGCGCCGGCCTCGGCGTAGTCGACCGCCGCGAAGTGGAGCACGTTGAAGAACAGCACGACCGCGACGGCGATCCACATCCAGCCCTTGCCGCGGATCGGCTGCGGCGCGAAGAGCTCGCGCAGCCACCCGGTCGACAGCGCGAAGACGACGAGGATCACGCCGCCGAGCGCGATGGGCAGCGCCGTCCCGTAGAGGACCTCCAACGCGGGGTCGTCGGTCGAGACGACCGGCGGCCCGAAGAGCAGCGACCCCAGCTGGTACAGCACGTAGTACGAGACGACGAGCAGCAGCGAGCGCCACCAGCCGCCCTTGTTCCAGAAGCTCTGCCAGCGGTTCTGAGCGGGTGCGGCATCCGTCATCGGTTCCCCCTGGGTCGACGTCACCTCGATCTTCGGGCATCCGCGCCTCACGTGTGTGGCAGCGCTCCGAAGATCGCCCAGGGCGGGTCGGATCACTCCACCCGGTAGCCGAGGTAGACGAATCCGTTCGCGAAGCGGCGCTCGGCGAAGAGCCCGAGCTCGAGGTGCAGTCCTTCGTCCAGGAAGCGGGCGCCACCGCCCACGACAGCCGGCGCCATCACGACGTGGACCTCGTCCAGCACGCCGGCGCGCGCGGCGGCCGAGGCGAGCAGACCGCCGCCGATCACGACGGGGTCGGGTGCGGCATCCACCATCTCTCGCACCTCGGCGGGGTCGAACACCGGACGCAGGTCGGTGCGCCGGGTCGTGACGGCTTGCAGCGTCGACGAGAAGACGACCTTGTCGATGTCGCGCCACTGCAGCGCGAACTCCCGCTCGGCGGGCGGCAGGTCGTCGAGCGGCAGGTCGTCCCACACCTTCATCACCTCGTACACCTTGCGCCCGTAGAGGTGGGTGCGCGCCGGCGCGAGCAGGTCGTTGACGAAGGAATGGACCTCGGCGTCGGGCGCCGCCCAGCCCCAGCGGCCGTCGGGTCCGGCGATGTAGCCGTCGAGCGACGCGGAGTTGAAGTAGATCAGCGAACCCACGCCGGGCACGCTACGCGCCGCCGCGCGTTCGCATAACCCCGCTGCGGTTCGCGGCCGATCCCCAGGTTCGCCCTCTTGTGAGAGGGGCGGATGCCAAGGCTATTGTTTCTCGATAGGTACATGCCGTTTATCGATAGGTGGGCACATGCAACGCACGACGATCGTCGCTCTCAAGGTCTTGATCGCAGGCCTGCTGGCCCTGCTGCTGTTCTGCCAGATCTTCGTCGTGCCGGCCGTCGCCGCACAGTCCGCCGTGCGCTACTCCGAGATCGCCTACTTCGAGTTCCCGGGCACGATCGTGGGCATCCTCTTCCTGCTGTGCGTCCAGGTCGTGCTGGTCTGCGTCTGGCGGCTGCTGTCGCTCGTGCGCGAAGACAGCATCTTCAGCGAGAGCGCGTTCCCCGACGTCGACGTCAGCCTCGCGGCCGTCGCGTTCGCGACGTTCCTCGTGCTGATCGCCCTCGTCGCCCTGAGCTTCACGGGGTTCATGACGCCGTCGATCACGCTGCTCCTGCTGCTGGGGGTCGTGGTGGGCGCTGGGCTGTCGCTGCTCGTCGTCGTCCTGCGCGGCCTGCTGCGCAAGGCGTCGCAGCTCGAAGCCGACCTGTCGGAGGTGGTGTGAGTGCCGATCATCATCAACCTCGACGTGCAGCTGGCGAAGAAGAAGATGTCGGTCACCGATTTCGCCGCGGCCATCGACATCACGCCGGCCAACGTGTCGGTGCTCAAGAACGGCCGGGCGAAGGCGGTCCGGTTCACGACGCTCGACGCAATCTGCCGCGTGCTCGAATGCCAGCCCGGCGACATCCTCGAATGGGTGCCCGACGACCACCCGGCCGCCGTGGCCGCCGGCTCGGCGTCCGAGGGCGACGGATGAGCACTGCCGTGCACGAGCGCCGGTCGCCGGCGTGGAACGACAGGGCCATCGCCGAACTGCTCGATGTCGTGCGCTGCCCGGTGTGCGCAGGCGGCATCGTGTCGGAACGACGCTGCCCCGCGTGCGGCGCCGACTTCGCCGGACCGATCGGGCGCGACCTCTGGCTGGCGTCGCAGCGTGCCGTCGAGGCACTCAAGGCGCGTCAGGCCGTCCTCGATCGGGTGCCGGCGGGGCCCCCGCCCCAGTCGGCGTCGGAGGCGTCGGCGGCGGCGAGCGCGGGCGCAGCGGCGCCCGCGGCGGCATCCACTTCCCCTCACGCCGGACGGGGCGCTCCGCTCCCACCCGCTGCCGCGACCGGCGAGGCTCCGGCACCCGGCGCGTCTGCCTCGGTGCAGTCCGTGCTGGCCGTCGCGGGCGCGGGGCTCGTCGCGGTCGCCGCGCTCGTGTTCACCTTCTTCAACCCCGACCTCGACGATCCGGTCGTGCGCACCGGGATCGTCGGCGCGATCGCGGCGGCGTTCCTCGGCGGTGCCCCGCTCCTGGCCCGCCGCCGGCTGCGGCTGTCGGCGGAGGCGATCGGCGCGCTCGGAGTGGCGTTCCTCGCCCTCACGGTGACCGCGGCGCTGCCGTTCGCAGCCGACGGCTGGGTGTCGGCCGGCGTCGTGGCCCTCGTCGCCGGCGGAGCGCTGGCGCTGCTCGGCCCGCGCGCGGGCATCCGGGCATGGCTGTGGTGCGGCGTGGTCGCTCTCGCCTCCGCGCCGCTGCTGCTCGCGCTCGGCGCGGGTTCGGCTTGGCGCGCTGGCGGGATGCCTCGCCTCGGCCGCCGCCGCGAGCGCCCTTGTCGCCCGCACGAGCGGGAGCGGCGAGCGCGTCACACTGACGGTCGGGCAACTGGGGTTCGCCGCCGCGGCCGTCGCCCTCATCCCGGCATCGATCGGCGAGACCGGCCTCGGCCCGGCGTGGATCGCGGCGCCGACGCTGCTCGCGGTCGCCGCCGTCGCGGTGAGCTGCACGTATGCGCCCGTGCGCGGCCTGTGGAGCGGCATCGCCGGAGCGGCCGTGGTGGGTGCGGTGACGTCGCTGACCCTCGGCGCCGTCACCACGACGTCGGTCGGCGTGTGGTTCGCGCTGCTGCCCACCTCAGCGGGCGCCGGGCTCGTGCTGGTCGGCGTGCTCACGCCGCTCCATCGTCTCGTGCCGCGAGGCGCCCTGTTCACCGGCGCGGTGATGCTGGTCGCGGTGGTCGCGGCGGCGCCGACGCTCATCGCCCTGCTGACACTCGCGGCAGCGATCTCCCGGCCCGGCGCGTTCGGGTCGATCCTGCCGCTGGGCAGCGAGTGGGGCCTGCCCGCGGGGCTCTTCGCCTTGGCGCTCACTCTCGCGTCGTTCGCCGGGATCACCCGCGACGATGCGGACGGCGAGGTGGCGGCATCCGACTCTTCCCCGTTCGGGGCGGGCGATGCCCTTTCGGGACGCACGGGGCGCGCCCCGACCGGACAGGGTGCGCCCCGAACCTCAGAGACGGCGGCGGACAGCGACGCCGTGACGCCGCTGCCGCTCGGGACGCGCTGGCTCGGGTTCCTCGGTGCGTGGTACGCCGTGCTCGCGTTCCTCACGGTGCTGACGCTTCCCGGAGTCGCTGCATGGGCGCGGATCGCGCTGGCCCTGGGCGCGGCCGTGTGCGCGAGCGCCGTCGTCATGACGGTGCTGCGGGATGCCTCGGCCTCGGTCCGGATGCCGCTCGTGGCCGGCGCGCACGCGGCCGTCGCGTACGCGGCCGTGCTGTCGTGGGCAGACGCCGATCTCGCCGTCGTGGCGGGTCCGGCCGTCGTGGCGAGCGTCGGCGTGCTGATGCTGACGGTGCCGCGCGCGGCGCGGTTCGTCCACGTCGGGCTGGGCTTCGCGTACGCGCTGGTCGTGCTGGCGACCGCGCTCGGCCGCACCGCAGCGGACCCGATCGTCGTCGTGTGCCTCACGACGTGCGCGGCCGGCGTCGCCGGCATCGCCGTGACGTTCGCACGGCGGGTGCCCCTGCGCGAGTGGTACGCCGTGCTGACGGTCACCGCCGTGCCGTTCGCGGTGGGCATCGCTCAGGTGCTGTTCGAGCGCAGCGGCTGGACCGCCCTGTCGACGGCCGTGATCTTCTGTCTCGCGCTCACGCTCGTGGCGACCACGCGGCCGGGGCTCGGCGTACCGGTCCGCACGCTGGCCGCCGCCACGCTGGTGCCGTCCGTGTCGGTGGTGGTCGTGTGCCTGGGCGCGCAGCTGCCGATGAGCGGATCCCCGGTCGTGCTGCCCGTCATCGCCGCCCTCGTCGGCGCCGCGCTGGCCGCGGGCGACCTCATCGGCGCTGCCCTCGGCCGCCGGCTTGCGCGGGTGTCGGCGCGGGCCGCGGGGCTCGCGATCGAGGCGTCCGCCCTGCTCACCGGCGTCATCACGGTGGGGCTGGCGCTGGTCCGCACCGCCGCCGGGCTGCCGACGACGCTCCTCGTGCTGCTGATCCTCGGCGCGGGATTCGCGGCGACCGCCGTGCTCGCGCCGCGCCGCTACGCGTGGCCGCTCGCCGGCGCGGCCCTCACGGGCGCCCTCTGGAGCGCGTGGGGGCTCGCGGGTGTCACCGGCCTCGAGCCGTACGTGCTGCCGCCGGCGCTCGGCGCCGCGGCGGTCGGCGCGGTGCTGACCGCACGCGGCCGCCGGGCGACCGGCCTCTACGGGGCCGGACTCGGCGTCGCCGTGCTCTCGGTGCTGGTCATCGCGGCGGCGGGACGGGATGCTTCGTCACCTCTGTCGCTCAGCACAAGTGCCGGCCCGCTCGCGCTCGCCGGCGACACCGGATCCACTCCCCGGACCGCCGCGCTCGTGGCATCCGCATGGCTGCTGACCGCGGCATCCCTCGTCGTCGCGCGTGCGGACACCCCGCGCCTGCGCCGGCTGCGGGCCCTCGCCACACCGACGCTGATACTCGCCGTCGCGGCGTCGACGGCGGCCGCGGTGCAGGGGGTGCGCTGGGGAACCGGGATGGATGCCGCGCCCACCGATCCGGCGATCTTCGGCTGCCTCGCGTTCGGCCTCGCCGGCGCCGGCGCCGCGGCCTGCGCCGCCCGGATGCTGCACCGCCAGGCGGAGGCCGGCACCGTCGCCGCCCGCACGCGCTGGCTCGGAGCGCCGGCGGTGCTGATCGTCGGCGTCGCGACGTGGCCCGCCATCGAGCGCGACTGGGTGGCGATCTGGACCATGTGGGGCCTCGCCGTCGCGCTGCTCGCGCTCATGGTCGTGGTCGCCGCGCGCGGCCTGCGGTGCGTGACCGCGCTGCCTCCGGTGTGGTTCCTGTTCGCGGTCTCGTTCGTGACCGCGGTCGTCGCGTGGAGCCCCCGCGACCTGCGGGTGGAGTGGTTCTCGCTGCCGCTCGGACTGTTCCTGCTCGCCGCGGGGGCGCTGGGCATGCGGCAGCCGGCCGGACGCGAGGCGTCGCTGACGGCCTGGCCGGCGGGCTGGAGCGGATCGTGGGCGCTCCTGGCGCCGGGACTCGTCGTGACCCTCAGCGCCTCGGTCGCCGCGACCTACACCGACCCGCGCACGTGGCGGGCGATCCTGGTGATGGCGATCGCGCTCGTCGCGATCCTGGTCGGGGCGACGCTGCGGCTCGCCGCCCCCTTCTTCATCGGCATCGTGGTGCTGCCGGTCGAGAACGTGCTCGCGTTCGTCGTGCAGCTCGGCCGGGGCATCGAGGCGATGCCGTGGTGGATCACCCTGTCGGTCGTGGGTGCGGTGCTGCTCATCATCGCCGTGGCGTACGAACGGCGGGCCGACGAGAGGTCGGGCCTGACCGCGCGGCTGCGCGACCTGACGTGAGGCGTCCTCGGCGCCGGCGCGTCAGGCGCCGAGCGTCACGTCGACCTGGATCTCGGTCGCGAGGCGCTCCAGCTCGGCCGTGAGGGCGTCGATGTCGACGGATGCCGGCACCCGGGCGGCGACCGTCGCCTCGAAGAGGCGGCCGCCGTACATCGCGGCGTCGGTGGTGCGGGTGGCCATCCGGTCGATCGTCACGCCGTGGGCGCTCAGCACCGCGCTGATGTCGCGCACGATCCCGGCGCGGTCGTTGCCCACCACCTCGAGGGTGAGGGGACGGCCGGGTGCGGCATCCGTCTCGCCTTCGGCACCCGCGTGCACCGTGACCTTCAGCAGCCCGTCGAGCGACGACAGCGCGGCGCGCAGATCGTCGGCCCGTTCGCGGGCCACCGAGATCTCGATGATGCCGGCGAACGCTCCCGCGAGCTCGGCGAGCTGGCTGTTCTCCCAGTTGCCGTCGTGCGCGCGCACGACATCGGCGACCGCCGCGACGAGTCCGGAACGGTCGTCGCCGACCACGGTGAGCACGAGCGTCGTCATGCGCTCACTGTACCCACGCGCTCACCGCGGAGCGAGGGCGTCGCCGACGGGGAACGGCAGTGGGAAGCGCTCGGGGTTCGCTCCCACGGCGGATGCGGCACCGTACTCGTCGGCGACCACCACGATGCCCCGGGGGCTCGCCTCGCCGATCCGCACGGGGCGCTCCGAGCCGTCGGGCAGCCGCAGCGTCCACCGGTCGGCGAGGTAGCCGATGCCCAGATCCTCCAGCAGCTCCTCGGCGTCGAGCCACTCCAGCGGGTCGCCGTCCGCACCGCCCGGGGTGCGCTCGCGGCCGAGCAGGTCGAAGACCCGGAACCCCTCGCCGTCGGCCAGCATCCAGCCGAGCACTTCTCCGTCGGGGCGCCGGTGCTCGATCCAGTCCGCGGGCAGCATCCGCCGAGCCTAGCGCGGCACGCCGGGTTCTCCACAGCCCGGCGGGCTGGCCGCTCCGGGGCGCCGCATCCGGGTATTCTGCACGAAGACGGCCGCGTGGGGAATCGCGGCCCGGATCTGGGGATTCACATGTCCAGTAGGGGTTCGGCCGCGCCCAGGCGCCGGCGGCGACGCGTGTTCGCCGGCGTCGCGATCGCCGTCGTCGTGGTCGCCGCGGTGGCCGGCACGATCGGGGCGATCGCGATGGCGCGGGCGGGAGCGGGTGCCGCACCCGCCGCCGTCTCCACTCCGACGCCCTCCCCCACCCCGACGCCGACCCCGCTCACTCCCGAGGAGCAGCTGCTCGCCACCGCCACCGACCCCGCCGCCTGCGCGGTCAGCTTCACCGGCGACGGCGTCACCGACGCGCCGCAGCTGCAGACGCAGGGCGGGCTGTATGCGGGCCTGCCGATCCCGGCGCGCGACGGCCTCGTGTTCGCGGGCTGGTACGCCACCCCGGCCGACGCGGCCGCTCTCTCGATCCCCGGCCGCGTCAACGGGTCGGAGCCCGTGGTGTGCGTCGATCGCCGCGTGACGCTGTACGGCGCGTGGATGAGCCCTGAGCAGAACGCGGCCGAGAACGCCCGCATCCCGATCCTCATGTACCACCAGTTCACGACGAAGCCCGAGGGCGAGTCTGGCTGGCTGCGCGGCAACTACGCCTACATCGGCGACTTCGACGCGCACATGAACCACATCGCGACCGGCGGCTTCTACCTGCCCACGTGGGACGAGTTGTCGGCGTTCATCGACGGGCGGCTGTTCCTGCCGAACCACTCCGTCATCGTCACTGACGACGACGCCGATCAGTCGTGGTTCGACCTCGCGGTGCCGGTCGTCGACAAGTACAAGGTGCTCTCGACGTCTTTCATGATCACCGCGTACCGACAGGACCCCGCCCCGAGTCTGTACGTGCTGCGCCGCTCGCACACCCACGACATGCACCAGGCCGGCGACAACGGCAAGGGGCGCATGGTCAACTGGACGGCCGACCAGATCGCCGCCGACATGGAGGCCTCGGCCGCCGTGCTCGGCGTCAAGGAGGTCATGGCGTACCCGTACGGGCACTACAACGACACCGCTAAGGAGGGACTTCGCCAGGCTGGCTGGGAGATGGCGCGCACCATCGAGCCCGGGTACGTCACGATCGGCACCGACAAGCTCGCGCTGCCGGTGCAGCGGGTCAACTACGGCATGGGGCTCGACGCCCTGGTGGGGATGATCGGCTGACGCGAGTGCGTGCGCGCGGTCAGAGCTCGCCGGGCGCCGTCGCCTGCGCGTCGAGCTCGTCGATGAAGGCACGCGCAGGACTCTCGGCGCCGGCCTTGCGCGGCGCGTAGACCACGAGCGAGTGGAACACGAAGCGCACGAAGAACGCGATGACGAGCGTGATCGCCGTCGCGACGACCGCGGAGATGTGCCCGCTCGACACCATGAGTGCGACGATCGGGATGCGGATGACCGCTTCGGCGTTGTTGAACGCGAACGACTTCGCGAACCGCTGCCACACGCCCGACGCGCTGTCGCGCATGTCGTGAAAGACGAAGCGCTCCTGCAGCAGGAAGTTGCCGATGATGGTGACCTCGGCGGCGATCACCGCGGCGACGATGTAGCCGACGCCCACGTGGGTCAGGGCCCACACGATCGCGATGTTCGCGAGGGCGCCGAGCCCGCCGATCACGGCGAACAGCGACATCTTGCCGAAGCGCAGCGCGGTCAGCTGCGTGAGGAAGTGCACGCCCTGCCGCACGGACGCCTTCGACTCGCCCGCGTGGCGGTCGGCGAAGTCGAACGGCACCTCGGCGACGCGCATCGGCCGCCGGGCGAGGATCTCGAGCAGGATCTTGAATCCGCGCGGCTTCAGCTGCGCGTCGTCGACGGTGCGCCGGTCCACGAGGAAGAAGCCGGTCATCGGATCGGACACATCCTTCAGGCGGATGGGGAACATCGCCCGGGTGAGCGCCGTCGCCCCCTTCGACACGAGCACCCGGGTGCGATCGGCCAGGCCCTCCGACGTGCCGCCGCCGGCGTACCGGGATGCGATCACGACATCCACGTCGCCGCGGGCGAAGCGCCGCCACAGCTGGGGGATCTCTTCGGGCGGATGCTGCAGGTCGCCGTCCATCACGAGGCACGCGTCCGACTCGGCGGCGGCGAATCCCGCCATGACGGCGCCGCCCAGCCCGCCCGTCGGCTGCTCGCGGTGGATCAGCCGCACGGGAAGGGGCGCGGATGCCGCATCCTCGGCCCGCTCGGCGGTGAGGCGTTCGCCGACCTCGCGGATGACGTCGGGCGTGGCATCCGTCGAGTCGTCGACGAACACGATCTCGGCCTCGATGCCGGCGCGGTCGACCGCCGATGCGACACGACGAACGAGCTCCTCGATGTTGGGAGCTTCGTTGAACGTCGGAACCACGATCGACAGGTCCATCGCGCCACATCTTTCCACGGCCACCTGAACGAAGTGAGGGACGTTCAGCCAACCCTGGGAATATCCGCGGCCTGCGCATCAGGTCGGGCGGGCCGTGCCGAGGTCTCGCCCGGCGCCCGTCCAGGCGGGCCGGGAGAGAATGGACGCATGACCTCCTCCCCCTCGAGCATCACCATGTTCGGCGCCGACTGGTGCCGTGACTGCATCCGCACCAAGAAGCAGCTCGACGAGCTCGGCATCTCGTACACCTACGTCGACCTCGTCGCCGACCCGGCCGCCGCCGATGTCGCCCGCGACATCTCGGGTCGTACGAACATCCCCGTCGTCGTGTACCCGGATTCGTCGCACCACGTCGAGCCCTCGAACGCCGACGTCGAGGCGAAGCTGCGCGAGCTCGAGCTGATCTGACCTGACGGGACGGCATCGACTCTCATTAGGCTGAGGCCGTGAGCGTCGAACGCAACACCCGCGAGATCGAGGGATCGGTCGTCACGGACTTCCGCGACCGGATGAGCTACGGCGGGTACCTCGATCTCGACACCCTGCTGTCGGCCCAGCGGCCGCTGAGCGACCCCGAGCACCACGACGAGCTGCTGTTCATCGTGCAGCACCAGACCACGGAGCTGTGGCTGAAGCTCGTGCTCCACGAGCTCGGTGCGGCATGCCGGCTGCTGCGTGCGGACCAGCTCGCGCCCGCGCTGAAGTGCATCGCGCGTGTCAAGCACATCCAGAAGACCCTCACCGAGCAGTGGTCGGTGCTGGCGACGCTGACGCCCGCCGAGTATGCGCAGTTCCGCGGTGTGCTCGGCAACGCCAGCGGCTTCCAGTCGGCGCAGTACCGGGCGGTGGAGTTCACGCTCGGCAACAAGAACGCGGGGATGCTGCGCGTCTTCTCGTCGGATGCCGCCGCCCATGCGCTCGTCGAGGCGGCTCTGAACGCGCCGAGCCTGTACGACGAGTTCCTGCGGCTGCTCGCCCGCAGCGGATACCCCATCCCGGAGTCCGTGCTCGAGCGCGATGTGACGACGGCGTGGACGTACACGCCCGAGCTCGTGCCGGTGTTCACCGAGGTGTACCGCGACCCGCAGACGCACTGGGCGGCGTACGAGACGTGCGAAGAGCTCGTCGACCTGGAGGACAACTTCCAGCTGTGGCGCTTCCGCCATCTCAAGACCGTCGAGCGCATCATCGGGCTCAAGGCGGGAACCGGCGGATCCAGCGGCGTCCCGTTCCTGCAGCGCGCGCTCGACCTGACCTTCTTCCCCGAGCTGTACGCCGTGCGGACGGAGCTGTGATGCCGGGCGACCCGTTCGCGCTGCGCGAGCTCCTCGGCCCCGACGCCGCCCTGTGTCGCCGGGCGATCACCGGCGAGCACGGCGTCTCGCTGCCGCCGTTCACCGACCACCACGTGCACCTGCACCTCATCGACGAGCGGGCGCTCGCGCCCGGCGGCATCGCCGCGGTGCTCGACCTGGGCGGCGACCCGGTGGCGCTCGCCCAGCGTCCCGCCGATGCCATCCCCCGCGTGGCCTACGCGGGCGCGTTCCTCACGGCTCCCGGCGGCTACCCCGCCGGCCGTCCGTGGGCGCCGCCGCAGATCGTCCGCGAGATCACCGACGCGTCGACGCATCCGGGCGTCCCGGGCGGTGCCGCGACGGCCGTCGACGAGCAGGCGTCGTTCGGGGCATCCGTCATCAAGATCGCGCTCAACAGCACGACGGGGCCGATCCCCGACGCCGACGCGCTCGCGGCGATCGTCGCCACGGCCCGCGAGCGCGGGCTTCCCGTCGTCGCGCACGCCGAGGGCGAGGGTATGCCGCAGCTCGCCGCCGAAGCCGGTGCCGACGCCTTCGCCCACACGCCGTTCAGCGGGTACGTCGGCCGCGCGTTCATCGCGCACGCCGTCGCGGCCGGGCAGGTGTGGATCTCGACGCTCGCGATCCCCGACGACCCCGACGCGGCGGAGTCCGCCCGTGTCAACCTGGCGGGCTTCGCAGCGGCCGGCGGCCGCGTGCTGTACGGGACGGACCTCGGCAACGGCGACCGGCCGGTCGGCGTCATCGCCGAGGAGGTCACCGCCCTCGATCGCGCAGGGGTTCGCGGTGCCGCGCTCATCGCCGCGATGGCCGACCCCTGGCCGGCTGCCGCACCGCCGTCCGGGGTGACGACGTTCGTGCCGGGCGATCCGCCCACGCACCTCGACGAGGTCGCCGAGTGGCTGCGCGGTGCCACCGTGGTCCCCAGCGAGGAGCTCATCCATGACGAGTGCTGACGCCATGCCCGCCGTCGCGCTCGACGGCGAGGCATCCGCACTCGACGCCGCCGACCCGCTCCGCGAGCGACGCGACCTGTTCGTCGGCGCCGAGACGCCGCTCGTCTACTTCGACGGCAACTCGCTCGGCCGGCCGCTGAAGGCCTCGGTCCTGCGCCTCGAGCGGTTCGCGCGCGACGAGTGGGGAGGGCGCCTGATCCGCGGCTGGGACGAGTCGTGGATGCAGCTGCCGTTCGACATCGGCGACGCGCTCGGCCGCGCGGCGCTCGGCGCCGCCCCCGGGCAGACGGTGATCGGCGATTCGACGACCGTGCTGCTGTACAAGCTCGTGCGCGCCGCGTTCGACGCCGCCGTGGCCGCCGACCCGGCGCGTGTGGAGATCGTCGTCGATCGCGACAACTTCCCCACCGACCGCTACCTCGTCGAGGGCATCGCCGCCGAGCGCGGCGGGCGGGTGCGCTGGGTGGACGTGGACCTGGCCGGCGGCGTGACCGCCGAGGCGCTGCAGGGCGCCGTAGGACCCTCGACCGCAGTGGTGCTGCTGTCGCACGTCGCGTACCGCTCCGGGTATCTCGCGGATGCCGCATCCCTCACCCGCATCGCGCACGACGCCGGCGCACTCATCGTCTGGGACCTGTGCCACTCCGCCGGCTCCGTGCCCGTGCAGGCGGATGCCTGGGACTTCGACCTGGCCGTCGGCTGCACGTACAAGTACCTGAACGGCGGCCCGGGGTCGCCCGCGTTCGCCTACGTGGCCTCGCGGCTGCAGGACCGCCTCGCTCAGCCGATCCAGGGCTGGATGGGCGCGGCCGACGTGTTCGCCATGAGTCCCGAGTACCGCCCGGCCGAGGGGATGCGCCGCTTCCTGTCGGGCACTCCGCCGATCGTCGGCATGCTCGCCATGCAGGACACGATCGCGCTCCTGGACGAGGTCGGCATCGACGCCGTGCGTGCCAAGTCGGTGGCGCTCACCGAGTTCGCCGTCCGTGTCGCCGATGGGCTGCTCGCCCCGCTCGGAGCGGTCGTCGCCTCACCGCGCGACCCGGGCGAGCGCGGCGGTCACGTCACCCTGTCACACCCGGCCATGCGCGCCGTCACCGCACGACTGTGGACGCAGGACGTCATCCCCGACTACCGCGACCCGGGGGGACTGCGCATCGGGCTCTCACCCCTCTCGACCTCGTTCGCCGAGACGCTCGCAGGGCTCCGCGCCGTCGAGGCGGCCGTGCGGGCAGAGGCCTGACGGGCGAGGGCCCGCACTGACCTACACTGGCGCGATGAGCAATGAGGCTCCGGCGGCACCCGAAGCCCCGGCATATCCTTCTTCGCGCCTGAGCGCCGGGACGATCGCGCGCTACGCGACCGGATCCCTGGGGACGGGCGGATTCGCGACGCTGCCCGGACTCGTGCTGACTTACTACCTCACCGACTCGCTCGGCGTCGCGGCGCTCGCCGCCGGCGCGGTCATCACCATCGCCAAGGTGTGGGACGTCATCATCGACCCCGTCATCGGGGCGCTCACCGACCGCGACCTCGCCCGGCACGGCAGCCGCCGGCGTCTCATGCTGATCGGCGCGTGCGCACTTCCGGTGCTGTTCGCCCTGACGTTCGCGGTGCCCCCGGCGCTCGGACCTCTCGCGGCGGGAATCTGGGTGCTGCTCGCCTTCACCTTGACGGCCACCGCGTTCAGCCTCTTCCAGGTGCCGTACATCGCACTGCCGGCCGAGCTCACGCCGCGTTACGACGAGCGCACGCGACTGCTCACGTGGCGGGTCGTCGTGCTCACCCTCGCGATCCTGCTGTTCGGCGCGGGCGGCCCGGCGCTGCGCCGCGTGTCGGACGACCCCGTCGTGGGCTACCTCGTCATGGGGATCGTGTGCGGTCTCGCGATCGGGATCGGGATGCTGGTCTCGACGACGGTCGCGAAGCGGACCCCGCCCGCACCCGCCGCCGCGGTCGCTGACCCGGCCGCCGAGAAGACGGGCATCCGCGAGCACTACGCCGCCGGCATCCGGGCGCTGCGTCGCAGCCGGCCGTTCCGGCTGCTGCTCGCCACCTTCGTGCTGCAGGCGCTCGCGACCGGTCTCATGCTCGCCGGAGCGCAGTACGTCGCCACCTGGGTGCTGCACTCGGAGGCCGCCGTCGAGTTGCTGTTCGTCGCGCTCATCGCGCCCGCGCTCCTGGCCGCGCCGTGCTGGGGCGCGATCGCGCGCCGCATCGGCAAGGAACGCACCTTCGAGATCGCGAGCGTCGTCTTCGGGATCGCAGCCCTCACGATCCTCGGGGTGCTGTGGGTGCCCGGCGACTGGATCTACGTGCCCGTCGGGATCGCCGGCATCGCCTACGCGGGCATGCAGTCGCTGCCGATGGCGATGCTCCCCGACGTGATCTCGCACGACGAGCGCACGCACCCCTCCGCCGCGTCCGGCGCAGGGCGGGCCGGTGCGTTCAGCGGCGTGTGGACCGCCGGTGAGACGGTCGGCTTCGCGCTGGGCGCGACGACCCTGTCGCTGATCCTCGCCCTCACCGGATACGTCTCCCGCGCAGCGGGGCAGGTCGTGGAGCAGCCGGATGCCGCCGTCACGGGCATCGTCGTGAGCTTCAGCCTCGCTCCGGCCGTGCTGATCGCGCTCAGCCTCGTGACCCTCACCCGCTACCCGCTGCGCCGCGCCGACATCGACGCGTCCTGACACCGAGGCTGCGGCATCCGCCCTCCGTCCGTGGACGGCGAATCCTGAGACTCAGTCGCGAAGCCGCTGGGACTGCGTATCGCACCGGTGATCCGGTGACATAGGATGCCCGGTGACGGACTCACCCGACCCGAGTTCCGGGTGCCGGTTCGAAGGAGAACGAGATGTCCCCCACCTCTTCGGCCGCTGCCGAGACCGCCGCGAAGACGCCCGCGAAGGCCCGCACCAAGAAGGCTGCCGCAGACGGCGCCCCGGCTCTGCCCGACGACGAGCGCGCGGCCCTCGACGCCGACATCGACCGCCTCGAAGAGGGCGCACGCGTCTGGGTCGCCCTCACCCTCGACCAGCGGGCGCGCCTGCTCGGACGCGTCCGCGACGCGCTCGGACGTGTCGCCCAGGAATGGGCCGACGCCGCGACGATCTCGAAGGGCCTGGAGCCCGGCCACGCGCTGTCGGGCGAGGAATGGCTCGGCGGCCCCTACGCGGTGATCGGCCTGCTCGACGCGCTGCGCGAGACGCTCGAGGCGCTCGCGAAGGGCAAGAGCCCGCTGGACGGCGTGAAGTTCGACGCCGCGCCGGGCGGACGCCTGCGGGCGCACACCTTTCCGCTGAACGGCACCGAGAAGTTCCTGCTGTCGGGCTTCACCGGCGAGGTGTGGTTCGAGCCCGGCGTCACCGCCGACGAGGCCCGCCGCGCGGCCGGCCTCGCACAGCTGACCCCCACCGACTCGGGCGGCGTCGGACTCGTCCTCGGCGCGGGCAACGTCACCTCGATCCCCGTCGCCGACGTGCTGTACGAGCTCTTCGCCCACAATCGCGTCGCGCTGCTGAAGGTCAACCCCACCCAGGACTCGCTCGTGCCCGTGTTCGAGCGCGCCCTGGCGCCCCTCATCGAGCCCGGCTTCGTGCGCATCGTGCGTGGCGGCGCCGCCACCGGCGCGTACCTCACGTCGCACCCGCGGATCGCCCACGTCCACATCACCGGATCGGCGGCGACGTTCGACGCGATCGTGTGGGGACCGGATGCAGCGGATCGCGAGACCCCGAAGCTCAAGGTGCCGATCACCGCCGAGCTCGGCGGCGTCTCGCCCATCATCGTCGTGCCGGGGGTCTGGTCGTCCGCCGACCTGAAGTATCAGGCCGAGCACGTGGCCACGATGCGGCTCGTCAACGCCGGACACAACTGCATCGCCGGCCAGGTCGTCATCGTGAGCTCCGACTGGCCGCAGCGCGCGGAGTTCCTGCACCGCCTGCACGAGGCCTACGCCGCGGCGCCGGAGCGCCCTGTCTGGTACCCCCGCAGCGACGAGCGGCTCGGGGCGGCGGCATCCAGCTATCCCGATGCCGTGTGGTGCGCCGACCACACACGCGCGATCGTCGAGGTGAAGGACGGCGACGACCCGGCGCCGGTCGAGACCATCGAATACTTCGCGCCGGTCCTCGGGGTCGTCGAGGTGGGCGGCACCGGGCAGGAGTTCCTCGACGCGGCCGTCGCGCACGCGAACGAGAAGCTCACCGGCACCCTCGGGGCCAACGTGCTCATCGACCCCGCCACGGAGGCCGCGCTCGGCGACGGCTTCGAGCGGGCGATCGCCGAGCTGCGGTACGGCGACATCGCGATCAACACCTGGACCGCCTTCAACTTCCTGACTGCCCGCCTCACCTGGGGCGGCTACCCCGGCGCGACGCTCGCCGACGTGTCGAGCGGCATCGGGATCGTGCACAACGCGCTGCTGCTCGACCGCGTGGAGCGGTCGGTCGCCCGCGGACCGTTCCGGCCCTTCCCGCGGTCGGTCGGCAAGGGCGTGTTCACGATCCTGCCGACGCCGCCGTGGTTCGTGAGCTCGCGCACCGGCGCCGAGGTGAGCGCGGGACTCACCCGCTACCTCGTGGACGGCAGGCTGCCGGGCCTCGTCGCGACGCTCACCAAGGCCATGCAGGCATGAGCCGGCGGGACCGCTCGGGCCGGTTCGGACGCGACGGGCTCGAAGCGGACTACGTCGTCGTCGGCGCGGGCTCCGCGGGCGCAGCGCTCGCGGCCCGCCTGAGCGAGGACCCGACCGTGTCGGTGCTCCTGCTGGAGGCCGGCGGCCCCGACAAGGCGATGGAGCTGCACGTCCCGGCCGCGTTCTCCAAGCTGTTCCGCGGCGCCTACGACTGGAACTACGACACCGTCCCCCAGCCGCACCTCGAAGGCCGCACGGTGTACTGGCCGCGGGGCAAGACGCTCGGCGGCTCGTCGTCGCTCAACGCGATGATGTGGGTGCGCGGCTTCGCCGCCGACTACGACGAGTGGGCGGATGCCGCCGGCCCGAGCTGGTCGTGGGACGCCCTGGTCCCCTACTTCCGCCGCGTCGAGCACACGGCCGACCCCGCTGATGCGACGCAGGGCCGCGACGGGGCGCAGCCCATCGAGCACCAGCGGGATCCCCGGCCGCAGACGGCGGTGTTCCTGGCGGCCGCGCGCGAGGCGGGTCATCCCGTCACTCCCGCGAACCTGCCGACCGGTCAGGGCTTCTCGCAGACGATGGTGAGCGAGCGCCGCGGCGGCCGCGCCTCGACTGCCGACGCCTACCTGCGGCCCGCGAAGGGCCGGCCCGGACTGCGGGTGCTGACCGGCGCACACGTGCGGCGCGTGACGTTCGACACCGCGGCGGACGGCGCGCAGCCGCGCGCCACCGGCGTGTACGTCGATGTCGACGGCGTCACCCGCCATGTGCGGGCGCGTCGCGAGGTGATCCTGTCGGGCGGAGCGATCAACACACCGCAGCTGCTCATGCTGAGCGGCATCGGACCGGCCGACCACCTCGCCGAGCACGGGATCGACGTGCTCGTCGACGCCCCGGGCGTGGGCGCGAACCTGCAGGACCATCTCGTCGCCGGTCTGGCCCCGGCCGCGCCCGGCGGCACGCTGTACGACGCCGAGAAGCCCGCGGAGCTCGTGCGGTACCTGGCTTCGCGCAAGGGGATGCTGACCTCCAACGTCGCAGAGGCCTACGGGTTCGTCCGCACCGCGGTGGCCGACAGCGCGGGCATGGCCCCGGGGCTGCCCGACATCGAGATCATCTTCGCGCCCGTGCCGTACGTCGGCGAGGGGCTTGTTCCGACACCGGGCCACGGCCTCACGGTCGGGGCGATCCTGCTGCGACCGCACAGCCGCGGCACCATCCGGCTCGCGTCGTCCGACCCCGCGGCGCCTCCTGTGATCGACCCCGCGTACCTCTCGGATGCCGACGGCGTCGACGCGGCGACGATGCTCGCGGGCCTCGCGGAGTGCGAACGCCTCATCGACACCGATGCGATGCGCACGATCACGACCGGGGGGTGGGTGCAGCCCGAGGGCGGCGAGCGCATGACGCCTGAGGAACGCGCCGAGCTCTCGATGCGCCGCTACTCGCACACCCTCTACCACCCCGTCGGCACCGCGCGCATGGGCACGGACGAGGGATCCGTCGTCGATCCCGAGCTGCGCGTCCGCGGCGTCGCGGGATTGCGCGTGGCCGATGCGTCGATCATGCCGACGGTGATCCGCGGCCACACGAACGCGCCCGCGATCGTGATCGGCGAGGTCGCAGCCGACCTGCTGCGCGGCCGCCGCTGACGTCTCGCGTCCGGGCCGTTCGCAGTCCGCTCGCAGGCGAGCCGTCGCAACACGCTGCATGGCGCGGCCCATGGCGACCACATGCGATGGCTCGGCGCCTGGCCGGCAGCATCCCGGCCCGAAAGCGAACCGTCGCAGCACGCCGCATGGCGCGGCCCATGGCGACCACATGCGACGGCTCGGCACCGGTCTGGGCTCGGAGGGTCACGCCGCGACCGCGGCCTCGGGCAGCGGCAGCGAGGTGCCGCCGGCGAACATGCGACGCACGAGGGGCAGCATGACGCGCGAGAACATGACGCGGGTCAGCGCCCGTGACATCGCCGCCTCGGCCCGCGTCGCCGGCACCATGCGCTTGATGCCGCCGCCGGGGATCTCTTTGCCCTTCTCGGCGAAGGGCGCGATGTCGGCCGAGTAGGCACGCAGGGCCCCCGGCGCGTCGCCGGGCGTCGCCGCGAGGCGTGCCGCGAGCAGGTACGCCCCGATGAGGGCCGTCGCCGTGCCCTGGCCGGTCATCGGCGATCCGCACGATGCGGCGTCGCCGAGCAGCACGACACGGCCGCTCACCACGTCGGGGACGTCGATGCGCACGAGCTCGTCGAAGTACAGATCGGATGCCGCACCCAGCGCCTCGAGCAGGGCCGGCGCGTGCCAGCCCGCTCCCGCGATGCGCTCGCGGATCAGCGCCTCTTGGGCGGCACGGTCGCCGCGGAGCGACCGGTCGCGGTCCATGCGGAACGTGAGGATGGCCTTCGAGGTCGACGGATCACGGTCGGGTCGGATGCCGAAGGTCGCACCCGGCACGAACCGCATGGCGAACCAGCCCTCTTCGAGGCCGGACGGCGTGGGCATCGTGAAGAACGCCGCGTAGCCGCCGAGGTAGGTCGCGAACTGCTCCTCGGGCCCGAACGCCAGGCGACGGGTGGCCGAGTGCACGCCGTCGGCGCCGACGACGACGACGAAGCGGGCCGGCGCCGCGTGCTCGAACTCGACGTCGACGCCGGCCGCGTCCTGCGCGAGCGCGGTCACCCGGTCGCCGAAGCGCAGGTCGAGCAGCCCGGGGGCGGCATCGGCGGCGGACTCCAGCGCCTCGAGCAGCACCTGTGCAAGGTCGCCGCGGGCGATCTCGATCTCGGCCACCGCGCCCTCGCCGTCGAAGTCCGCCATCGACATGCGGCCGAAGACCTTGCCCTCTCCGTCGACGTACGACATCCCCTCTTCGTGGACGCGCAGGCCGTCGATCCCCGGCATGATGCCCATGCGCTCGGCGACCTCACGGCTCGCCCCGCGCAGGTCGACGGCCTGGCCGCCGGGGCGCGGAGCGTCGGCGCGTTCGACGACGGTGGTGGGGACCCCCGCACGGACGAGCTGCAGGGCGAGGGCGAGGCCGGCGATGCCCCCGCCCGAGACGAGGACGTTCGGTGCGCGGTGTGCGCGGTCTGCGCGGTCGCGGTCGTTCATGAGGCATCCGATCTGAGATGAGACGTTTGTGTGAGACATATGTCTAACAGACGATTCAGACGCTTGTCTAGTACATGTGTCTGAGACGTCTGGATACGATGGACGCATGGGCAATCGCGAAGACCTGCTGGCCGGTGCACGACAGGTGATCCTCGAGCGCGGCGTCGCCAGAGCGACCGCCCGCGACATCGCCACGGCGGCCGGGGTCAGCCTCGCCGCGATCGGCTACCACTTCGGGTCGAAGGACGAGCTGATCAGCGCCGCTCTCACCGAGTCACTCGGCAGCGGCATCGGCGACGCCATGGAGGCGGTCGTCGAAGAGACCGCGTCACTCCCCCTCATCGACGGCTTCGCGGCCCTGTTCGACCGCATGCCCGGGATCTTCGCCGACAATCGCGAAGCCCTCGTCGCGAGCTTCGAGAACTCCGTGATGGTCTGGCGGGACGCGGCCGCCAGCCGCACCCTCGCCGGCGCGATGCAAGAGGCCCACCTCGGCATCGTCGACGTGCTGCAGTCCGCCCGCCCCGATCTCTCCGCCGAGGATCTCGACGCGATCGCCAAACTCGAGTTCGTGCTGGTGCAGAGCCTCGGCCTGCTGTGGATCATCAGCCCCGACTCGCTCCCCAACGGCGATGAGCTGGCCCGCGCAGTGACCGCGATCGCCGGCGATGGCGGCGCCGCTCGCTGAGCTCCGTGGTTGCGGCGTCGAGGATTCAGGAGACACGCAGGGCCGCTGTCCGGCGACGCCGCGCGCACGGCCGCTTCTCCTGAATTCTCGGCACCCCGAGCCCACGACGGCCCCTAACGCCGGAACGCCCCGGCCGCGCGAGGCGGACGGGGCGTTCCGAGAGGTGGATGCTGCGGGTCAGCGGCCGCCGCGGCGGTTGCCGCCGTTCTGACGGACCACCGAGCCGACCATGAGCTTGCCGGTGCCGCCGGACGAGGCGCGACGGCCGGGCGTGCGCGGGTTTCCCGCGGGCTGACCCGAGCGGCCGTGCCCGGCGCTCTGGTCGTGACGCTGGTGCGACGCCTTCTCGTGAGCGGATGCCGCATCCCGGCGCTGACCGCCGAACGCCTGCTGACCTGCGCCCTGACCCGCCTGACCCGACCCGCCGCGACGGCGACGGCCGCCAGAACCCGATCCGTGCTGACCGGAGCCTGCACCGCGGCCCTGGCCGCCGGCATCCCGCTCCTCGCGCGCGGCGCGCTTGCGCTGGGCGTTGGCGCCCTGGCTCGTCCCGCGGGCGGGAGCGGCGACGGGCACCGGCTTCACGTACGGCGCGATCTGACCGACGAGCGCGGTCACCTCGGGCGACGTCGCGGTGACGGCGACGGGCTCGACCGAGATGGCCGCCTTGCGCAGCAGCTGCGACACGTCGCGCTTCTGGTCAGGGAGCACGAGCGTGACCACGGCACCCTCCGCCCCCGCACGGGCCGTGCGGCCCGAACGGTGCAGGTACGCCTTGTGCTCCATGGGCGGGTCGACGTGGATGACCAGCTCGACGTCGTCGACGTGCACACCGCGCGCGGCGACGTCGGTGGCGACGAGCACCTTCACCTCGCCCGACGAGAACGCCGCGAGGTTGCGGTCGCGCGCCGCCTGCGACAGGTTGCCGTGCAGGTCGACGGCGGGGATGCCGTCGGCGGTGAGCTGCTTGGCGAGCTTCTTGGCCTGGTGCTTGGTGCGCATGAAGAGGATGCGGCGGCCCATGCCCGAGGCGAGGGCCTTCACGACGTCCTTCTTGGCGTCGGCGTCGGCGAGCGTGAAGACGTGGTGGGTCATCGCGGCGACGGGCGAGTGGGCCTCGTCGACCGAGTGCAGCACCTCGTTCTGCAGGAAGCGGTTCACGAGCTTGTCGACCCCGTTGTCGAGGGTCGCGCTGAACAGCAGGCGCTGGCCGCCGGACGGCGTCGCGCCCAGGATGCGGGTGACGCCCGGGAGGAACCCGAGGTCGGCCATGTGGTCGGCCTCGTCGATGACGGTGATCTCGACGGCATCGAGGTGCACGAAGCCCTGCTTCATGAGGTCCTCGAGGCGGCCGGGGCACGCCACGACGATGTCGACGCCGGCGTTCAGCGCGTTCACCTGGCGGTTCTGGTTCACGCCGCCGAAGATCGTCGTCGTGGTGAGGTTGTAGGCCTTCGCGAGCGGCGCGAGGGTCGCGTCGATCTGCGTCGCGAGCTCGCGGGTCGGGGCGAGCACGAGGCCGAGCGGACGGCCCTTGCGGCGGGGACCGCCGGCGAGTGTCGTGCCCAGGCGCGCGACCATGGGGATCGAGAAGGCGAGCGTCTTGCCCGAGCCGGTCTTGCCGCGGCCCAGCACGTCGCGGCCGGCGAGCGTGTCGGGGAGCGTGTCGACCTGGATGGGGAACGCAGTGGTCTTGCCGGCCGCGGCGAGCGCGGTGACAAGGGGCTGAGGCACGCCGAGCGCGCCGAAGGTCATGTCTGTCATGAGTGTCTGTCTCTGGGCACAGCGGTGCCCTGTCGGTGGCCGGGGCGGATCTCGCCCTCGGGTCGCCGTACGAAAGATGTCAGCGCGGTTCTTCGGATCGGGAATCCGGATGCCGGCGAGGGAAGCGTTCTACGACGCGAGAAGCGCACAGAGGCGCTGCAAGGTTATCCACCCTACCAGTGGGCGGCTGGGCGTTCCCCGCGACCGGTCAGTCGACTGCGGCCGGCTCCGGCTCCTCGGCCTCCGCGGCACCGGCATCCGCCGTCGCGCGGAAGCGGTCGGTCGCGGCGCGCAGTGCCGCGGCGATGCCGGGCTCGGAGGCTGCGTGGCCGGCATCCGGAACCATGACGAAGTCGGCCTCGGGCCACGCGCGGTGAAGGTCCCAGGCGGTCATGGCGGGGGTGCAGAGGTCGTACCGGCCCTGCACGATGACGGCGGGGATGTGGCGGATGCGGTCCACGCCGGCGATGAGCTGCTCGGGCTCGAACCACCCGTCGTGCAGGAAGTAGTGGTTCTCGATGCGCGCGAACGCGACGGCCTCGCGCTCCGACGTCATCGCCTCGACGAGCGCCGGGTCGGGAAGCAGGGTGAGGTTGGAGGCCTCCCATCGCGACCAGGCCACGGCCGCGGGAACGTGGACGGCGGGGTCGGGGTCGGTGAGGCGGCGGTGGTACGCCTGCATCAGGCGCGAGCGCTCGAGGATCGGGATGGGGGCGATGAAGTCCTCCCACAGGTCGGGGACGATGGATGCCGCACCGCCCTCGTAGAACCACTCCAGCTCGTGCCGTCGCAGCGTGAAGATGCCGCGAAGGACGAGCTCGCTCACCGCGTCGGGGTGCGCCTGCGCGTAGGCGAGCGCGAGGGCGCTGCCCCACGATCCGCCGAACACCTGCCACTTCGCGATGCCGAGGTTGCGGCGCAGCAGTTCGAGATCGGCGACGAGGTGCCAGGTCGTGTTGTGACGCAGGTCGGCGTCCGGCTCGCTCGCGTGCGGGGTGGACCGGCCGCAGCCGCGCTGGTCGAGCAGGATGATGCGGTACGCCGTGGGATCGAAGAAGCGGCGGTGCCAGGCCGAGATGCCGGCGCCCGGCCCGCCGTGGAGGAAGACGACGGGTTTGCCGTCGGGATCGCCCACCTGCTCGTAATGGAGCCGGTTGCCCTCTCCGGCGATCAGCGTGCCCGTGTCGTACGGCTCGACAGGCGGGTACAGGATCTCGTCGAGGTGCTCGTTCACAGGCTTCCCCCCGGAACGCCGTTGGTGTCGCAGGCCGGGACGCCGCCCTGGTAGCCCAGCTGGAACCAGCGCTGCCGCTGCTCGCTGGAGCCGTGGGTCCAGGTCTCGGGATTCGAGAAGCCCGAGGAGCGCTCCTGGATGTTGTCGTCACCGACGGCTGCGGCCGCGTTGAGCGCATCGGCGATCTGCGCCTGGGTCGGAGGCTGCAGGTACGGGACGCCGTTCTCGTCGACCTCCTGGGTCATGGCGCCCACCCATGCGCCGGCGAAGCAGTCGGCCTGCAGCTCGGTGCGCACCCCGTTGCTCGTGGCGCCGGCCCCGTCGTTCGGGTGCTGGTCCATGATGCCGGTGATGTACTGCACGTGGTGGCCGTACTCGTGCGCCAGAACGTACAGCTGGGCGAGGTCGCCCGCCGACGCGCCGAACTGGTCGCGCATGAGACCGAAGAACGTCGGGTCGACGTAGACGGATTCGTCGGGCGGGCAGTAGAACGGGCCGGTCTGATTGGATGCCGTCCCGCAGGACGACGAGGCGGACCCGTTGACGATCACGAGCGTGGGTGCGCGATAACCCTGCACCTCGTCCTGCCAGTACTTGTCGAGCACGACGCTGCCCGCCGCGAGGCGGCAGGAGTCGTTCGCGTTGGCGTCGGCACCGGTCTCGCACTGGGCGATCTCGGTGTCGCCGCCGCCTGAGGCGTCTGTGCCAGGGCCGAGGGGCAGGACGCTGGAGAAATCCTGGCCGGTGAACAGCTGCAGGAGCAGCACCGCGATGGCGCCGAGGCCCACGACCCCGCCGCCTGCGACAGCCACGCCCGCCCCGCGACGCCTCGCCGTGTTCCCCCCGACGTTGGCGTTCTCGTTGAACGTCATGTCTGTCACGGTACCGCGGCAGCCCGATCACGGCACGGAATGGGCCGGGATATGGCGCGATCCGGCGGAGGATGCTAGGGGCATAGGCTCGGGTCATGGCGAGCGCACCCACGACCGTGACCATCACCGGCGGCGGCGGGCAGATCGGCTACGCGCTGACGTTCCGCATCGCGGCGGGAGACATGCTCGGACCGGATCGGCCCGTCCGGCTGCGGCTGCTCGAGATCCCGCAGGGCATGAAGGCCGCCGAGGGCGCCGCCCTCGAGCTGCAGGACTGCGCCTTCCCGCAGCTGATCGACGTGGACGTCACCGACGACCCGCTGACCGCCTTCAACGGGGCGCAGATCGCGATGCTCGTCGGCGCCCGCCCCCGCACCGCCGGGATGGAGCGCGCCGACCTGCTCGCGGCGAACGCCGGCATCTTCGGCCCGCAGGGCAAGGCGATCGGCGCAGTCGCCGCCGACGACGTGCGCGTGGTCGCGGTGGGCAACCCCGCCAACACGAACGCGCTCATCGCCGCGGCATCCGCTGCTCCGCACGTCCCCGCCGACCGCTTCACCGCGCTCACGCGGCTGGACCACAACCGGGCCGTCGGGCAGCTGGCCGAGGTGCTGCGGCTGGGCCCCGACCGCATCGAGGGCGTCGCGATCTGGGGCAACCACTCGGCCTCGCAGTTCCCCGACGTCGCGCACGCCGTCGTGGACGAGCACGACACCATGGTGATCGACGCGCTGGCCGAACGGCTGGGCGGCCGCGACGCCGCCGTCCGCTGGCTCGACGACACCTTCATCCCCCGCGTAGCGAAGCGCGGCGCCGAGATCATCGAGGTGCGCGGCTCGTCGTCGGTCGCTTCCGCAGCGAACGCCGCGATCGACCATGTGCGCGACGAGCAGCTCGGCACGCCGCACCGTACGTGGACCTCGGCCGCCGTCGTGTCGCGCGGAGAGTACGGCGTGCCCGAGGGACTCGTGTGCTCGTTCCCCGTGCGCTCGAAGGGCGTGCACGCGCACGGCGAGGGGTACGAGATCGTCGAAGGACTCGACCTCGACGACCGGGCGCGTGCCCGGATCGATGCCTCCGTCGCCGAGCTCGTCGCCGAGCGCGACGCGGTGCGGGCGCTGGGCGTGCTCGGCTGACACCCGTCCGGACTCGAGGCACCCGGCGCCGCGCCGCCCAATAGGCTCTCAGCCATGGAACCGCTGGTCGTCGTGATCCTGGCCGTGATCGCGATCGCGGTCGCCACGGCCATCGCCCCGAAGGTGCGGATCGCCGGCCCGCTGATCCTCGTCGTCGTCGGCATCGCCGTCGGGCTCCTGCCCTTCGTCGAGGTGCCCGAGATCGACCCCGAGTGGATCCTCGTCGGCGTGCTGCCGCCACTGCTGTACTCGGCGGCGGTCGCCATCCCCGCGATCGAGTTCCGTCGTGACTTCGGTGCGATCGCGGGGCTCTCGTTCGTGCTGGTGCTGGTCAGCGCCGCCGCGCTGGGGCTGCTGTTCCACTGGCTGATCCCGGGCGTCGACATCTTTCTCGGCGTCGCGCTAGGCGCGATCCTGAGCCCCACCGATGCCGTGGCGACGTCGATCGTCAAGCGCCTCGGCATCTCGGGGCGCGTGGTCACCATGCTCGAGGGCGAGAGCCTGCTCAACGACGCCACCGCCCTGGTGCTGATGCGCACGATGGTGGCCTCGGCCGCGTTCGCGGTGTCGAGCGGCACCGCGGGCGAGGCCGGCGTCGAGGCCACCGACGCCGCCTACGGCTTTCTGCCCGCATTCGCGTGGGGTGTGTTCATCGCCCTCGTCGTCGGCGGCATCGTCGGCTGGCTCAACCTGCGGCTGCGGGCCATGGTCCACAACGCCGCCGCCAACACGGCGATCGGGTTCGTCGTGCCGTTCGTCGCCTACCTGCCGACGGAGCACTTCGGGGGTTCGGGACTGGTCGCCGCCGTCGTCGCGGGCATCGTCACCGGCCAGGGAGCCGCCCGCCGGTTCTCGCCCGAGCAGCGCCGGTCGGACGAGCTGACCTGGCGCACCGTCGAACTGGTCCTCGAAGGGGCCGTGTTCCTCATCATGGGCCTGGAGCTCAAGCAGATCGTCTCCGACAACTTCGCCAAGCACAACGGGCTGGGTACCGGTCTCGCGATCGCGGCGCTGGCGTTCGCGGTCATCATGCTGACCCGCGCCGCATATGTGTCGCTGCTGGTGTGGCTGCAGAGCCGCCGCGCGACGCGCAAGCAGAAGTCCAAGGAGCGGCTGGAGTCGTTCAACGACCGGCTCGACCAGATCGCCGACGGCACGGTGACCCTCCCGCGCGGCGGCCCTGGCGGGAGCGCTCGCGGCGACACGCGTCGCGGCCGCCGCGGAGGACCGGGCGGCCCCATGGACGAGGAGCGCATGCAGCGGCGCGTGTCGTCGATGCGGCGTCGCGTCACCACCGCGCTGCAGGACATCGACTACTACCAGTCCGAACCGCTCGGATGGAAGCACGGCACCGTCATCGTGTGGGCCGGCATGCGCGGTGTCGTCACCCTGGCCGCCGCGCAGACCCTCCCCCGCGACACCCCGTCCCGCGAGCTGCTGGTGCTCATCGCCTTCGCTGTCGCCGCGGGCAGCCTCGCGATCCAGGGCTTCACGCTGCCGTGGCTCGTGAAGGCGCTGAAGTTCCCGGTCGCCGCCGGCGACGGAGCCCTGCAGCGCGAGATCGAGCGCCTGGACGACGAGCTGCGCGTGGCGGCGGCATCCGCTCTTCACGATCCGGAGCTGAAGCGCCGAGACGGACGCCCGTTCTCGCCGGAGCTGATGGCCCAGCGCGCACGGTTCGCACAGCCGCCCCGCGAGGAGCTGAGCAAGATCGACCCCGCCGAGCTGCTCGAGCTGCGGCTCGCGTCGATCACCGCGATGCGCGCCGAGCTGGAGCAGCTCAGCCACGGCGGCGCCTACAGCACCGCCGCGCTGCGGCACGCACTGGCAGAGCTCGATGCCGACCAGCTCAGCGTCGAGCTGCGCCTCGGCGACGACTGACCGCCGGCCGAATGAGACAATGGGGGCCGAGCAAGGGGGCACTCACATGAGCGACACGACACCGAAGACGCGGGTGGATGCCGTCACGCCCGACACCGCGCCGCTCACGCTTCCCCACGCCGCGGCCGAGTGCCCGAAGTGCTTCACCGAGCTGCAGGGCGACCGCACCTGGTGGCTCGCCCGACCGGCCGGGTCGCGGCTGGTGGGTCTCGTCATCGCCCGTGACGACATGCCGTCGGTGGTCGAGCAGCGGGGCGACCTGACCCGCTTCGGTGTGCCGATCGAGGGGTTCCGGCATCCTGCTCCCGAGACGCTCGAGTCGTGGGAGGAACGTCTCACTCGCCTCTTCGGCAGATTGACCCGGGGCGATGTCGTCGTGGTGGCGAACGTGCACGCGCTCGGCCGCGACATCGACGAAGAGACCCGCACCGTCTCGGAGCTGCACCGCCGCGGTATCGTGGTGAAGGTCGTCAGCCACGGCGGTCGGCACCTCTACGACGCGGGGCGCTGACGCCGAGCGCGGCAGGACTCAGTCGTCTGCGCCGTTGAGCGCGTTCTCCTTCTCGAGGTCGAGGAGCGGGAGGTCGTCGCGGGTCACCATGCGGGCCGAGATCGCATGCTCGACCAGGCGCACCCGGCGGTTCGTGGCATAGGAGCGCACACCGCCGCGCAGGCCCGGCACGCCCGAGCGGTCGAGCTTGTCGCAGACGTTGTCGAGCTTGCGGTTGAAGCGGGTGAGCGTCCAGCCGAGCCGCTCGGCGGCCTGCGCCGAGGTCGGCAGCTCGCTCATGCCCGTGCCCTCCCGGCGCAGCACCGGCTCGGCGAGCGCCAGGATCATGACCTTCTGGCTGTGCGTCAGCGGCACCTCGCCGATGGTGCTGAGACCGTCGTCATCGTCGTCGAGTGGCGGCTGCGTCTCGCGGAACGTCGGCTCGGCCGCGTGGATCGTGAGCTCGTACGTCGTGGGTCCGGCGCTGAAGATGACCGTGGTGGCGGCGAACACCAGCGGCAGGCGCGCGCCCGGCGCGAGCCACGCCTGCACCCGGCCGCCCGTGTCGGTCACCGTCGCCGACAGGCGGCTGCCGACGTTCGACAGCAGCCACAGCCCCTCGACGTTCTGGATCGTCAGGAAGTTGCGGTGCAGGAACAGGTTGTCGTCGATCGCGAGGTCGCCCTCACGCCCGACGGTGAACACCTGGTCGGGTGCGACCTCGAACTCCTCGCCGGCGAACTCGACGCTCAGCTGGTCGGCGCTCTGTGCGGTCATGACGGGAAGCACCCCCGCGTGGGGTCGTCGGGATCGTGCTGCTTGCCGTTGTGACGCACGAGCAGCACATCGATGCACGTCGTTCCCGAGGGGTCGGCGGGCACCGTCACCTCGGCGACGTCGATCCGCTGCTCCTCGGGGTTCGCATCCGTCAACGACACCTGCTGAACCATGAAGTGGTCGCCGTCCTGGGGATCGGGGTTCGTCCACGTGAACCGCACACCGCCGTCGACGGGGGTACCCACGACGTCTTCCACCGCGGGCACCGCAAGGCCGATCACATCCTGCGGCTTCGTCACGTCCTCGGTCGCCTGCGGCTCGGGCGTGCCGCCCAGCATCCCCGGCAGCGAGACGCCCACGATGATCGCGACGACCACGAGCGCGGCGGCGCCGACGCCGATCCACAGTCCGGTGCGGCGGCGGCGGGGGTCGGCGGCTTCGCCGAGCGCGGAGCCAGACGAGGCGTCCGCTGCCTCTTCAGCGGCCACGGGAGCCGTCGACAGCGGGACGGGCGCGCGCATCACCGTCTCGTCGAGCGAGACGGGCAGGGCCACGTCGTTTCGGCGCACCGTCTCGGCGGTCGCCGAAGGGTTCGCCCGCAGGACGGTCGCGGCGTCGGCGGGCTCGAACGTCGGAGCGGTCGCGCGAGCGAAGCCGGTCGTCGCAGGCGGCGCCGAGAAGCGCGGCGCCACCGGGGCGGTGGTCGCCGACGGGCGGGTCATGCCGGCAGCCGGCGTGGTCTCGGGGTCGATGCTCACGACCCCGCGGACGCGGGTGAGGCCGTCGTCCTCGTTCCGCTCGATGTCGTCGGGGGCCTGATCGTCGAGGATGTCGATCGGCGTCACCGAGTGCGACAGCTCGATCTGCACCGTCTGCAGCGCCCGGGCGAACGCCAGGGCGCTCTCGTAGCGGTCGGCCGACGACTTCGACATCGCCCGGTCGAGCACCCGCTGCAGGGATGCCGGCACGTCGGGCCTGCCGAGCGGCGGCAGCGGCATCGTCTCGATGCGGGAGATGAGCTCGGCCGCGCTGTTGCGCTGACCGGGCAGCTCGAACGGCGACCGGCCGGCGAGCAGCGTGTACACCGTCGCGCCGAGCGCGTAGACGTCCGAGCGCGGGTCGCTGCGCGGCACGTCGGCGAACGACTCCGGGGGCGACCAGGGGATCGACAGGCCCGCGGACTCGGCGGCCGCGCTGGTGGTCGACGCGATGCCGAAGTCGGTGAGCGCCGGCCGGTTGTACTCGGTGACGAGGATGTTCGCGGGCTTGATGTCGCGGTGCAGCACGCCCGCGCGGTGCGCCGTCTCGACGGCCGCCGCCACCTGCACGCCGACGCGCAGCGACTCGGCGATCGAGAACGGCTCGCGGCGGTAGCGCACCTGCAGGTTGGGCCGCGGGCAGTACTCCATCACCAGATACGGGCGCCCATCGCGGGCGACGCCGGCCTGGTAGATCGTCACGATCGCGGGATGCGTCGAGAGCATGGCCATGACGTTGGCCTCTGCCGTGAACTCCTCGACCGAGTCGCTCGACATCCGGTCGGTGAGCAGCACCTTGACCGCGACGCGGCGCTTGGGCAGCGCCTGCTCGTACAGGTACACGTCGGCGAAGCCGCCGGAGCCGAGCAGGTCCACGTAGGTGAAGCCCGGAAGCTCGGGCGGCGCCATGGGCGCACGCTTGGCCATCAGGCGAGCCCCTCTATCGCCACCGTGATGCCGTCGCCGAGGTCGAGCACGTCGCCCGCGATGACGACCGTCGCCTCTCCGGGATGCAGCCGCACCGGGTCGGAGCCCGCTCGCAGCAGCGTCGTGCCGTTCGTGGTGCGCAGGTCGGTCGCGACGATGCTCTCGCCCTCGACCCGCAGCTCGACGTGGCTGCGCGAGATGTCCTGCTGCGGGCTGTCGACGGCGACCAGGTGCGGCAGGTCCGTGCCGCTCACGCGGGTCGAGCGCGGACGCCGTCCGATCACGACGGTGCGGTCCAGGAGCAGGACCTGGCCCGTCGAGACGCGGATGCGCCCGGGCGCCGGGGGACGCGGCGGAGCCAGCGGCGGCGTGGTCGACGACGGAGCCTGCTCGGCCGCCGCGCGCCCCGCGCGCAGCGCGCGGGCCTGGGCGAGCGAGATCGTGGCACCGTCGTGATCGCCGGGCGCGGGTGCCGCCGGAGCTCCCGCCGCACCGTCGACGGGGCGGATGACGGTCGCACCCCACAGCGGGTCGCTGCCGACGGTCGACGACACGTCCTCGGCCCCGGTCGCCTCTGGACGCGACTGCGACAGCTCGGAGTCCTCGGGCAGCAGCGTCTCGTCGCCCGCGACGGTCTGCACGGTGCTCGAGTCGATGAGCCCCGGCACCTGGCCCAGAGGCCGGGGTCCGGGCTGCGGCGCCGCGACGCGCGGAGCGGATGCCGGCGGCACCTGCCCTTCGGCCGCCGCTGAGGCGGGCACGTCCGCCTTCGGCGCCGCGACCGGGTGGGGCGTCGCATCGGTGGCCGCGGCGGGCTGCTGAGCCGTGACCGGCGCCTGGGCGGCCCGAACGGGCTGCGGAGCGGAGACGGGGTGCGGGGCCCGGACGGGCTGCGCTGCCGGAGGGGCGGCCGCCGCGGCCGGAGCGGGGGCGGTCGCGGCATCCCACACGATCGTCGAGGCCAGCACGACGCCGTCGGCCACGGGCAGCTCGGCGGGGTCGGCGCCCTCGCCCACCCCCGACTGCAGGGTCACGCGGCGCACGCCGCGCACGACCCGTTCGGTCCACGTCGTGACCCCGGCACCCGAGACCTGCTCGGGGGCGTCCGCATCGACGTCGAACACGAAGTCGCCGCGCACCGCGATGCGGAGGGCATCGCCCTCGACGAGGGCGACGGCGAAGGCCGGGATCGCGGTCAGCGATGCGCCGTAGGCGCCGGTGAGGGACTCGATGACCCCTCCGAGGCCCCGCCCGTCCGCCACGACCGACCTCACACGGGCGAGCAGCGCGGCGGACGCGCCGTGTTCGAACACCGCGAATCCGCGCGGCGTCACCGCGACGGGTGTCGTGCCGGGGGCGTACAGCATCGGCATCAGGTACCTCCAGTGACGGCTGCCCGGGGGAGGGTGTCGGCGTCGATGTCGAAATCGGCGGGAACGGCGGGCGGTCCTACCGGAACCGTATCGCGCTCGTTCGGACGGTCGGTCCTGCTGCGCACGGCCAGCGCGTCGACCACGATCGCCGTGATGTTGTCGCGGCCGCCACGGACCATCGCCTCGTGCACCAGGCGCGTCGCCGCCGCCTGAGGATCCGTCTCGGCGAGGAGGATGCCGTGGATCGCGTCCTGCTCGAGCTCGCCCGACAGTCCGTCGGAGCACACCAGGATGCGGTCTCCCTCTTCGGCCGGGATCAGCCAATAGTCCGCGGCGGCGTCGCTGCCGGCGCCGATCGCGCGGGTGATGACGTTGCGGCGCGAGTCGCGGTGGGCATCGTCGGCGGCGAGCTCGCCGGCATCCACGAGCTCCTGCACGAACGAGTGGTCGACGCTCACCTGCTCGAAGTGACCGTCGCTGAGGCGATAGGTGCGGGAGTCGCCGAGGTTCACGGCCAGCCAGTAGCCGTCGCCGTCGATGTCGGCGACCACGACCCCGGCGAGCGTCGTACCGGCGCCGGCGCCCCCTCCTGCGGGGAGTGCGGCCACACGGCGGCGGGCCGAGGCCAGCGCCGCGTGCATGTCGTCCTGGGTGACGCTCTGGCGCCCGACCAGTCCCTCGAAGACCTCGACGACCGTCGCGCTGGCGATCTCGCCCGCATTGTGGCCGCCCATCCCGTCGGCGACGAGGAAGAGCGGCGCCTGCGCCAGGTACGAGTCCTCGTTGATGCGACGGCGCAGCCCCGGGTCGGTGGCGGCGCCGAAGGCCGTGACGATCGGCGCGGGCAGTTCGGCCATCATGCGGCACCCACCGTCACGGCGCGGTCGCCGAACTCGAGCCGGTCGCCGACGCGCAGGTTCGTGCGCACACCGGCGACGAGCGGGATGCGTGCCCCGTCGCGCACCAGGATCGTGCCGTTCGTCGAGTGGCGGTCGACGATCCACGCGGCCGCCGGGTCGCCGCCCACCTCGAAGTGCGTCTTCGACAGCGACAGCGTCTCGTCGCGCACCGGGATCGCGACGGCGCCCTCCTCGCCGGCGGGGTTGCGGCCGTACAGCGTGCGGCCGTACACGGCCATGCGGGTGCCGTCGTCCCACGTCAGCACCGCGATCACCGGAGCCTCGGGATACAGCGCGGCGCGCTGGGCCGGCGGCGCGACGGCCATGCGGGTCGCCTCGACGTCATCACCGGATGCCGGCGAGACGGATGCCGCCTGCGCGACCAGGACCGGCGACGGCGCCGGAGCGGGAACAGGCTGCACGACCGGCGCGAGGTGAGGCGGGGCGACCGTCGGCGGCGAAGGGGGCGGCGGCGCCACGCGCTGCGCGAGCACGGGCGATACGGGCGGGTCGGACACGTGCCCGGTGGAGGTCGAGAAGAGCGCCGACATCGGATCGAGGGGCTCGGTGGTCGTCGCCGCGGGGAACGGCGTCGTCTCTTCGGGGAACTCCGGCGTCGCCTTCGCGATCGCGGCGTCGACCGGGGATGCCGTGTGCCACGGCACCTGGGCGATGACGCCCCAGGGCACCGGGGGGCGTGCGGCGGCCGCCGGCGGTGTCACGCCCGCCACACGGGCGCTCTGGGTCGTCCAGCCCGCGGCCGGAGCGGTCGATGGGCGCAGCTCGGTGGCGCCGGCGTCGTCGAAGGCCGCGAAGCCGCCGGCGGGCGCCGGGGCCGGTGAGGCCGGCGCGGCCGCGGCCGCCGGCATCCCCGTCGGCGCCGGAAGATAGGGGTTCGCCATCGGGGCCGTGCGCGCCGAAGGTGCGCCGAACGCCACCGGAGCCGCCCCCTCGGTGGCAGCATCCACGACGACGGCCCCCGCGGCCAGATCGTGCCAGCCCTGGCGTCGACCGCTGTGGTCGAACAGGGGCGTGAAGTACCCGACGACGATCGCGCAGCTCGCGCCGAGCACGATGTTGCGCCAGACGGCCCTCCAGAAGCCGATGGGCCCGCCCGTCGCGGCATCCTGCAGCCGCACGCGCAGCGCACGCTGCCCGATCGAGCCGCGACCGCCCTGCATCGCGGAGTACACGAGCGCCCACGCGAGCAGCAGCAGACTGATCAGTGCGTACGCCAGCAGCACGAACGACGCGAGCGCCTCGGGGCGCCACCCCGGGCCGACGCCGAGCACGATGCCGATCGTGACGCCGATCAGCAGTGCGCCCAGGGCGTACGCGATCGCGAGATCGATCGCGAAAGCGCCCACGCGGCGCCCGAGGGACGCCGCGGCCTCGACGCCTGACGGGCTGTTGGTCATTCGTTCTCCTGTGCTGCGGGGTCGGTGCGCTCAGGTGCGCGGTGGGCGTCGGCGGCGCTGCGCGGCGGCAGTGCGAACCTCGTGCCCTCGAGAAGCGTGCGGATGCTCAGGCGCGCCCGCAGGCGGCGCCAGAACGAGCGGCTGCGACCCATCCCCCCGACGAGCGCATCCACCTCCGCCCAGAATGCATCGATATCGGCAGGTGTGGGCTCGGTCGGGCCGAACACCTCGACATCGGCGCGGTGTGCGAGCGTGGCCACGCGCGGCTCGGCGAACGCCGACGTCAGGATGCCGGCATCCTCCTGCCGCGTCGCCCCAGGACGCACCGGGGCGCCGAGGTCCGACGCGCGGTCCACGAGCTCGTCCCAGCCGCCGCTGATGCGGTCCGCGGCGCGCTCGGCCTGCCGGCGCCTGCGGCGACGGGCGGCCTTCAGCACGCCGATCACGATGAACGGGGCCAGCAGCACCGCGAGCACGGTCAGCGCACCGGTGCCGATCGACAGGATCATCCACAGCAGGGTGGCGTCGAACCCGTCCTCGTCCTCGGAGCCGCGGTCGTCGGCTGCCGTCGGCGGCAGGTCGACGGGCTCCTGCGGCGGAGGCGGCGGCTGCAGCACCTGCGGCTTGGGATCGGCCTTGGGCTTGGTCGTCTGGTCGCTCGGGACCTGGTCCTCGGGCGGCGTGGGGTCGAAGGGCACCCAGCCGGCCTTCTCGAAGGCGACCTCGACCCACGCGTGCAGGTTGTCGCCGTTCGCCTCGAAGACGCCGCCGCCTGCCTGGTCCTCGTCGGGGTAGAACCCCATCACGACGCGGGCGGGGATGCCGAGCTCGCGAGCCATGAGGGCCATCGCGGTGGCGTACTGCTCGTCGTCGCCCACCATCTGCTGCGAGCCGAGGAGGGTCGAGATGCGCTCGGCGCCGTGACCGGCGCGCGAGAGCGGCTGCCCCTCGAGGCCGTGGCTGAAGAAGCCGTCCTGCGACAGGAACTGCTGCAGCGCCCGCACCTGCTCGATGGGGGTGGATGCCTCGGCCACCGCGGTCGCGGCCACGTCGGCCAGGTCCTTGGGCACCCCCTGCTGCTTCGGCAGCGAGACGGGCGCGAACTTCTGCTTCGCCAGCTGCTCGTCGCTGGGCACCGCCGGGATGACGCTGTCGAGCGTGTAGGCGTCGCCCTTCCCGAGCCCGGCGGTCACCACGCCGGTGTCGGTGGACTCGTTGTAGTGGGCGGTGCGGCGCAGGTCGTCGGCGTCGTCGCCCTCGAACGTGATGCTGCGCACGGCGCCGGCGTCCGGCATCCACACGCTCTCGAGATCGCCGATCTCGAACCGCACCGTCGCCTCGACCCCCTGGGCCTCGGCGGACATGTTCGTGCGCGCCTGCGAGAACGCCCCCGACGAGCCGGCACCCTTGTCGGACACGTTGTAGACCATGCCGTTGTACTCGTCCATCGTCGCCAGGCGCACGCGGGCGTCCTTCGGCAGGCCCGTGACGGTGAAGAGGGTGTCGTCGGAGTGGTCGCGCACGTACGCGCGGTACGACTGCAGCGGGCTGGCGTACTCGCGCACGTCGAACGGCGGGATCACGACGTCGCGCAGCACGTAACGGGGCGACTGCGGTGCGGCGAAGGCGCTCGTCGCGACGCCGACGACGCCCGCGAGCGCGACGACGCCGGCGCCCATGAGCACGCGACGCACGCCGGCCGCGCGGGACGGCGCGGCCTCGCCCACCGAGACGGCGGCGGCCTGCGGCTGCCATGCCTGCCGGAGCGCGAGCCACACCACCGAGACGAGGCCGAACACGACTCCCTGGACCACCGGGACGAACGGCTGCGACGTGCCCAGCGCGATCTCGGCGGCCAGGAACGCGGCGGCCGGGATGAGCGCCCAGCCGGCGCTGCGCAGCCGCAGCGCGAAAGACGTCGTGAGCACCGCGGCCACGAGCGCGAGCAGGAACGGCACGATCAGGTGGCCGTCGTCCGCCGCGACAGGGGCGATCGTCGTCAGCAGCTGCTTGAACGACATGACCGACCCCAGCGCCAGCATGCCCAGCGTCTGAACGGTCGGCACCACGGCGGCCACCGTCGTGGCCGGCAGCGCCAGCGCGCCGCCGAAGAGGAAGTAGGCCCCGATCGTGGCGGCCGCGACGGCGAGGATGCCCCACCGGAACACGCGGCCCAGCACCGCGATGCCCATGCCCAGGGCGAGCCCGCCGAGCGCCGCGACCAGGTAGCGGGGACCGTCGAACGTCGGCCAGAAGCCGACGATCGGGATCAGCTGGAGCACGGCGACCGCCACGAGGTCGAGGATCCATCGGCGGCGCGACAGGGGCTCGGGCACGGGCTTGGCGGCGCGGGTCTTCGCCTCGGGCGCGGGGGCGGTCATGCGAGCACCTTCCGCAGCGCGAGGGGGAGCTGCTCGAGCGCCCCCACGGTGATGACGTCCGCGTCGCCGATGCGCCGCAGCGCGGGCGCGGTTCCGGCCGGGGCGACGACGACCGCGAGAACGCGTGCGCCGAACGGCACCCGGCTGCACGCCGTGCGCAGGTCGTTGGCATCGACCCTGCTGCCGCACACCAGCACGACGACGCTGGCGAGCGCCAGGGTGGCGGCGACGGAGCCCGCGAGCTCGACGATGCCGCCCGCGCGCGCACGCGAGTGCTGCAGGCCCGAGAGCGCGTCGAGGAACTGCTTCCCCGTGGCCGCCGGCAGCGCGCGCTCCTGGACGCGCACCTCGACACGCTGCGAATCCCGCAGCGCGCGCAGCCCCATCGAGCCCGCGGCCGAGATGGCCAGCTCGAACTCCTCGTCGTCGCGGTAGTCGGCCGGGCTCGTCGACAGGCCGATCACGAAGTGCGAGCGCCGGGTCTCTTCGTACTGCCGCACCATGATGTGCCCGGTGCGGGCGGTCGACTTCCAGTGCACGTGACGCAGGTCGTCGCCCGCCTGGTACTCGCGCAGCGCGTGGAACGACACGTCGTCGGGCGACAGGTCTGTGGCGGGCAGGCCCTCGAGGTCGCGCAGGAACCCGAGCGACTGCCCGTCGAAGAGCACCGTCCGCGGGTGGACGAACAGGTCGACCGGCTCGTCGCGGTGGTGCACGCGCTCGAACAGCCCCAGAGGGTCGCCGCGGACGACGCTCACCGGGCCCACCTTCACGACCGCGCGGCGCGACGTCGGGATCGCGAACAGCTCCTCGGCCTCTTCGCCGGGCGCCAGGCGGTGCACGTCGAAGACGCCGCGCCCGCTGCCGACGGGAAGCACGACGCGCGACGGCAGGATGGCGCGCGAGCCGGTGTTGGCCAGCGTCAGCGCGCCGACCGCCCGCTCGCCCACGACGACGCGCGTGCGGTTGAGGTCGAGCGACACGTCGTACGCCGTGCGGCCGATGAGGAAGAGCAGGCACAGCAGCAGCACGGCGCCGATGACGACGGCGGTGACGGTGAGCTCCCACCAGCCGAGGGACTGCCCGGCGATCCACAGCGTGATCGTCGCGGCGATGAGCACCCAGGCGACGGGGCGGACGACCCCGAACACGCGGCCGAGCACGCGACCGATCGCGCGCAGCACCGTCAGCGCGAGCCGACCGTACCCTGCGCTGCGGTCCTGCGCCGCGACCTGCGACCCGAGTGCGTCCGTCGTCATCAGGCCGCGGACCTCGCCTGCGGGGCCGCGACGGACTCCAGCACCCGTGCGATGACGGTCTCGGCCGACGTGGCGCCGAACTCGGCCTCGGGGTCGAGCACGATGCGGTGCGTCCACACCGGGCCCGCGAGCGCCTTCACGTCGTCGGGCAGCACGAAGTGGCGGCCCTGGGCGGCGGCGAAGACCTTGGCGATGCGCACCATCGCGAGCGAGCCGCGCACCGAGACGCCCAGGCGCGTCGCCCTGTCATCACGCGTCGCCTCGGCCAGCTGCGCCGTGTAGCGCAGCACGGCGGGGTCGACGTGGACCGTCCCCGCGAGGTCGGCCATGTCGGCCACCGCGCCGGTCGTGATGATCGCCGGGAGGTGGGCCGACGGGTTGCGGTCGGCCGCCCCGGCGAGGATGCGCTCGGCGACCGCGAGGTCGGGGTAGCCGATCGAGGTCTTCACGAGGAAGCGGTCGAGCTGAGCCTCGGGCAGCTTGTACGTGCCGGCCTGCTCGATGGGGTTCTGCGTCGCGATCACGAGGAACGGACGGCCCACCTCGTGCGGCACGCCGTCGACGGTCACCCGCGACTCCTCCATGACCTCCAGCAGCGCCGACTGCGTCTTCGGCGAGGCGCGGTTGATCTCGTCCGCCAGCACGATCGACGCGAACACGGGACCGCGGTGGAACTCGAAGCGGCGCGACGTCTGGTCGTAGATCGTCACGCCCGTCACATCCGACGGCAGCAGATCGGGCGTGAACTGGATGCGCGTGCTCGTGCCCTGCACCGTGGCCGCCAGCGCCTTGGCGAGGCTGGTCTTGCCGGTGCCCGGCGCGTCTTCGAGCAGCACGTGGCCCTCGGCGAGCATCGCCGACAGCACCAGCCCCACCACCTCGCGCTTGCCCATGAGGGCCTGGTCGACGTTGTCGACAAGTCGCGCGAAGGTGCCCTGGAACCAGGCCGCCTGTTCGGGGGTCATCGTCATGTGAGTCTCGTTCTCTCGTTGCGTCGTGTCGTGTTCGTGAAGAGCGGATGCCGCACAGCTACCAGGTCCTTCGCTCGCCGTCGCCCCAGCCCGAGATCGTCACCCAGACCTGCTCCCCGGCATCGCCGAAGTAGCAGCCGAGCTGGACGGAACCGTTCGCAGGCAGCGACCTTGTCGACCCGCCGGCGAACGGCGTGCCTCCGTACGGGCCGGTGGCGTTGCACGATACGCGGTAGTCCCCGGCGGGGAAGTCCTTCGTGTTGACCACGAAGTAGGCGCAATCCGCGCTGGAGCAGCCGGCCTGGCCCTGCGCGGAGCCTCCCCTGGTGACCCACGCCCGCGGTTGCGGCGGGGCGACCGTGGTGGCCGAGTCGCTGGCGATGGCCGACACCTGGCCTGCCGAGTCCCATGCCCGGACCCGGATCGTGTGCGTCTGGCTGTAGCCGTATCCGACGGTCTGGCTGCCGCTGGCGGTGCCGCGGTTGGTCCAGGCGCCGCCGTCGATGCTGGTCTCGACCTTCGTGATGGCGCGCCCGTTCTCGGCAGGGGGCGACCAGGAGAACGTGATGTCCGTGCCGCTTGCGGTCGCCCTCGCACCCGGGGTCTTCACCGGGCCGTACGGAATGGCTCCGTTGGAGGCCGCCGACGGCTCGCCCGTGTACCTGACTCCGTCCATCGACGTGTACGCACGCACGCGGATCGTGTAGGTCGTCCCGTTGGACAGGCCGCCGATCGTCTTGCTGCCCGGCATCGCGGTCCAATTGCCGCCGCTCAGCGAGTACTCGTATCCGATCTCGTCGGCGGTCGCGCCGTTGCCGGGCGCGTCGTTGTAGGCGACCACGACTGCGCTGTTGCCGGTGGGGGTCGACAAGGTCACGCCGGTCGGCACACCCGGGGCGCCGAACGCGCGCCGCTCGGCGGATGCAGCGCTCCAGCCGCCCCAGCCCGCCTTGTTCTGCGCACGCACCTGGAACGTGTAGTTCGTCGTGGAGTTCGGCACGTTGACGACCTGACGCGTCGAGCTCGCGCTCACGTCGATCGTGTTCTTGATGGTGCCGCCCTGCAGGACCTGTACCTGATATGCGGAGATCGCGGCACCGTTGGTGACAGGCGGGGTCCACACCACCTCGAGCTGCGACTGCGTTCCCAGCGAGTCCAGGCGGTTGGTGGTGGGGGCTGCCGGCGGCTCAGGAGCCTTGGCGGGTACCTCGGCCACCGACCAGGGGCTCCAGCTGGACGGCTCGGGCGCGAGGTTCACGGCCTGCACCTGCACCTGGTACGAGACGCCGTTCTCCAATCCGGTCCACACCGTGGAGTTGCCGGTCAGGCCCTTCTTGAGGGCGACGCCCGAGGGCGGCGCCGGCGAGATCTGCAGGTTGAACGACTCCACGGGCGACCCCGGCGTCGACGGCGTGACCCACGAGACGGTGAGGCTCGAGTCGCCGAACACCAGCGTCGGCGCCTGCGGCGTGTCAGGACGCGCGTCGGGGCGCGCCTCGGCCGACGGAGCGGACGGGTCGGAATCGCCCACCCGGTTCGTCGCTACGACGGTGAAGTTGTACTTGACGTTGTTCGTCAGCCCGTCGAGGGTGCACGTCGTCGACGAGCACTTCTTGGTGTACGCCGCGGTCGTCGACGTCACGGTGTAGCCCGTGATCTCGGCGCCGTTGTCGGCGGGCGGCGTCCACGACAGCACGACGGTGCGGTCCTGCACGCTCGACACGATCGGCGTGCCGGGCGTCGCGGGCCGGCCCTGCACCGTCAGACGGATGCGGCCCTCGACCTCGCGGTCGACGTCGGCGGTGGCATCCTGGATCCGGTACCGCACCACCATGGTGCCGAAGAAGTCCTTGCTGGGCGTCACCTCGACCTTGTCGCCCGACACCTTCGCCACCCCGTCTCCGGTGTCTACCGAGGCTGCGGTGACCTTCAGTGCCTTGCCTTCTTTGGCGAAGGGGTTGAAGTCGTTGTCGAGCACGGCCACCGAGACCGTCTTCCCCTGGTGGGCCTCGTCGACCACATCGTCGTTCGCTGTCGCGAGCGGACGAGTGGATGCCGTCACGTTGACCGTGACCGAGCCCTCGACGGGCTGGGTCACTCCATCGGTGATCTTCAGCCTGATCGTCGCGGCGGTGCCCTTCTTGGTGTCGGCAGCCGCGCTCACGCGCAGTTCGCCCTTCGAGATCGACGCGGTCATGCCCGCCGGCGAGCCGCCCACGATCTCGTATGCCATGCCCCCGAGGTCGTCTTCGTCGGGATCGGTCGTCAGGGACGTCAGATCGAGCGCGGTGGGCTCCTCACCTGGGGCGACATCCATCGCACCATTGGCGAACGTCGGCTGCTGGTTGTCGGGTGGCAGCACCAGCACGGGCAGCGTCAGCGTCGCCACGCGCCCCTCCGGATCATCGGGTCCGGTGCCGTCCGTCACCTGGAAGGTGATCGCGTCGTCACCGAAGTAGCCCTGGGCCGACGTGTACACCAGCGTCTTCGCATCCTTGACGAGGCCCGAGCCGTCGTTGTGCACGGCGGACACCTTCGCGACCTCGGTCAGGATCACCGCACCGCCGTCGGCCGCGCGCACGTGGTCGGCCAGCGGGATCTCGATCGTCTCGCCGCTCTTGACCTCGATCGGCTTCACGGTCGTCAGCACGGGAGGAAGGCTCGACAGACCGGGCACGTGCACGAACGCGGAGGCGGTGTTGCCGTCCTCGTCGGTGAGCGTGTACTGGATGAGCTGCGACGCGTCGGTGAGCGTGATGCGCACCTTGCCGTCCTTCACCACGCGGGCCGAGGCATCCTTCACGGTCACCGTCAGTGCCTCGATCGTGCCGTCCGGATCCTCGTCGTTGGCGAGCACCTCGACGTCGGTCACGCCGTCCTCGACGTCGGTCGCGCGCACGAAGTCGTCGCGGGCGACGGGCGGGAGCAGCGGCACGTCCTCGGCCACCGTGATCTGCAGCACCGCCGTGGCCTTCGCACCGCGGGCGTCCTTGATGGAGTACTGCAGCGAGGTCTCGATCGGCTTGTCGGGCGCGGTGACCACGACGCGGTCGCCCTGGACCTTGGCCTTCATGCCCGAGCCGTCGGGGATGACGAGAGCGTCGGATATGAGCCCGAAGCGGTCGCCGTCGGGGTCGGAGTCGTTCGCCAGCACCGGCACCGCGACGGTGCGTCCGGGGCGCATGACGATGGCGTCCTTCACCGCGTAGGGCGCCTGGTTCGCAGCCTCGCCGGGTGCGATGCCGACGCTGATCGTCGCGGTCGCCTCGGCGCCCAGCCGGTCGCGGACCCGGTAGGTGAAGCCGTCGACGCCCGACGTGTCGCCGAACGCCTCGTACACGAGGTAGTCGGACCCGGTCTCGACGATGCGGCCCTTCTTCGGGGGAGAGTCGATGCCGACGAGCTCGACCGAGTCGCCGTCGGCGTCGATGCCGTCCAGCGGGACCGCGATGCGGACGCGGCTGCCGGTGAGCACACGCGAGGTGATGTCGCGCGGACGCGGCGCGGCGTTGGTCTCGAGGTTCACCGGCACGACCTGGATGGTGATGTAGCCGGCATCCTTCTGCCCGGTGCTGTCGACGACCTCGTAGGTGACGTAGGCCGTGCCCGGCTCGTCGGACGCGCGGAAGCGCACGGCGTCCTGCGAGACGAACGCCTCGCCGCGCTCGGTGTCGGGGAGCGGCTCGACGAGGTCGGGCGCGACGTGGATCGTGTCGCCGTTCGGGTGGTAGTCGTTGTCGAGCACCGGGATCGTCACGACGTCGCCGGCGCGGACCACGGCCTGGTCGTCGTTGGCGACGGGCGGACGCAGCTGCGCGGGCGCCGGCACCGGGATCACGATGACGTCGGCCTCGGCCTGCTGCGAGCCGTTCGAGATCCGGTACGTGATGCGCACCTGCTGGGACAGCGCCGCCTGGTCGGTGATGCGCAGCGTCTCGTGGTTGAGCACCGCGACGCCGATGCCGGCGTTGGACTCGGCGGTGACCGACTGCACGACGAGGATGCCGCCGTTCGGGTCGCTGTCGTTCTGCAGCACGTCGACGAGCACTTCGCCGCCGGCCGGCAGCAGGGCGATGTCGCGCACCGCCACCGGGGGCAGGTCGACGTCGGACTCCTCGATGACGTCGACGCGCACGAGGCCGGGCACGGGTTCGACGCCCGCCGCCACCAGGTACTGCACGTAGTAGGTGCCCGGGGTGTCGGAGGTGAACGTGAAGGTCTTGTTGGGGTAGTCGGGGTTGATCGTCGCGCCCGCGACCTCGTCGACCCGCGCGAGGCGCAGCGGCTCGCGCGTGGAGCTGACGTCGTTCTGCAGCGGAGACACGGTCGCCGTCTTGCCCACGCGCACGACGACGTAGTCGGCGTTGGTCACCGGGATCGTCGAGCCGATCGGCTTCACGTCGAAGCGCACGCCGCCGGTGCCGTCGTCAGTGCCGTCCGACACGACGACCGGCACCTCTTTGCGGCCCTGCGTGCCGCCGACGGCGCGGAACGTGACGCGGCCGTCCGACGTGAAGTCCGACTCGTCGCCGTCGGACGCGTACGCCGACTTCAGGAAGACGTCGTCGCCGTCGGGGTCGTACCAGTCCGGCAGGACGTTGTAGGTGACCGTGCCACCGGCCTCGACCGCGACGGTCGTGGTGCGCTTGGCCTTCGGGGCCTCGTTGACGTCCCAGCCATGGACCGAGAGCTTGACCGTCGCGGTGTCGGTACCGCCGCGGCCGTCGGTGATCTCGTAGGTGAAGCTCGTGGAGCCTGTCGCCCCGTCGGGCACCGCGATCTGCAGCGCCCGCCCGTTGTCGACCTGCTGGATCTCGCCGAACGAGGGGCCGTCGCCGGTCACGCGCGCGGTGAGGATGTCACCGTCGGGGTCGCTGTCGTTGTCGAGGACGGCGAGCATCGTCGTGCGGCCGGGGCGCACGCCGAAGTCGTCGTCGGTCGCGGTGGGCGGGGTGTTGATCTCGGAGCGCTTGGGGAGCGTCGTCTCCGTCGTGTCCTCGGTCGTCTGCTCGTCGTCCTCGGAGTCGCCCTCGGGCGGCGTGATCTCATCCCAGTTGTCGACGCGCTGCAGGTCTTCGACGGCCATCCAGGTCGCGCCGCTCACGACGTCGTTGAGCACGATGACGTCCCGGTTCACGCGGAACCTCAGCACCGACGTCGGCTCCAGGCCCTTGACGTCGCTCTTCAGGTCGTCGGCGTCGCCGGTGCAGTCGCGCACGAACCGGCCCGACCCGCTCCAGGCCGCGTACGTGCACCCGTCGAGGTACACGGGTGCGGTGGGGGTCCCGTCGCGTCCGGCATCCGTCGTCTGGGGCTTCGAGCCGTCGAACGGCACGCGCACGAGCCCGCTGCTCGTGGCGACGGCCACCGCGCCCGTCGCGGCGGACGGCTGCTGCACCTCGGTCGCCTCGGGGACCTTCACCTGCGTGCCGTTCACGAAGACCGTGCCGCTGTCGGAGTCGAGCACCACCGGCTGGTCGCCGACGACGGTGATCGACGCCTTGGCGTCCTTCTTCAGCCCGTCGAGCGTGCGCGACTCGGGGTCGCCCGGCTCGCCTTCGGCGTCGGTGCGCACGACGACGATCTCGCCCTTGTCGGGCGACACCGCGTACACGGTGCCGTCCAGGCCGACTGCGACGGCGGCGCCCTTGCCGAGTTCGGCGAGAGGGTCCTCGCCCTTGACCTTCAGGCTGCCGCCGGCGGGCGCGACCCACAGGCCGCCCTTCGCGGTGTCGAGCACCGCCACGGTCTGACCGCCGAGGGCCACGACCGCAGAACCCGGCAGGTCGGCCGGCTCGGCGAGCGCGACGTTCGCGGGGTCGACCGTCGACACGGTCGAGTTCTCGGCATCCACCATCAGCACGGTGGCGCCGGACTGCAGGATGTCGTAGTCCTGGCTCGGCGTGCGCAGCGCACCGTCGAGCACCTCGGACTCGTGGTTGAAGTGCCCGACGAGCAGGCTGGACTGCTTGGTGACCCAGACACCGCCGTCGTGCAGGTCGACCTCGGTCGTCGGCAGGCCGTCGTAGACGAACGCGAGGGTGGTGATCGCCACCGCGGCCGCACTGACCACACCGGCGGAAGCCAGCGTGCGCGGGCGCGCGCGCAACCACGCGAAGGACCTCATGGGACGTCAGCCTCCTGGGGAGCGGCGGCGGCATCGTCGTCCGTGCCGACGGTGACGTGGGGCGTCACCATGCACAGCGAAGACGGGATCCGGTCCAGAATAGCCGGTCCATCTGGGAACCTCTGTTCCCGCGCATGGGGACAATCACCCATGCGCGGGCCTCGGGCTCACCCGCCGACGTACTCCCGCAGGTGCTTCGCAGTGAGGGTGCGGGCACCCGCGACGAGTTCGGCGGGGGTGCCCTCGAACACGATCGATCCGCCGTCATGACCGGCCCCCGGACCGATGTCGATGATCCAGTCGGCGTGCGCCATCACGGCCTGGTGGTGCTCGATCACGATGACGCTGTTGCCGGCGTCGACGAGGCGGTCCAGCAGCGCCAGCAGGTTGTCGACATCAGCGAGATGCAGGCCCGTCGTCGGCTCGTCGAGCACGTAGATCGCGCCCTTCTTCGCCATCGAGATCGCGAGCTTCAGGCGCTGCCGCTCGCCGCCCGACAGCGTGTTGAGCGCCTGTCCGAGGGTCAGGTACCCGAGTCCCACGTCGATCATGCGGGTGAGGGTCGTGTGGGCGGGGCCCTTCGTGAAGAACGCGGATGCCTCGTCGGCCGACATCGCGAGCACTTCGGCGATGTTCCTGCCGTCGAGGGTGTACTCCAGCACCTCGTCGCTGAAGCCGGACCCCTCGCACAGCTCGCACAGGGTCTCGACGCTCTGGGTGAAGCCGAGGTTCGTGATGATGACGCCGAGGCCGCGGCACGCGGGGCATGCGCCCTCGGAGTTGGCGCTGAAGAGCGCCGGCTTGACGCCGTTGGCCTTCGCGAAGGCAGAGCGGATCGTGTCGAGCATGCCGGTGTAGGTCGCCGGGCTGGACCGACGGTTGCCCTTGATGGGCGACTGGTCGACGACCACGACGTCGTCGAAGCCCGGGACGTTGCCGTGGATGAGCGACGATTTGCCCGAGCCCGCGACGCCGGTCACGACGGTGAGGATGCCGAGCGGCACGTCGACATCGACGTTCTTGAGGTTGTGCTGCGTGGCGCCGCGGATCTCGAGGGCTCCCTTCGCGGCGCGCGTGGACTCCTTGAGCCTCGCGCGGTCGTCGAGATGGCGACCGGTGAGCGTGCCCGAGGCCCGGAGGCCGGCGACATCGCCCTCGTACTGCACCTCTCCGCCGGCGCGCCCGGCGCCGGGGCCGAGGTCGACGATGTGGTCGGCGATCTCGATGACCTCGGGCTTGTGCTCGACGACGAGCACCGTGTTGCCCTTGTCGCGCAGCTGCTGCAGCAGGTCGTTCATGCGCTGGATGTCGTGCGGGTGCAGGCCCGCGGTCGGCTCGTCGAACACGTACGTGATGTCGGTGAGCGCCGATCCGAGGTGGCGGATCATCTTGGTGCGCTGCGCCTCGCCGCCCGACAGCGTGCCCGAGGCGCGGTCCAGTGACAGATACCCGAGACCGACATCCACGAACGAGGCGATCGTCTGGCGCAGCCCCACCATGAGCGGCGCCACCGCGGGGTCGTCCACCGTGTCGAGCCATGCCGCGAGGTCGGAGATCTGCATGGCGGCGGCATCCGCGATGCTGATCCCGTTGATCTTCGAGGAGCGCGCCCCCTCGTTGAGGCGCGTGCCGCCGCAGTCGGGGCAGGCCATGAACTTCACCGCGCGCTCGACGAAGGCGCGGACGTGCGGCTGGAGGGCGTCGCGGTCCTTCTGCAGCATCGACTTGGTGACCTTCGGGACGAGCCCTTCGTAGGTCATGTTGATGCCCTGCACCTTGACCTTCATCGGCTCGCTGTAGAAGAACGCGGCGCGTTCCTCGTCGGTGTAGTCCTGGATCGGCTTGGCCGGATCGAGGAAGCCCGACTCGGCGTACTGCCGCACCATCCAGCCGTCGGCGCTGTAGCCCGGGACCTGGATGGCCCCCTCCTGGAGCGACTTGGTCTTGTCGACCAGTTCGTCCAGGTCGATGTCGCTCACCTCGCCGAGCCCCTCGCAGCGCGAGCACATGCCGCCGGTGATCTCGAACGAGCGGCGCTCCTTGACCTTCTTGCCGCCCTTCTCCAGGGTCACGGCGCCGGCGCCCGACACCGAGGGGATGTTGAACGAGAACGCCTGCGGCGATCCGACATGCGGCTGTCCGATCCGGCTGAACAGCAGACGCAGCATGGCGTGCGCGTCGGTCGCGGTGCCCACGGTGGAGCGCGCGTTGGCGCCCATGCGCTCCTGGTCGACGATGATCGCGGGGCTCACGTTCTCGAGCGCGTCGACGTCGGGCCGGTTCAACTGCCCCATGAACTGCTGGACGAACGTCGGATAGGTCTCGTTGATGAGGCGCTGCGACTCGTTCGCGATCGTCGCGAACACGAGCGACGACTTGCCCGAGCCGCTCACGCCGGTGAAGACGCTCAGCCGGCGCTTGGGGATCTCGACCGAGACGTCCTTCAGGTTGTTCTCACGCGCCCCGACGACGCGGATGACCTCGTGGGAGTCGGCGATATGGGGCGCGGCGCTGCGGGGTTCGGATGCCATGCGCCCCAGTCTGCCCGGCAACCCGGACATCCTGCTTCCTGAATCCTGCTCGATTCCCGCGGCCGGTGGGCCGCGGGGTCAGGCCGGGTCGACGGCGAAGTTGTCGCGGAACACCGCATCGGGGTCGTACGTCGCCTTCGCCGCGCGCAGACGCTCCAGCGTCGCCGGAGGGAAGGCGTCGGCGATGCGCTCGGGCCGATCGGACGAGTCGAAGCTCAGATACATGCCGCGCGTATGCGCCGCCAGCGAGCGCCACGCCGCGTCCAGGCGGTCGGGGTTTCCGCCGAGCGCGGCGACCGAGAAGTTCGCGGACCGGTGCGCATAGGCGGTGGCGTCCTCGGCCACGTCGGAGACGGCCCCGCCGACCGCCCGGAGCTGGAAGAACGGGACGGCGCCGGTGCGCAGCATCCGATCCACCGCCTCGGCGAAGGCGGGCGTCACATGCTCGACGAGCGCCGAGCGCGAGTGGGGCTCGCCCGCACCGTGCTGGGGTCCGAGGTCGGCGTTGGCCATGACCTGCGCGTACGTCGTGAGCCGCACCTGCTGCTGCACGAGCGGCGCGAGCTCGGCGAACGGCTGCAGGCGGGCGATGATCGTGTCGGGATCGTCTGAGTCGACGATCCCGTACAGCTGCACGATGTGCGGCTGGCCGGGCTGCGGCGCACCGGTGAGCAGGAACAACGTGAGGTCGCGGGGCGACGACTCGACGATGCGCCCGTAGCCCTCGAGGAACGCGGGGACGTCGTCGACCTGGAAGGCGAGCTGCGCGTGACCGAGCTGCCCGACTTCGTCGACCTCGAACTCGAACGCCGTCACGATGCCGACGTTGGCCCCTGCGCCGCGGATCGCCCAGAACAGCTCCGGGTGCGACTCGGCATCAGCCCGCACGATCGACCCGTCGGCGAGCACCACCTCAACCGCACGCAGGTGGTCGATCGTCAGACCGTGCTCGCGCGAGAGCAGGCCGATGCCGCCGGCCGTCGCCAGTCCACCGACGCCCACGCCGCCGTAGTCGCCGGACGACAGCGCCCAGCCGTGCTCGCCCAGCGCCGCGGCGACCTGCGCCCAGCGGGCCCCGGGTCCGATGCGCACGAGACGCCGGCCGGTGTCGATCACCTCGATCGCGTTGAGCAGCCGCAGGTCGATGACGATGCCGCCGTCGTTCGTGCTGCGTCCGCTGATGCCGTGCCCTCCGCTGCGCACCGACAGCGGGATGGTGGGATGCCGGCGGGCGAACCCGACCGCCTCCGCCACCTGCGCGGCCGTGGCCGGCTGCAGGACGATCCCGGGGGAACCCCCGCGCATGTAGGTGGAGCGCACGTCGCCGTACTCGAAGTCGCCCGGTTCGATGGCCCGGAGTCCGGCGGGCACGTCGTCGTAGGCGATCCCCTCGCGACGCGCGGCGAGCGCGACGGACGACCGGGCCGGCGCGACGGCGACGCCTGTCGCGCTGCGCGCGGCGGCGACCAGTTCCCGCACCGCGGGCGCCACCTCCTCGCCGTAGAACTGCAGCAGGTTCGGGTCGTCGCCGGCGAGGATGAACGTGCCGATGCCGTCGTCGACCGCGAGCTGCGCGAGACGCTCGGCGAACTCGCCGGCGTCGGCGGCGAGCTGCCCGATGTTCAGCAGCCGGCGGATCTCACGCGGGTCGCGGCCGACCCCGGCGGCCGCCTCGTCGATGGCCGCGTTGCCGCGGGCGAGGTCGCCCGGCTTGAGGTAGCCGAGCGACGGCAGCCAGCCGTCGCCCTTGCGCCCGGTGAGGGCGAGCATGCGCGGCTTGTACGCGCCGATGTGGATGGGGACCTCGTGCGCTGGACGCGGTCCCCGCTTGGCCCCGTGCACGCGGTGGAAGCGGCCGTCTGTGAAGACCCCGCCGCGCTGGTCGGTGCGCCAGAGCTCCCGGATGAGGTCGATCGCCTCACCCAGCGCGGTCACGGACTCCCCCGCGGTGAGGCGCCCGCCGCCCATCGCCTCGATGGCGTCCCAGAACCCACCGGCGCCGAGGCCGAGCTCGAAGCGGCCGCCCGACAGCAGGTCCAGACTCGCGGCTGCTCGTGCGACCACCGCCGGCGGGCGCAGCGGCACGTTCAGCACGTTGGGCGCGATGCGGATGGTCTCGGTGCGCGCCGCCACGAACGACATGAGCGTCCACGTGTCGAGGAAGGCGGGCTGGTACGGGTGGTCCTGGAAGGTGACGAGATCCAGACCGGATGCCTCGGCCACCTGCGACAGCAGGACCGGCGCATCGGGCGCTGCGGCCGACGGGGTGATGAACGCGCCGAACTCGAGCGCGTGTCCGTAGTCCATGAAGAGCCTCCGCGGAGGCCAACCGGCGGCATCCGCTGTTCATTCCATCGCATAGGTCTGCGCGCAGCGACGGGCACGCCCGCGACGGCGTCCTAGGCGTGCTGCGCGGGAGCGCCGAAAGAGGCGGCGAGCGCGATCGAGTCGAAGAAGCTCAGCATCGCGTGGCGCAGTTCGCCCAGCGGCGTCGCGAAGCTCGCGAGCACCACGTGCTTCGAACCCGGCACGGCGTACCAGTAGTCCGCCTCGAGCCTGGTCGCGGTGACCGCGATGCCGTCCTCCTCCACGGTCTCCTCGTACTCGCGGTCCGTGCGCAGCACGCTCGCCCGCGGGCCGTCCAGGCGGCGGGCGGTGTCGACGCCGATGCGAGACGACGCCAGCCCGTCGCGCAGCACCGAGAGCACGGCATCCGCGCTCGTCCCCACGGCGGGGGTCATGCGCAGCCGCTTCGGAGCGTGGACGGTGAGGGATGCCGGCGTCCAGACGCCGGGCGCAGCCTCGAGGCACAGGAACAGGGCGTGCGCCTCGGCCTCGCGGGCGGCGGCGACGGCCCGATCGAAGGCGTCACGCAGGCGGCGCCGCGCGATCGCCGCGTCGTCGGCCGCTCCCACGAGATCCTGGACCGTCGCCTCGATCTGGGCGCGCGCCTGCCGCTCGTCGCGCGGATCGACGGTCAGCCAGCGACCCGGCAGCTGGAAGGTCAGCCGCGGCGGCTCCGCCTCCGCGCGCGACCCACTCACTCGCCGTCCGCGATCGCGCTCATCTGCGCGGGCGACAGCCGGAGGGAGTACGGACCGGTGTCGGGCACCCCGAGGGCGGCGGCGACGTCGGGAGTGACGGGCACCTCCTTGCCCTGCGCGTCGAAGTCGCTCTCGTAGTCGCTCTGCTGTCCGGGGATGAAGTAGATGCTCACGTCGTGACGGGAACCCACCGGATCGGCGACGAACACCGGAGCGGCCGCACGGGCGACGTCCACGACGCCGTCCTCCGTGGCGTCCTCGATGAACAGCGTCACGACCAGCTGCGTCTCCCACGGGAAGTTCGAATGGGTGACGCTGACGGTCGCATCGTTCACCCCGTCGACCTCTGACAGCTGCGTCTCCAGGTCGGTCACGTCGGGGTTCCCTGCACAGCCGGCGAGCGCGAGCGAGCCGAGTGCGAGCAGAGCGAGCGCCGCCGGGATCCTGAACCGTCCGACGCGGTCACGAGCCACGCGAGTACTGCGCAACGTACACCTCCTCATAGCCGCCGTCGCCTTCGCCCGCGAAGAAGATCCCGTCGCCCGGCCTCGGCTCCGGCAGGTAGTGCTCGGCCTGCTCACCGTACATGGCGGCGTCGTGCATCGGCCAGACGAGCGGGCGGTACTCCTGCCAGTCGGAGTCGAAGGCGGCGAAGCGGTCGACCGGGTCGAGGCCCACGAACTCCAGCGTGTGGACCGGATCGATGCCGTTCTTGATCTGGGTGACGCGCACGCCGTCGGGCATGTCGCCGTAGTGCTTGTCGATCGCCGAGCCCGCGACGAACACCGACTCCACCCGATCCGCGACCCGCGGATCGGTCGCGAGCTCACCGGCCATCATGCCGCCGAGCGACCAGCCCGTGAACATGATCGGCGCGTCGCTCTCGAACACCCCGGCGTCTGTCATCGCCTGCCAGACAGCCTCTTCGTACTGCGTGCGCATCTCGGGGAAGAGCGACAGCATGAGGTCGGTGCGCAGGTCGTTCATCGCGCCGTCGGTGTTGAACGGACCCCAGTTCTGCGTGCTCGGCGTCTGCACCCGCCACGACACGATGTTGCCGTCCTCGTCGTGGACGGCGACCACCCGGATCTCGGTGAGCGAGTCCTTGCCGTGCTCGTCCTGCAGGGCGAGCTGCTTCATGAGGCCCTCATAGTCCCGCGCCTCGAACTCGTCCCTGGTCGTCTCCGTCTTGCTGTTGCGCAGCTGCGGCGAGCCCGCCTGCTCGGCGACGGCCAGCGCGACGATCAGGCCCGCGAGCACGAGACCGAGCACGAGCAGGCCGACGACGCCGAACGCCGTGAAGACGATGCCGATCAGCGCCGCGGCGATCACGACCATCAGCAGCACGACGAGCGACGACACCAGCGCGCTGAGCGCCTGCCCGAGCCAGTCGAGAACGGGCGCGAGCACGGTGCCCAGCCAGTCCCCCACGGCCGAGAGGACGTCGCCGACACCGTCCCAGAACTGGTCCCAGTTGTCGCCCCACGAGTCGGCGCCGTGCTCGATGGCGGTCTCGATCTCGCGGATCGCCCGGTCCGCGGCATCCCGGATCCGATCCCGCGCGTCGTACAGGGCGGCGCGCGCACTGTCGACGTGCTCGCGGGAGGCGGCGATGTCGTCGTAGGTCGCCCGGCGCTCCTGCGTGAGCGAGGTCGTCGACTCGCCCTTCGCCTCGGCGAGGGTGATGGCGTTGTCGAGGTCGTCGATCCCGCCTTCGAGCCGGTACGCGCGGTCCTGGTGGTAGTCCGCGTCCTCGACGGCCGCGCGCGCCGCGTCTTGGATGGGCCCAAGCTCCACGGCGAAGGTCGTGAGGGCGGTCGCGGTGCCGCCGTACCGCCGATGGGCGCGGCGCAGGCCGCGGGCCGCCTCATCCGCGCTGTCGCGCAGCGCATCGGTCGCCTGCGAGATCTGGCCGTCGACGATGTCGCGCAGTGCATCGGCGGCCCGCTCGATCGCGGACGCGGTCGCCTGCAGCCGGCGAGCCCGCCGTTCGAGCTCGTCGGGCTCGCCCGCGAAGACGTCCTCGAACTCGATCGCCAGTCCCGAAGCCACGCGTCAGCCCATCTCTTCGTCGAGCTCGGTGAGGGTCTCGGCGATCGCGTCGAGCCAGTCGCCGACGGCCACGAGCTGATCTTCGAGCTTGCCCCGGTTGTGATCCCAGTTGCCGGCGAAGTCGCGCACGCGCCCCGCCAGCCGCGCCTCCCCCGTGAGGTCGGCGAGATCGTCGCCCACCCGGTCGGCGCTGCGGAACGTGTCGAGGGCGCCGCCGACGCGCGACCGCGCCGTCTCGAGCGCAGCCAGGTCGACGTCGATCTCGGCCACGATCACCCCTTTCGTCCCCTGCCGAGCGTAGGGGACCGCGAGAGGATCGCCGATGGGGACAGTTCCCCATCGGCGACGGGGGTGCGACCGCTAAGGGATCTCGAACACCACGGTCGCCCCCGAGGGGACGGCCGACGTGACGATGCGCGTGTCGAATGTCGCCAGCTGTGCGTCGTTCGACGCGGCCAGATGCAGCAGGTACGTGTCGGTGACCTGCGAACTCGCGAGCAGCCGTTCGGTGTGGACCGAGCTGTCGAGCAGGCTCACCGTGTCGGGCAGGAAGACGTGGTCATCGCGCGCGGCGAGGCTCGCGAGACTCGCGAGCACGACCGGCGCCGGCTGGATGTTGGGATACGTCGGGTGGCTGACCACGCGAACGACGCCGTTCTGCACGAGCGGGCACGTGTGCCACGTGTCGCCTCCGCGCTCGGCGAACCACCGGTGTGCGCGGTCGTGGTGCACGTGCAGCGGGTCGATGAGGGCGATCACCGCGTTGACGTCGAGCAGGTAGCGCGTCATGGGGTGTCGTCCTGCAGCGCGGTGACGTCGTCGAGCGTGGCGCGCCCGGCCTCGGGCTGCGCGGGCAGCAGCACGATGCCGTTGCGGGTGCCGCCGTGCCGGCGCCGTTCGGTGAGGGTCGCCCGCGCGAGCTGCGAGATCGCCTCGCCGAGGGTCAGTCCCCGCGCGTCTGCGAACTGCTTGGCCGCGGCGAGCACGTCGTCGTCGATCGTGAGTGTCGTGCGCACGCATCGATCATCACGCATCACGCATCACGGGTCAATGACCGATCAGAGCGTGCGCCAGCACCCGTCCACGTGGTCGTCGACCATGCCGGCCGACTGCATGAGCGCGTACATCGTGGTCGGCCCGACGAACCGGAAGCCGCGCTTGCGGAGCGCCTTGCTCATCGCGTCCGACGCCGGCGTCGTCGCCGGCACCTCGGCGAACGTCGCGGGGCGACGGTGGGATGCCGGAGCGAACGACCACATCAGCGCGTCGAGCTCACCGGGGTCGAGCTGCTGCACGAGGCGCGCGTTCGAGATCGTGGCCTCGATCTTGGCCCGGTTGCGGATCATGCCGGCATCCATCATCAGACGCTCGACATCGTCGGGCCCGAACGCCGCGACCGCGTCGAGTTCGAAGCCGGCGAACACCTCACGGAACCGCGGGCGCTTGCGCAGGATCGTGATCCACGACAGCCCCGCCTGGAAGCCTTCGAGGCTCAGCTTCTCGAACAGCGCGCGATCCCCGTGCAGGGCGACGCCCCACTCCTCGTCGTGGTAGCGGGCGTACTCGGGATCGTCGCCGACCCACGCGCAGCGCGCGCGCCCGTCGGCTCCGGTGCGGACGTCGGTGCTCACCGTGTCAGCCTAGGGTTCGGCTCCGACGTCGGCCTCGTTCAGCCGCTCGCCACCGGCCCGATTCCCCGATGCCGCGCGCGTCGCTTACCTTGGAATGTCGGGCTGTCCACGCCCGCGCAGCTGGGAGGCAGGATCATGAAGATCGTCGCGTCGGCGGACTGGCGGGATGCCGTCCCGTTCGAGGACCCCGTGCTGGTGGCCGACGTCGTGCCGGGCGAGCCCACCCGGTGCTTCTCGTGCGGCCCCGACTCGGAACTGCTCCCCCGCACCGAGCTGTGGGCGTTCAAGCACCGCCACCCCAAGAACCACGACGGCTACGTGCGCTTCTACTGCGCGTACCACGTGCCGCAGGCGGCGCCGAAGCCTCAGGTCGCGGCTCCGGCCGCGGCCACCCGCGCCAAGAACCCGCGCCCTGCGGCGGAGCGGCGCGCGCCCAAGCCGGTCGTGCCGGAGCGCATCCGCACGATGTGCCCGAACTGCTTCGTCGAGGTCTCGGCGACCGGCGAATGCGGCATGTGCGGCTGGTCCGAGAACTGAGCTGAACCAGACGGATGCCGCACCCCGCGGCATCCGCTTCCTGGCGTGCGCCGGGCAAGAGAAAGGGGACCGCGTTCCCGATTCGCGGTCCCCATGAAGACGCTCCCGATGCACGAAGCCCGTATGCGCAGTCGGGTGAAGGCTGCCTTCATAAGGGATATGTCCGCCGGAAGACGATCTGGGACACCCTCGAAGTCATCGTTACCTTTTCGTGACATTCGGGGTGTCCCAGACCCGACGGCTCACTTCTTCTTGAGCGATTTCTCCGACACCGGCGCCTCACCCGACGCGGCGAGCGCACGGTAGTACGCGCGGGCCTCGTCCTGACGCTCGCGCTCGGCGCCCGACGCGATGGGCGCGCGAACGTGCTCCGGGGCGAAGCCGTACGCGTCGACGAGGTCCTGCGCGTGCGGGCGCAGCCGCGCGGTGAGCCGGTCGATGTAGCGCGAGACGGAGGCCGCCCGCTGCGTCGACAGGCGCCCGTTGATGAGGTACCACGCCAGGTGCTTCTCGATGAGGTGCAGGCCGAACAGGTCGCGCAGCCAGGTCAGCACCTGCGCGGTCCCCTCGTCGGACACGCGGTGGATGCCGTCGGTGAAGGCCTCCCATTGCAGCAGCTCGCCGTGCGCACGCGCAGCCTCGATGAGCTCGGCCTGGTGGCTGTTGAACAGCGCCGCCGCATCGGCCGGCGACAGCTTCGACGCGGGACGCAGGGCCCCGGCGACGTCGGCCACCATCTGCTGCACGCGGCCCGCGAGCAGCTCGTGCTGCTGGTCCTCGCGCAGGCCGAACTCCACCGAGCGCGCCGTCGAGCCGAAGTCGGCGACCGCCTGGCCGAGCTGGCGCAGGCCCGCCCCGTGGAAGAGCTTGCCCGCGGTCTGCCCGACCGCGAACCGGGCGAGGGCCGCGGCATCCTTGCCCTTGAACTGCTTGGCGTAGTCGGCCAGCAGACGCTTGCCCACCAGCTGCAGCAGGATGTTGTTGTCGCCCTCGAACGTGACGTAGACGTCGAGGTCCTGGTGCAGGCCCACGAAGCGGTTGTCGGCGATGAAGCCCGAACCGCCGCACGCCTCGCGCGCCTCCTGGATCGTCGAGAGCGCGTTCCACGTGCTCAGCGGCTTGAGCGACGCGGCGAGGGTCTCGAGGTCCTCTCGCTCCTCCGGGGTGTCGTTGCGGCCCGAGAACACGGCATCGAACTTCTTGAGCAGCTCGTCGTTGGCGAAGAACTGCGCGTAGTTCTGGGCGAGGAGGGGCAGCAGCCGGCGCTGGTGCTTGCCGTAGTCGAGCAGCACGACCTCTTCGGTGCCGGCGCCCGAGTCGAACTGACGGCGCTGGTTCGCGTACGTGAGCGCGATGTACAGCGCGAGCGCGGTACCCGTGGTGGCGGCGCCGTCCAGCGACACGCGGCCCTGTACGAGCGCGCCGAGCATCGTGAAGAAGCGGCGGCCGGGACTGGGGATGTCGGACGTGTACGAGCCGTCGGGGGCGACCTGGCCGTAGCGGTCGAGCAGGTTGAAACGCGGTACGCGCACGTGGTCGAACGCGAGACGGCCGTTGTCGATGCCGTTGAGGCCACCCTTCACGCCGTCGTCCTCGCTCGTGACGCCCGGCAGCATGCCGCCCTCGTCGTCGCGGATCGGCACGAAGAAGCAGTGCACGCCGTAGTTCACGCCGCCCGTGATGAGCTGCGCGAACACCGTCGCCGCCTTGCCGTGCAGCGCGGCGTTGCCGAGGTAGTCCTTCGTCGCCGCGCGGAACGGCGTGTGGATGACGAACTCCTCGGTGTCGGGGTCGTACGTGGCGGTCGTGCCGATGGCGGCGACGTCCGAGCCGTGCCCCATCTCGGTCATCGCGAACGCACCGGGGATCGACAGGTCGATCACGCCGGGGAGCCACTGGTCGTGGTGCTTCTTCGTGCCGAGCTGGTAGATAGCCGAGCCGAACAGGCCCCACTGCACGCCCGACTTGATCTGCAGGCTGGGATCGGCGAGCACGAGCTCCATGAACCCGGCGAGGTTGGCGCCGTTGTCGTTCAGGCCGCCGTAGTCCTCGGGGAACGCGCGGCGCGAGCCGCCGTGCTCGACGAGCAGGTGCAGCTGGCTGAGCACGCGCTCACGGTGCTCGGGCATCGGCTGCCCGTCGATGCGCCAGAACGCGGGGTCCTTGATCATCTCGCGCGCCTCGCGGCGGGTGTCCGCCCACGTGCCGAGCAGCAGGTCGGTGACCGCGTTCACGTCGATGCGGGGATCGGATGCCTCGGCCGCGGTGTGGGGCGCGGTCGGGGCTCCGCCGGCAGGCGTGCGCTTGTGGACGGCGGGCTTCTTGGAGCGGACGGCGGCGTCAGCCATGTCATCACCTCTCGAGACGAGGGACAGGGGGAAGGTCACTCCGACGGTAGGACTCCCACAAGCCAGCATCAAAGCCACTGGCGAATTCACACAAACGTGGTGCGAGACGTGAGGCCGCCGGGTTGTGCGAGACGCACAGCGGGGGTCTGTACGCCGGGCGAGCGACCCGCGAGACTTGGCGCACCCCCGGGCGTCGAGGCCCGGAAGACCGGTGGGAGTGAGCCATGGGGACAGTCCGCGCGCAGCTCTTTCGGCGCAAGCCCATCATCGTGCAGCACAAGCACCACAAGGGCGAGGAGCTCGCCCGCAACCTCAGCACGTTCCAGCTGATGATGTTCGGTGTCGGCGCGACCGTCGGCACCGGCATCTTCTTCGTGCTGAGCGAGTCGATCCCCAAGGCCGGCCCGGCCGTCATCATCTCGTTCATCGTCGCGGCGATCTGCGCCGGGCTGTCGGCGCTCTGCTACGCCGAGCTCGCGGCGGCGATCCCGGTGAGCGGGTCGACCTACTCGTACACGTATCACGCACTGGGCGAGATCTGGGCGATCGTGATCGCCGGCTGCGTGCTGCTCGAATACGGCGTCGCGGTGTCGGCGGTCGCGGTGGGCTGGAGCGGCTACTTCAACGAGCTGCTGCAGAACACCCTGGGATTCCGCCTGCCGGACGCGCTGTCGGTGTCGTTCATCCCGGGCTCGGACGGCGCCCCCACCGGAGGCGTCATCAATCTTCCCGCGGTCGTGCTCGTCGGGCTGTGCTGCCTGCTGCTGATCCGCGGCGTCGCCGAATCGGCGGCCGTGAACACGATCATGGTGCTCATCAAGCTCGGCGTGCTGGCGCTGTTCATCGTGCTCGGCCTCACCGCGTTCAATGCCGATCACTTCGAGGACTTCTTCCGGTTCGGCGCCGCCGGCATCAGTGCCGCCGCCGGCACGATCTTCTTCTCGTTCATCGGCCTCGACGCCGTCGCGACCGCGGGCGAGGAGGTGCGCAATCCCCAGAAGGCGCTGCCGCGGGCGATCATCGGCGCGCTCATCATCGTGTCGACGGTCTACATCCTCGTGGCGATCGCCGGCCTCGCCGCCGAGCCCGTCGAGTTCTTCTCCACCGAGGAGGCCGGTGAGGCCGGACTCGCGAAGATCCTCGAGAACGTGACGGGCACACCGATCTGGGGAACGATCCTGGCCGCCGGCGCCGTCATCTCGATCTTCTCGGTGACTCTCGTCACGCTCTACGGTCAGACGCGGATCCTGTTCTCGATCTCGCGCGACGGGTTCGTGCCGCGCCGCTTCGTGCACGTCAACGCCAAGACGCTCACCCCGATCTACAACACGGTCGTCGTCTCGGTCATCGTCGCGATCGTCGCCGGCTTCGTGCCCTCGGACTACCTGTGGGACACGGTGTCGATCGGCACGCTGATGGCCTTCATCGTCGTCGCCCTCGCCGTCATGGTGCTGCGGCGCACGAAGCCCGACCTCGAGCGGCCGTTCCGGGTGCCGCTGTACCCGGTGGTGCCGATCCTCACGATCGCGGCGTGCATCTACATCCTGTCGGGGCTCGCCGCGATCACGTGGGCGATCTTCGGCGGCTGGATCGCGATCGTCCTGCTCTACTACTGGTTCTACGGCCGCAGGCACGCGACGCTCAACGACTACACCTCCGACGAGCAGATCGCCGAGCCGATCCACCCGGAGGAGGAGCAGTGACCTACGTCGTCGGCTACGGCCCGCGCAACGACGACCGCAGCGCCCTCGAGCTCGCCTTCCAGTTCGCCCGCTCGCACCCCGAGCCCGTCGTCGCCGTGTCGGTCGTCCCGCAGGGGTGGGGCACGCCGCTCGCCGGCGGCGTCGACCGCGAATACGAGGAGTGGGCTGCGGGCGAGGGACAGCTGAGCGCCGAGCTCGCCGTCGCGGACTTCGCACACCACCCGGAACTCGAGGCGGAGGCCGTGTGGATCACGGGGCGCTCCGTCCCCGCCGCACTGATCGACGAGGCGACGACGCGGGATGCCTCGCTCATCGTCGTGGGATCCGCCGAAGAGGCCGCGCCCGGGCGGGTGCGCCTCACGTCGAAGACGGATCGGCTCGTCCATTCGTCACCGCTGCCGGTGGCCATCGCCCCGCGCAGCTACCGTACGACGAGCGCGGTCTCGCGCGTGACGGTCGGCTTCCGCGACGACGACGCCAGCTGGTCGCTGCTGGACCGCGTCGCCGGGATCGCACGCACCTCTGCGGCTCGCATCCGGCTGGTCACGTTCCTCGTCGACCCCGCCCGCCGCCCCGTCACCACGGACGTGAGCCACGCCCAGGCCCAGGTCATCGACACGTGGACCACCCAGGCCGTCGCCGCGCAGGACGAGGCGGTCGCGCATCTGCGGACTCTGGGGTTCGCCGACGACGAGGTCGAGTACGGGATCTCTGCCGCTCCCGACTGGAGCACTGCGGTGTCGTCCGTCGGCTGGACCGACGGCGACGTGCTGGTGGTCGGCTCGTCGTCGACGCATCGCCTGGCCCAGGTGTTCCTCGGATCGAGTGCGTCGAAGATCCTGCGCAACGCCCCGGTCCCGGTCGTGGTCGTGCCCGGCGCAGGCACCTGACCGCGCTCACTGCCCGCGCCGGCGGACTGCTCGGATGGGTGGCGGTGCTCGCCGGGTCGCCGGATGCGTCAGTCCTGGTCGCGCACCCGCACAGACAGGCAGGTGACGCAGCCCTCGAGCTTCTCGAACTCGCTGATGGGGGTCGTGATGACCTCCAGGCCCCGGCTGCGGTAGAGCTCTGCGGTGGCCGGGGCGTCGGACGACATGAGCACCGTGTCGGGGCCGAGGACCACGACCGCCGTGCCGTGCTCCTCGGGCACGGCGAGGAACTCGGGGTAGGCCCCGGGATCATCGACGAGCGGCTCATAGCCGACCACCGTGCCGTCGGGGAGGGCGGTCACACCGCTCTTGAGGTGCAGCACCTTCGTCACCGGCACGGCGACGACGGTCCAGCCGCGGAGCGAGAGCGCGTCGCGCAGCTGGGCGATGCCGGCGTCGTTGGTGCGGAGCGTGCGGCCGACGTACACCGTGCGCCCCACCTTGAGCACGTCGCCGCCGTCGAGCGTGCCCGGCTCGGCGATCGCGACGTACGGGATGCCCGCCCGCTCCAGTGCGGCGCGCGTGGTGTCGATCTCGCCCCGCCGGGAGTCCGCGCCGGGGCGCGTGAGCACGGCGAGATCGCCGAACATCACGACCGTGTCTTCGATGAAGACGCCGTCGGCGTGCTCATCTGCCGCCTCGACCTCCACGACGTCCCAGCCGTGGCGCCGGTACACATCGACGTAGGCCTGCCACTGCTCGAGAGCGAGGTCAGGATCGACCGGCACGCGATCCAGGTGCGTCAGCTCTCCCTCGGCGAGACGGGGCGACGGACGGCGGACGAGAAGACGAGGCATGCGCGACAGGGTACTCCGAACGGGGTGGGCACGGACAGCACCCGCCGTCCGTCCGGTGCCCCGCGCACGGCGCGAGGCGACCGGACGGGCCGGGCGGGCAGGCGCTACAGCGAGAGGCCGTGCCCGAAGCGGAACAGCGGGTCCGCGGTGTCGAACGGGACGTCGGGGCGCGAGGCCTCGACGGCCGCCATCGAGCGCGGGATGTCGAACGGCAGCCGGCCCTTGGCCTCGGCCGCGCCGGTGAGCACGTCGAGGAGAGCCGCGGAACTCGCACCCCAGTTGGCGACGACCGCGTGCGCGCTCTCGACGATCGGTCCGAGGATGGCGGGCCGGTCGAGGAACACGTCGACCACGGTCGGCACGGCCGCGGCGACATCGGCCACGTGCGCGACGACGTCCTGGGGGAACTCGAGCGAGCCGGCGTGGAAGAACGACTCGAACCCGTTGCCGCGCTGCTCGTACGGCGCCTGCAGGCGCAGCACCGCGATGTCGGCCTCGGCGGGCGTCTCGACGACCGTGCCGTAGGCGGCGGCCGTCTCGGCGTCGATGCCCTCGACGTACACCTTCGCACCCTTCGTGAACGGCAAGGCGCCGCCGCGGTTCGCGAGGATCGTCAGCGCGGCGCGCTGCGCGGCATCCCCCGCCGCCCGGAACTCGGCCGAGCCCACGATGCGGTCGGCCGCCTCGGCGTCCACGTACGGGTCCTCGAACAGGCCGAGCGCGAACTTCTCGCGCAGCAGGCGCCGGGCCGAGGCATCCAGTCGCTCCTCGGCGACGCGCCCGTCCGCGACCAGTTCCACGAGCAGCTCGGGGCACGCCTCGCCGCCGAACTGGTCGGCGCCGGCCTCGATGATCTTGACCATGCGCTCTTCACGGGTGAGGTGCTCGACGCCCCACGCGCGAGCCGGGAACGGCTGGCCCATGATCTCGGCGTCGGTGATGAGGCCCCAGTCGGTGCAGACCACGCCGTCGAAGCCGTAGCGCTCCCGCAGCAGGCCCGTCAGCACCGACTTGTTGAAGCCGAAGCCGACCTCTTCGTACTCGGTGCCGACCGGCATGCCGTAGTACGGCATCACCTGGCGCACGCCGGCGGCGAACGCGTCCTCGAAGGGCTTCAGGTGCAGCTCGAACTCGCCGCCGGGATACACCTGCTCGCGGCCGTATTCGAAGTGCGGGTCCTCGCCGTCCTGCTGGGGGCCGCCGCCGGGGAAGTGCTTGACCATGGTCGAGACCGCCCCCGGTCCGAACGACTCGCCGTTCTGGAACCCTCGGATGTACGCGGCGCCGAGCTCGCCCGACACCTCCGCGTCCTCGCCGAACGTCTGCAGCTGCCGCGACCAGCGCGGCTCGGTGGCGAGGTCGACCTGCGGGTGCAGGGCGACACGGATGCCGACGGCCGTGTACTCCTGG
>NZ_JBQCIP010000021.1:0-46399 GCF_051953575.1 Microbacterium sp.
CCCCGCGGTGGGTGGGGGGGGCGCGGGGGGCGGGGCGGCTCCGGGGGGCCCCCGGGTTTTTTTGGGGGGGGGCCCCCCGGCCGGACCCGTTCGTGACGGCCCGCGCGGGGGCACGGGGGTCAGGCGTTCTTGCTGTCGCGCCAGCGCAGCCAGGACTCGACGAGGTCGTAGTCGAAGTCGGGGCCGCGGAAGCCGAACGTGATGAGGCGGGCGCCGGCGTCGTACAGCGCGTCGGCGTGGTCGACCCCGTGTCCGTAGACCTCGTTCGAGATCACGAGGTTCGAGGTGTCGCGCTCCTCGCGCTCGGCCCAGCGCTCGATGACCTCGACCTTGTGCGCGATCTCGTCCGGGGCGACGAAGCTGTGCCAGATGTCGGCGTGGCGGGCGACGAGGCGCAGCGTCTTCTGCTCGCCCTTGCCGCCGATCATCACCGGGATCCTGCGCGTCGGCTGCGGGTTGAGCTTCGCCCAGCGGGCCTCGATGCGCTCCAGGCCGGCGGCGAGGTCGTCGAGCCGCGAACCCGGGGTGCCGAACTCGTAGCCGTACTCGTCGTAGTCGCGCTGGAACCAGCCGGCGCCGGTGCCGAAGATGAAGCGGCCGGTGTCGCCGCCCTTGGCCGAGATGTGGTCGATCGTGCGGGCCATGTCGGCCTGCAGGTCGGCGTTGCGGTAGCTGTTGCAGTTGACCAGCGCGCCGAACTCGACGCGCTCGGTCTGCTCGGCCCACGCGCCGAGCATCGTCCACGACTCGAAGTGCAGGCCGTCAGGGTCTCCTGAGAGCGGGAAGAAGTGGTCCCAGTTGAAGAGGATGTCGACGCCGAGGTCTTCGAGCCGGCGGACGGCGTCGCGGATCCCGTCGTAGGAGGTGTGCTGGGGCTGGATCTGCACGCCGAAGCGCACGGGGGTGTCGAGGAGGGGCATGGGGCAAGACTAGGGCCGCCAGGGTCAGGCCCGGCGCGCCCGGGCGGCTTTCAGCGCGGCATCCGTCGTGTCCCAGATCGCGACCCCGACGATCACGAACCCGATGATCGCCGCGAGGATGTTCTGCACCGTCGCACCGTCCGCGCCCTCGATGATCGTCGGGAAGAAGTCGGGGTTGATCAGCCGCCCCTCGGCGAGCAGCCAGAGCGCCGGCACGGCGATGATGAGGTTCAGGATGCCGTTGGCCACGGCCAGCGGCACGGTCCAGCGTCCGACGCCGTAGACGGCGATGGCGAGCACGGCCTCCATGGCCATCACGAGGAACAGCGCCATGATCCACCACGGCCACAGCCCGTCGTCGAGGAACGACAGCCCGCGCTGCGTCGGCACCAGGCCGATGAAGTGGTCCCACAGGATCACCGCCGCCATGATCAGCAGGAAGGCGATCGACGTGATCATGTCGCCGAACCCCGCGCCGCGCTGCCGCGGCTCGGGGAGCCGGTCCGGCGTCCAGGGCTCAGAGGTCATCGTCTCGTGGCCGGTGCGCTCGAGCACGACGAAGACGAGCGTCGTCCAGAAGGCGACATGGAGGGCCGCCGTCAGCACGGCCACGACGGCCGAGGCGATCGTCTCGCCCACGGTCGCGCCCTGCAGCACCTGGGCGAGCCCGACACCGAAGGCCGTGCACGGCAGGACGATCCACAGCAGCAGCTTGAGCAGGCGCCACCAGTCGAGGTAGTAGCGCGGTCCGATGAGGTGCAGCTGGCGCCCGGTGTACCCGGCGGCGAGCAGGTCGGGATCGCCGAGGTCGGTGAGCACCGCACGTTCGGCGGAGTCGGGGTCGGCGCCTTCGGCGATGCGCGCCTCGATCTGGTCGTCGATGGAGCCGCGCAGTTCGGCGGCGAGGTCGGCCCGCTGGTCTTCGCGGACGGTCCGCATCGCGGCGTCGACGTAGCGGTCGGTCAGGGTGTCGGTGGTGGTCATCGCGTGCTCCGTGGTGTTCAGAGTTCGGTCTCGAGTCCGTCGATCGCGGTCGCGATCGCGTGGAAGTCGTCGGTCAGCGCACCCGCGAGGCGCGCGCCGGCGTCGCTGGTGCGGTAGAACTTGCGAGGCCGCGCCTCGTCGGTGTTCCACTCGCTCGTCAGGAACCCCTGCTTCTCGAGGCGGCGCAGCAGCGGGTACAGCGTGTTCGCATCGGTGGGGAATCCGCGATCGCCCAGCTCTTCGAGCAGCCCGTAGCCGTAGCCGGGCGTCTCGAGCAGACGCAGGCAGGCCAGCACGACGGTGCCGCGCCGCAGCTCCTGCAGGTGCGTCTCGAGGATCTCGGATTCGCTCATGCCTCACACCATACTGTGTGTCGCACACTATCGTCAACGGCACATCAATGTTTTCTCGCACCCGTTGCAGGATGGACGCGTGAGCACCGACGCGCCGCTGCCCCCGCTGGACGACATCCTCGATTCCGCCCGCGTGGTGGCCCTGCCGCTCGCCACCCGCTTCCGCGGCATCGACGTCCGCGAGGCGCTCCTGTTCGAGGGACCCGAAGGGTGGGCCGAGTTCTCGCCCTTCGCCGAGTACGGCGACGCCGAGTCGTCGACGTGGTTGGCGGCGGCGATCGAGGACGCGTGGATGCCGCGCCCCGCGGCCGTGCGCGACGCCATCGGCGTCAACGCCACGGTGCCGGCCGTGCCGGCGGCATCCGTCCCCGACGTGCTGGCCAGATTCGACGGATGCCGGACGGCCAAGGTGAAGGTCGCCGAGGCCGGACAGCGCCTGGCAGACGACATCGCCCGCGTGCGCGCCGTCCGCGAGAGCATGGGGCCCGAGGGCCGCGTGCGGATCGACGCGAACGGCGGGTGGAACGTCGACGAGGCGGAGCGCGCCCTGCACGCCCTGGCCGAATTCGACCTCGAGTACGCCGAGCAGCCGTGCGCGAGCGTCGACGAGCTCGCCGAGCTGCGCCGGCGCGTGAAGTACATGGGCATCCCCATCGCCGCCGACGAGAGCGTGCGCAAGGCCGAGGACCCGCTCGCGGTCGCACGGGCCGGCGCCGCCGACCTGCTCGTCGTCAAGGCCCAGCCGCTCGGCGGCGTGCGCCGGGCGCTGTCGATCGTGGCAGCGGCCGGACTGCCGGCGATCGTGTCGAGCGCCCTCGACACCTCCGTCGGGCTGTCGATGGGCGTCGCGCTGGCGGCATCCCTGCCCCGCCTCGACTACGACTGCGGCCTGGGCACGGCCTCGCTGTTCACCGCCGACGTTGCCGACCCCCCGCTCGCACCGCGGGACGGGACGCTCGCGACCGGTCGCGTGACGCCCGACGCACGCCTGCTCGCCGAGCATGCGGCGGGCGCCGAGCGCCGGCAGTGGTGGTTCGACCGCGTGGCGCGGTGTCACGCGGTGCTCAGCACCGGGGACTGAGGGTCAGACGGGGTCGACGAGGGCCGTGGCCACCCGCGCGGTGCGCTCGTTGACGAGCGTGTGGGTCTGCTCCGCGCCCAGACCGCTCATGACCGCGAACGCGGCGGTGTCTTCCCAGGTCTGCAGGATGATGCCCGCGAACTCGGTCGCCGGCAGCCGCAGCCGGAAGCCGTAGGTCTGCGCGAGGCTCTCGATGAATGAGCCGACACGCTCGACGAGTCCGGTCTGCCAGTCGATGTAGGTCTTCGCCAGGCGCGGGTCGCGCATCGCGCGCGTGCGGATCTCGCTCGTGAGCAGGATGCCCTGCTTCTTGTCGAACGCCGCATCGAGCAGCTGCCGCACGAGGGCACCGGGCTCGAGGTCCTCGCCCCTGGCCTGCAGCGCCGCGACGCGCTCGGCGACGTCGTCGATCTTCTCGCCGGCGACGCGCTCGGTGAGGGCGAGCATCAGCTCGTCCTTGGTCTCGAAGTTGGAGTAGAAGGCGCCGCGCGTGAAACCCGCGCGCTCGCAGATCGCCTCGACCGAGGCGGCGTCGACCCCCACCTCGGCGAACACGAGGGCCGCGGCATCCAGCAGCTTCTGCCGGGTCGCCTCGCGACGGGGGGACGTGACGGCAGCATCTGCCGCCTGGGTGTCGGTCATGGTTCTCCTCTCCGCCAGTCTCACACGGACTACTCAGCTTCGGGCGGCGAACCCGCTTTACGATACACTCATGTATCCGATACAGCGCTGTATCGACATGTCCCGAACCTCTCGTCCCTGATCCGGATCCGGCTCTCTGGAGAACCCATGTCGACTGTCCTGTATGCGCTCGGCCGCTGGTCGTACCGCCACCCGTGGCGCGTCCTCGTGTCGTGGCTGCTGCTGCTCGCCCTCGCCGGAGCCGGCGCCGCGGTGTTCATGAAAGGCACCGACAACTCCTTCTCGATCCCGGGCACCGAGGCCCAGGAGGGCATCGCGCTGCTCGACCGCAGCTTCCCCCAGGCCAGCGGCACCAGCGCGCAGATGGTCGTGGTGGTCCCCGACGGCGACAGCGTCACCGACGACCCCTACAAGACCGACATCGGCGACGCCGTCTCGCAGTTCGAAGACATCGACGGCGTGATCGCCGTCACCGACCCGTACGACGAGATGGTCAGCGGCATGGTGGCCGACGACGAGTCGGCGGCGATCGTGCGCCTGCAGTTCGACGGCCAGTCCACCGACGTCTCGGCCGAGACCAAGACGCAGCTCGAGGACGTCGCCGCGGACCTGCGCGACACGCTGCCCGCCGGATCGCAGGTCGCGATGGGCGGTGACCTGTTCTCGACGTCGGTGCCCGCACTGTCGATCATCGAAGCCGTCGGCGTGCTCATCGCGCTGTTCGTGCTGATCGTGACGTTCCGCTCGTTCGCGGTGGCGTGGTTCCCGCTCGTCTCGGCCCTGATCGGCGTGGGACTGGCGATCGCCCTCATCTACGTCTCGACCGCGTTCGCGTCGATCTCGTCGACCACCCCGATGCTCGCGATCATGCTGGGGCTGGCGGTCGGCATCGACTACGCCCTGTTCATCGTCGCCCGACATCAGGATCAGGTGCGCGCCGGCGAGGACCCCGAGGAGTCCGCCGCACGCGCCACCGGCACCGCCGGATCCGCCGTCGTGTTCGCCGGCGTGACGGTGCTCATCGCGCTCATCGGCCTCGGCTTCGCCGGCATCCCCTTCCTCACCACGATGGGCATCGCCGCGGCCGTCGCCGTCGCGATCGCCGTCGTCGTGGCGATCACGCTGACCCCCGCGCTGCTCGGATTCGCGAAGGAGCGCGTGGCCGGGTGGGGTCACGGCACGAAGCGCCGGCGTGTGCTGGAGCGGGGGATGCCGCTCGGCGGCCGCCGCGGGGCGGCAGCGGCTGACGGGGCAGAGGCCGAAGACGCCGACGGAGCCGACGCTGCGGGCGAGCTGCCCGCCGACACCCGCCCGGCGACGCGCGCGCACGCGGTGGCGACCCCGGTCAAGAAGCCCAACCGCTGGGTGATGCTCGTGACGAAGCACCCTCTCATCACGACCCTCGCCGTCGTCATCACGCTGGGCGTGGTGGCGATCCCGGCCGGCAGCCTCGCGCTGGCGCTGCCGAACGCCGGCCAGCAGCCCGAGTCGAGCCAGGCCCGCCAGGCCTACGACCTCACCGCCGAGCACTTCGGGCCCGGCGCGAACGGCCCGCTCATCATGACGGGCACGATCGTCACCTCGACCGACCCGCTCGGCCTCATGGCCGACCTCAAGGCCGAGATCGAGAAGGTGCCGGGCGTCAAGGAGGTCGCCCTGGCGACCCCGAACGAGACGGCCGACACCGGGCTCATCCAGATCGTGCCCGAGACGGCGCCGGACGACCCCGCCACCGCCGACCTCGTGCGCGCGCTGCGCGGGCTCGCCCCCGAGCTGAAGGACGAGTACGGCGTCGACCTGCTCGTCACCGGTTTCACGGCCGTCGGCATCGACATCTCTGATCAGCTGGGCGCCGCCCTGCTCCCGTTCGGCATCTTCGTGGTCGGCCTGTCGCTGATCCTCCTCATGATCGTGTTCCGCTCGATCTGGGTGCCGCTCACGGCCGCGCTCGGCTACCTGCTGTCGGTGCTCGCCGCGTTCGGCGTGGTCGCGGCGGTGTTCGAATGGGGCTGGGGCGCCGACCTGCTGCACGTCGACAAGACCGGACCCGTCATCAGCTTCATGCCGATCATCCTCATGGGCGTGCTGTTCGGCCTCGCCATGGACTACCAGGTGTTCCTCGTCAGCCGCATGCGCGAGGACTACGTCCACGCGCGGCGCGGCGCCCGGGGGGACTCCGGCGCGCACGCGACCCGCAGCGACCGCGACATCGCGATCGGTGCCGTCCGCTCGGGCTTCACCGCGTCGGCCCGCGTCGTGACGGCCGCGGCCGTCATCATGTTCGCCGTGTTCGCCTCGTTCGTGCCCGAGGGCGACTCGTCCATCAAGCCCATCGCGCTGGGGCTCGCCGCCGGCATCGCGATCGACGCGTTCCTCGTGCGCATGACCCTGGTGCCTGCCGTGATGGCGCTGCTGGGGGCCAAGGCCTGGTGGATGCCGCGCTGGCTCAACCGCGCCCTCCCCCATTTCGACATCGAGGGCGAGGCCGTGGAGCGCGAGCTGTCGCTGGCCGAATGGCCCGAGCCCCACACCACCGCCGCGCTCGTCGGCGAGGGCCTCGCCGTCACCGCCGACGGCGGCCGCGCCGCCGGCGAGGTCGCCCTGTTCGACCACGCGGCCTTCCGCGTCGAGCGCGGCGGCACGCTCATCGCCACCGGAGACCCGCGTGCGGCGCGCGCCTTCGCCCTCGCCCTCGCCGGGCGCCTGGCCCCCACCGACGGCCGGCTGCGCGTCGCCGGGCACCTGCTGCCCGAACGCGCCGCCTGGGTGCGCGGCCACGTCGGACTCGCGCTGCTCGGCGATGTCGACGACCGCGTCGACGCCGTGCGCCACGGTCTGAAGGGCGCGTCCATCGTCGTGATCGACGGGGTCGACTCCCTCGACGCCGCCGAACGCGATCAGGCCGCGGCGCTCATCAGGGACGCCGCCGAGGAACGCCTCGAACCTGCCGGCGATGCCGCGTCCCGTCTCACGCTCGTCGTCACCTCCCGCACCGAGAGCGCCGCGCTGGCGCTGCTCGCCGACGTGCACCGACCCGACGTCACGTCCGTCTCGCTGCGCGTGCAGGGGGCGGCATCCACGACCTCCACCGAATCCACCACCGCAGAGGTGAACGCATGACCCCCAACTGGATCACTACGGCCATCGAGCGCTCGCGCTCCCGCCGTCCGGTGACATGGCTGACGCTCATCGGCGTGCTGCTGCTGCCCGTCGTCATCGGCGGCATCCTGGTCGCCGCGCTGTACAACCCCACCGAGCGGCTCGACAGCCTGACCGCCGCGGTCGTGAACGAGGACGAGCCCGTCACGATCAACGGGCAGATGGTGCCGCTCGGCCGGCAGCTCACGGCGGGCCTGGTCGAGGGCTCCGACGACGTCGACAGCAACCTCACCTGGTCGATCTCGAACGCCGACGACGCGGCCGCGGGTCTCGCCGACGGCACGTACGCGGCCGTCATCACCATCCCCGAGAACTTCTCGGCCGCCGCGACCTCGACGCAGCCGGGCGAGACGCCCGAGAAGGCGACCATCCAGGTCACCACGCCGCCCGACAGCCTCATCGTCGACGACGCCATCACCTCGCAGGTCGCGTCCGTGGCCGCATCCAGCATGGGCACGCAGCTGTCGCAGGTCTACCTCGAGAACGTGTTCCTCGGGTTCACGACGCTGGGCGACCAGCTCGGCACGGCGGCCGACGGCGCGACGCAACTCGCGGACGGGGCGACGAAGGCGGCGGACGGAGCGGTGAGCCTCGCCGACGGCGTGCGCAAGCTCTCGGACGGCGCCTCGCAGCTGTCGTCGGGCCTGACGACGTGGGCCGGCGGCGCTCAGCAGGCATCGGCAGGGCTCGGCCAGTGGGCCGCCGGCGCCCAGACCCTCGGCGGGAGCACGCGCCAGATCGCGGGCGGCATCGGCCAGATCGGCGCCGGGCTCGCGCAGGTTCCCCAGATCCCGCAGAGCACGGTCGACCAGGCGAACCAGCTCGCCGCCAACAGCGACGCCATCAAGGCCCAGGCGGCGGCATCCGTCACGCAGCTGAAGCAGCTCGCCCAGCAATGCGTCGACCAGGGCGGCCCGCAGGACATCTGCGACGGCATCTCGACCGCCGCGGCGCAGGCCGAGCAATCGCTCACTCCGATCAACGGCATCCTCGACCAGTCCGGCGCGATCGCGCAGGGTGTCGCGGGGCTCAGCCAGATCCCGGCACTCGGCAACACACTCGTGGGCATGTCGGGCAACCTGCAGCAGATCGCCGGGGGCATGGACGGCCTCGCGGCCGGCGCCACCTCGGCGGCGACCGGTGTCTCGAAGCTCGCCGACGGGGCGACGCAGCTCTCATCGGGCGCCGGCCAGCTCGCGACCGGCGCATCCAGCGCAGCCGACGGCGCCGACGGCCTCGCCGACGGCGTGGCTCAGCTCGCCGACGGCACCACCACCCTCGCCGACGGCCTGCACACGGCATCCGACTCCCTCCCCTCGTACACCGACCAGCAGGCGACCGACCTCGCGTCCGTCGTCGCCGACCCGGTCGAGGCCGACGGCGTCGGCTCGTCGCTGTTCGGCGCCTCGGCGATCCCGCTGCTGGCGACCCTCGCCCTGTGGTTCGGCGGGCTCGGCACGTTCATCGCGCTGCAGGCGGTGTCGCGCCGCGCGCTCACCTCGCGCAGGCCGTCGGCGCTGCTGGCCCTGCGCTCCTACGCCCCGGCGGCCGGGCTCGGTGCCCTGCAGGGCCTGCTCGTGGCCGGTGTCGTGCAGGCCGCCGCCTCGTACTCGTGGGGCGAGTGGTGGGTGTTCGCAGCTGTCTGCGTCGTCGCCGGCATCGCGTTCGCCGCAGTCAACCAGGCCCTCGTCGCGGTGTTCGGCGGAGCCGGGCGCTGGATCGCGGCCCTCGTGGGTGTGCTCACCGTCGCGACAGGCATCGTCTCGACCGTGCCCGGCGTGCTGTCGAGCATCGCCGGACTCATGCCGACATCGGCCGCGTACCAGGGCATGGTCGCCGCGCTCACCTCGGCGTCCGGGCTCGGTGCGGCGTTCGCCGGCCTCGTGATCTGGACGCTCGTCGCGCTCGGAGCCACGATGCTGGCGGTCGCACGACGCCGCACCACGTCGGCCCGTGCGCTGCTGAAGACGACGCCCGTCACCGCCTGATCCGCAGGCCCTCGCCGCCCCGGTCGCGTTCGCGGCCGGGGCGGCGTCTGCGTGCGGCATCCGCTCTTGCCTGTCGTCCGCATGTGGCGACTCGCCGAGACCCGATCGTGCGACCGCCCGCTCTCTGACGGTGGAAGGGAGGAGTACCGGCGGGCCGAGGTCGTCGGGGGAGAGTCAGCCCGACCCGCCGGAGCATGTGGGACGGCTCAGCCGTCGTCGTTCTTGATCGTGACGAGCCCCTGCGCGTCGGCGAGGTTGGCGCCGGCAGCGGGCTTCAGCGTCACGATGAACGCCTCGTCGGGTTCCTTCACGGCATCGCCGACGATCGTGAACGTGATGGTGGCGGTGGTCGCACCGGCCGCGAACGTGATGACGCCCGATTGCGCGCCGGTCACGTCGGTGCCCCAGGTGACGCCGTTGGCGATGAGCGTGTCGACGCTCCAGCCGATCGACAGCGCCGAGCCGGCCTGGTCGCGCGTGACGGTCAGGGTGACCGTCTTGGTGGTGCCGGCCGCGCCCTCGGTGACGGTCGCGTCGGAGATGCGCACCGCCTGCGCCGCGGGCGCCGAGCCCACGTAGGCGTCGTCGTCGGTGCGCAGCCGGTAGTCGGCGGCGGATGCCGTCACGCCGGCCCCGAACGCGAACAGCCCCTGCGCGCCGTCGGCGAGCGGCGAGTTGAACGCGTACGACGCGAGCACCTGCCCCGCCAGGCTCACTGTGACCACGGTGGCCTTCAGCACCACGTCCAGCGCGTAGTCGGTGCCGGCCACGAGCGTCCGGGCGATCACCAGGTCGATCGTGCGCACGCCCTTCGCGACGTGCCCGACGACGACCCGCTGCCCGACGACGTCGATGCCGACGAACTTGTACTCCTTGGCCGAGTACCAGTCGAAGAGGATGCCGGTGAACCCGCTCGCCCGCAGGGTCGCGGTCAGCTGCACGTAGGCGGTGGGCTCGAGCTGCGGCACGCCCGCGTAGGCGCTGCCGGTGGTCGGGATGCCGAGGAGCGTCGTCGCGGTGCCGCCCGCATCGGTCGTGCCCTGCAGGCGGCCGCCGACGGTCGTCCATGTGCCGGTGACGTCCTGGCGGGCGGCGACGGCGGTGCCCTCGAAGAACTCGGTGCGGTCGATCGTGATCTCGGGCGAGATGACGACCAGGTTGATGTTGTCGAACTGTCCCCTGGCCTGGTTCGACCCGAACCCGGTGAGCCCACGGTTGAGCGCGACCTTCTCGCCGCCGATCGTGCGCGGTGCGAAGGTGTAGCTGAACGCGTTCTTGCCGTTGGCCGTGACGGTGACGATGAGCCCGTTGATGACGACGTTGAGGTCGTAGAAGGTGTCAGCCTTGACGCCGCCCTGCACGGTCCCCTGCGCGCGGACCCACCAGCCGGTGGCGGTCCGCTCGCCGATCACCATCTTGTTGATCGACTGGTCGATGCCGGCGAACTTGAAGTCGGTCGGCGAGAAGTAGTCGAAGATGATGTACGCGTTGGCCTTCCAGCCGCCGGTGGGCTTCTGCATCGAGATGCGCGCCGAGACCTCGTAGTACACCGTCTGGTAGGCGTCGGAGTACCAGACCGCCACGGCGTCGCCCTGCGAGTCGGCGGCGGTCACCGTCAGCACGCCCTGCGTGATCGAGAAGGTGCCGGAGTCGGTCAGGAAGCCCTGCAGCGTGCCGTCGTTGAAGTCCGCGCCGCGCACGCTGTCGCGCTTGCCCCCGGGGATGTTGCCCGCCTGCGGGTCGGTCGGGCCGCCCGTCTGGGTCTGCCAGTAGCCGTGGTCCTCCTGGCGGATCAGGCCGAGCTCGCCGAACGGCTCGCCGTTGCGCGCCGGGTCGCTGCCCTCGTCGCTCCAGCGAGTGGGGTCGGCGCCCTGGCTGCGGCTGAGCGCGTACAGGAACTCCGGCAGCGCCGGGTTGTTCTGGCGGCTGACGGTGGCCATGCCGAACGGGGCGAACGGCACGAGGTAGGTGTTGAACTCGCCGACCCAGTCGATCAGGCGGTCGCCCGCGGTGTTGGCGATCAGGATGTCGAGACCGGCGCCGCCGTACGCGCGGTCCTGGTAGCTGGAGTTGACGCCGTCGGGGATGTCGTTCAGCCACGTGTCGCCGTACTGCAGGCACGTGCCGTTGTTGGCCATGTTGACGCAGCCGTTGTGCAGGTTGTCGTCGGTCTGCAGCAGATCGTTGCCCCAGCCGCCCCACAGCGTGTCCATGCCGGTGCCGCCGACCATCCAGTCGTTGCCGAGGTCGCCGAAGATCGCGTCGTCGCCGTCGGTGGGCTGCGTGTTGTAGAGGAACTGGGTGCAGTTGCCCTGGTTGTCGACCGCCACGCAGACCTTGGCGAGGATGTCGCCGAACTTGTCTTCGTTGTTGAGGAAGAACTGGTACGGGAACTGCGCCAGCGGCGTGCTGCCCGTGCAGGTGTGGCCGCTCGGCGTCCACGAGGTGCAGCCCCACGTCTGGCCGCCCGCGTTGAACAGGATCGCGCGCAGCGGGTCGTACTCGTCGTACAGGACGAACTCGCCGAGGCGCATCTCGTTGTGGTTGTTAGAGTGCCACGCGTTGGTGTCGGCGCCGAAGTGTAGCACGTCGCCCGGGTTCCACGGGTGGGCGAAGTCGATGTACTCGAGGCCGACGAGCGCGCCGGTCACCGGGTCGTAGTGCTGGTTGTATCCGGATGCCGCGGTCAGGGGTCCGTTGACGCCGCCGGTCGCGGTCAGGTCGTCGGGGTCGGTGCCGATCGCCTCGGCGCCCGAGATGGCGTCGTCGCCCGCGCCGCCGTGGATCCAGTCGGAGCCCCAGCCGCCGAAGATGATGTCGTCGGAGTTGTTCGCGTCGTACAGCGGCGAGTTGGCGACGTGCTGGTTGCCGGCGTTCACGTCGGGGCCGAGGTTGTAGACCGTGAGGTCGGCGGCCTTGTTGAGCGCGCCCGCAAGGTTGATGGTCGCGGTCTGGCCCTGACCCGGTGTGTAGATGAACTCGTTGAGCACGTTTCCGTTCGAGTACTTGGTGTCGGGGTCGACGGCCAGCAGCGCCGTGATGCCGAACAGGCGCTCGCTGTAGCAGGCGCCCACGCCGCCGGGGACCACGCTGTTGCCGTTGCAGACGGCGCCGGTGAGCGTGATGCCCGTCGAGGCGTTGCGGCTGGTGAAGATCCGGCCGTCGTCGCCGAGGATGCCGTCCTGGCCGGTGCCGCCCGAGATCCAGTCGTTGCCCCAGCCGCCGATGAGGTCGTCGCTCTGCGCGTCGCCGTAGATGATGTCGTGGTCGGCGCCGCCGTAGACGGTGTCGTCGCCGGTCTCGCCGTGCACCTCGTCGCGTCCGCCGGTCTGCCACGGCGAGCCGTTGAACGAGGTGTTGCGCCAGGCACCCAGATCGGTGTTGAGGACGTTCGAGCAGGTCGGCTGGGTCGGCGAGCCGTTGGTGCAGTCGCTGCCGACGCCCAGTCCGAAGTTCTCGGGCTGGAAGTCGGGGCCACCCACCGTGTAGTCCAGCAGCGTGACGCCGCGGACGACGAGTCGCTGCGCGCCGGTTCCCGCGTCGTACTGGAACTTCACGTAGTTGTTGGGTGCCTGCGCCGCGGTGGTCTGACCCGTGCCGATGCCGGCGATGCCGTCCTGGCCGCCGATGCCCACGATGCGGATGATGCGACCGTTGTCGCCGACGATCGTGTCGGCGTCGCGCGCGTCCATGTCGGCTGCAACCGTGCCGCCGGCGAGGGTGCCGCCGGTCGTCGGCGTGCTGGCGTTCGTGCCGCCGGAGGTCTCGTCGTTGATGCCGATGCGCTGACCGGAACCGCCGAAGAGGATGTCTGCGCCGCGGTCGTGGCCGACCGTGTAGTTGTACAGGGTCCTGGTGGGAGTGGCCGTCAGGCCGTCGGGCCGCAGGTCGGGCGTCACGAGGCTGAAGAAGTCGCTCGAGCCGCCGACGATGTCATCCTGGCCGAGGCCGCCGAAGATCACGTCGTTCCCGGCGTTGCCTTCGAGGTAGTCCTCGCCGTCAGTGGCCGCCTCGAACGACGGCACCACCGTGAGCGTGCCCGTGTAGTCGCAGACCATCGCACCGGCCGAGCCGACGCAGCCGAGCGGCGTGCGGCTGGCGCCGACGTGCACGGCCACGCGCGCATCGTCGATCATGCGGCGGTACGCGTCGTCGATGCCGCCGTCGCCCTGCATGACGTCGTCGCCCAGGCCGCCGAACAGCATGTCGTTCGCCTGGCCGCCCGCGAGGTAGTCGTTGCCCCACGTGCCGGCCCACTTGTCGCCCTTGTCGGAGGCGACGTCGTGGTACAGGTTCTTCACGTCGTACTCGGCCCACCACGGCGCGCCGTCGGGGTCGCGGTAGGCCCGCGGGGTGCCGTCGACGAGCAGGGCACCCGAGTTGTTCTCGGAGGGCACCGGGTACAGGCCGTTGCACAGGTTCGTCGGGTCGGTGATGTCGCTGCGGCCGTACAGCAGCGTTCCGCACAGCGCCTGGAACCGCAGGCTCGTCCAGTCGCCGATCGTGCGGAGGAGGTCGACCGCGTCGCCGAACACCAGGTCGTCCGCCTCGTCGCCGTCGGCCATGTCGTGGCCGGCGCCGCCGACGATGACGTCCTGGCCGAGGCCGCCGAAGATCGTGTCGTCGCCGCCCTTGTCCAGACGCACGCTGCGGATCCGCAGCACGGATGCGAGCGCGGTCGTCTGGATCTTCTGCAGGCGGGGGTCGGGCTCGTGGGGGTCGACGACATCCTGGTCGATCGCGCCGTGGTCGCCGAAGATGATGTCGGCGTACGCGTACTCGGGCGACCCGCCGGCGTTGACGGCGTAGGCGCCGAGGCCGAGGCCGGGGGCCCCCTTGCCGTACAGCAGGTCGCGTCCGGGCACCTGCAGATCGTCGACGATGCCGACGATGCCGCCCGGCGCCGGGATGATCGTGGTGCCGTCGGCGATGACGCCCGCCCCGGTCACCGAAGGACGCGGGCTGGTGTTGACGGTGGCGATCTGCAGTGCCCGGGTGAGCACGTCGACGTTGATGCCGGAGTCGCCGTAGATGTGGTCGACGCCGCGCTGGCCACGGATCTCGTCGTCGCCGGAGCCGCCCGCGAGGTGGTCGCCCGCCTGGCTGCCGATGATCAGGTCGCCGCCCAGACCGCCGTAGATCGTCAGGCCCACGGTCGGCAGCAGGTTCGGCGCGACGTCGGCGAACAGGCCCGACGCGTCGATGATGTCGTTGCCGGCGTGGTCGTACGGGTTCGCGAGTCCGAAGACCCATTCGTCATCCTCGTTCTGACCGTCCGGGATGTGGGTGAACGGGTCGAACGGCTTCGGGCCGAACTCCATGCCGAGGGTGTCGCCCGGGTTGCCCGAGTACCAGACGCCGTCCTGCGAGGTGTCACCGTAGATGACCAGCGGCGATCCCGGACCCGCGGTGTGGGTGTCGTCGCAGCGGACCGCATCGTTCTCGACGCCGTCGGCGTCCTTCGCGATCTTGAAGAGCAGCGGGTCGGCGGCGCGGTTGCAGACGGTGATGATGTCTCCGCCGATCAGCAGGCCGCCGCTGCGCGAGGCGTCGAAGCCGGTGACCGTCAGCAGAACGGCATCCCAGATCGCGATGCCCGCCGCGTTCAGGTGCACGCTCGGCGCGAGCGCCGTGTTCGCGAGGGTGAGGGTGCGCCCGTCGCCGCTGATGCCGGCGATCGTGAAGGGACCTGCGAAGCCGCTGATGCGCACCTGCATGCCGGCGCGGAAGCCGTCGGTCCTCCAGCTGCCCGACGCGCGCACGAGGCTCGACGTGTGCACCTCGACGGAGGTGGTGGTCTCGACCTTGAGCGGAGCGACGACGCTGACGTCGGTGCTCGCGGTGCCGGTCGGCAGCACGGTGCCCGCAGGCTCGCCCGCCGGGACCTGCGGCCCGCTCAGGATCATCACCGCGCCGAGGCCGCAGCCCGGGTACGGGTCGGTGATACCCAGGGCGAGGCAGTCGGCGTCGTCGAAGCCGAGGACCATGCGCGTGAACGTCTCGCCGGCCAGCTGGATGTGCTGGAACGCGTGCTGGTACGGGTCGCCGGCGTAGTAGCCGCTGCCGGCGAACCGGCCGTTGAACGTCCAGCTGCCGCCGTCCATCCGGGTGAGGCGCAGGCCGCCGCCGGCGACCGCGGTGCGCGTCATCGGGAACACCGTCTGCATGGCCGAGTTGCCGCCGCCGTGGATGGTGGTGATGCCGCCGTGCGGACCGGGGACGAACACGTTCTGCGACGCGAGCGCCCTGCTCGGGAGCACGTCGCCGCGGTCGAGCGTGAGGGTCTTGCCGTCTGGCGAGATGCCCATGAGACGCCACTGCCCGTCGATGCCTGCGATGCGCACCAGCTGGCCGACGACGAACCCGTCGGCGATGAAGCTGCCGGTCGAGCGGGTGACCGTGCCGCCGGCGGCGCCGCCGGTGATCGTCACCGGCACGGTGACCGTGACCGGCACATCGGATGCCGTCACCATCGCCACGGGCGTCGTCGCGAGCGTGTCGTCGATGAACGCGAGGTACATCACCGTGTTGTCGGTGGTGTCGCCCGGGTTGTCGTCGCCGAAGCCCTTGACGAGGTAGCGGGTGACATGACCGCCCTGGCTGACGACGATCGTCTGGCCCACCAGGAATCCCTGCGCCGTGAAGTCGAACGGTGTCGCGCGCGAGAGGCGGTGCGTCGTTCCTGCCGGGATGCCGGGCCCGGCGCCCTGCGCGGTCACGACGACCGCGCCGATCGCCTTGACCGGCACGTCGGGCTGGAGCGTGCCCTGCACGTCGAGCCGGTCGTTGCCCGAGCCGAGGAACAGGTTGATGACCTCGATCGAGGACTTGCCGGCATCCGTCGAGTAGTTCGTCCCGTCGAACGAAACCGAGCCGAAGCTGATGCCGCCCGGGAAGATCTGCGGCTCGCCGAAGGTCTCGCCCTGTGCTCCGCCGTACGAGGCGCCGAAGTCGAGGTCCTTTGCCATGCCGAGGCCGCGCAGCGTCGTCGACGTCATGACGCCCCAGTTGTTGGCCACGCTGGAGTCGCCGTAGATGTTGAGCACGTCGATCTGCTTGGACTCGGGGGCCTGCGCGGCGATCACGAACAGCGGGCCGTCCTGTTCGCCGGGCAGCTTGAGTCCGAGCTCCAGCGACCGGTCGGCACCGGTGACGCCGCCTTCGACCGCGAGCGGTCCGCGCAGGCGCGTCAGCAGGTGCTGCGTCGCCGGGAAGGTCTTGACGCCCTGGCGGATGAGCGGCTGGTAGTAGCCCGTGTCGCCCTGCAGCTCGATGCGCTGATCGGTCATCCAGTTGGCCGTCGTGAACTGCGCCTGCGCCGCGATGCGGGTGACGGTGACCGGGCCGACGAGGCTGCCGAAGGAGTCGCCCCACAGCGACAGGCCGAACTCGATCTGCTCGTCGTGCGCCGCGTTCGTGCCGCGGATGTTCTGGATCTTGCCGATCGCGCAGTGTCCGAAGCCGTCGCAGACCTTGACCCACTGGCCCTCGACGAACCCGTCGGCCAGCCAGCCGCCGCCGGTGCGCGTGATCCGCCAGCGCAGCACGCTGTCGTCGCCGGCGACCTGGGCGGGGGCCGTGGCGAGCGCGCCGCTCCACTTGCCGCGGTAGGTGAGGACGTTGATCGTCGTGCCGCCCGCCGGCACCGCGCCGCAGTTGAGGGCCGGCGTGACCGTGAACGAGCCTGCCGTCACCGATCCGGCGTTGACCGTGTAGACGCCGGTGCACGCGCCGAAGGTGAGGCGCATGCCGGCGACGATGCCGTCGTCGATGAAGCTGCCGGTGTCGCTGCCGTTCGCGCGGGTGACGGTGCTGCCGGCGAAGGTGAGGAAGCCGAGGAACAGACGCGACGGGATGTCGCCGCCGATCTCGGCGTAGTTCGTCGGGTTGACCGCGACGCCGTTGATCTTCACCACGTCGACGAGTCCGTCGGGCGTGATCGCGATGTTCACGGTGGCCGTGGGCTGCGTCGTGAGTCGGATGAGGTAGTCGTCGTTCGTGCCGCCCTGGACCACGACGGTGTCGGTGCCGGTCGGGATCGTCACGACCTGGGCGGACTCGTCGTCGTACACCAGCACGTCGCTGCGCTGGTTGCCGCTGCGCAGGTTCGGGAACCGGTACGCGTTCGTCGCGTTGGCCTGGCCCCACGTGATGACCGCGGTCGTCGGGTCGCCGGCGTCGGGGTTCGGGCGGGCGATGAGCGTGAGTCGGACCGCGATGTTCCAGTTCGAGTGGTCGAAGGTCAGTTCGTAGTGCGTGCCGCCGTCGGCGTCGATGAACTTGGTCCAGCGCGAGCCCAGCAGCGCCTCGGCGGCCGCGTCGTCGATCTGCAGGAGCTTCTGGCTGTCGGCAACCATCGTGATCTTCACCGTGATCACGAGGCCGCAGGCCGGGTTGGCGACGGGGCACGGGTCCTTGGCGAGCTGCACCAGCACGTCGTCGGTGCGGCGGGTCGCCGGGGTGTCGCCCTCGATGACGACGCCGCGGTCGTCGAGGACCGTGGTCCCGGGCTCGACGTGCGTGACGTAGACGCCCGGCGTGTCGTCGTCGTAGACGCGCACGTTCAGCTGCCGCACCGCCGTGCCGTGGAAGAGCGGGTTGTCGCTGATCACCGAGTGCTGCACCACGACGATGCGGTCGCCTTCGGAGCGGTCGTCGTTGACCGCCCGGATGTACACCCGCTGCGGCGAGCTCCAGTTCGTGCCGTCGAAGGTGAGGACGACCGCGCGTCCTGCCTCGTCGACGATCTGGCCGTTGCGGAAGTAGTGCCGCTGGAAGTCGCTCGCGCTGTTGCACTGGTCGCCGTAGACGGGGCCGGTGTCGACGCAGAGCCAGATCGTGTCGGCCGCGCCGTCCGTGAGCCCGAAGTTCGCCGGGTTGTGGAACGTGTCGCGCGTCTCTTCATCGGGGGATGCCGCAGCCGACACGGTCACGTAGACGTGCTTGTTGACGCCGTTCAGGGTCGGATCCTGGCTGAGCGACACCTCGTAGTACGCGGTCTGGCCGATCGGACCCGCGGCGGACTCGCGCACGCTCGTGGACGTGCCCACCTCGCGGACGACCACGAGCCCCGACGGGCCGGTGGCGAGGTTGTAGGGCACGCCGTCGACGACGATGCCGTCGTAGCGCGGGTCGTTCGAGCGGACGATGTGGTCGACGGCGCCCGAGACGCCTTCGAGCTCACGGGTCACGATGTCGCTCGTGACGTCGCCCGCGACCGAGATCTGGTCGCTGCCCAGCCCGCCGATGACCCGGTAGGCCACGCCGTACGCGGTGGAGAGGACGAAGAACTGGTCGTCGCCTTCGAGGCCGTCGATCTCGAGCACCTCGATGGTCGTGTACTTGACGTTGAGGCCGGCGCCGTAGATCGCCTTGTCGGTGATCACGAAGTCGTCGGCGAACTCGGTGCCGAGGATCACCATCTTGTCGAAGCCGGTGCCGCCGTCCACGTTCACGGGGGCGTTGACGTTGTACTGGACCTCGTCCTCACCACCGCCGGCCCGGATGTCGAGCGGGCGGCTGGTCGAGAAGCCGAGCCCGATGACGGGCACGGCGACGCCGTTCGCGTCGAGCGGGATGGTGTCGTCGAGCCACTTCGTGTTGTCGAGGTCGACGTTGGAGCCCGCGGCGTGGTTGTAGGTGACGTGGGCGTCGGCGTTGTTGCACGTGCCGTCGCCGTTGTTGTCGAAGCGGAAGTACCCGGCGCCGGTGCAGACGGGCGTCGAGAGGTGGGTCACCGGGTGGACCGCGCTGCCGTTGACCTGCGGGAACACGCCGCCCGCCGGACGGAAGTCGACGTCGGCCAGATCGCAGTCGGTGTCGTTGTCGGCGCTGAGGTCGCAGACGGCGGCGATCGCGAAGGCCCGCACGATGAACAGGTCGTTGTCGTCGTCGCCGTTGAGCTGGATCTCGGCCTGGTTCGAGTAGACGACGAACCGGTCGTTGCCGGTGCCGCCGGTCGCGAGCAGCGGGGCGTGCGTGCCGGGGCTCAGCCAGCCGCGCGTCGTCGCGACCAGGGCCGGGAACGTGTCGGACGGCAGGAGCGCGCCGCCGTTGGGTGCCGGGTCGGAGTCGCGCTGGGTGCCGAAGATCTGGCCGATCTGGAACGCGTCGTTGCCGGCGCCGCCGTCGAGGGTCATCGTGGCCTGCGTGTCGTCCACGTAGAACGCGTCGTTGCCGCCGAGGCCGTAGACCGTGATGCGGCCGTTGAGCGCGCGGTCGTAGGTGATCCGCTGCACGAGGGCGCTGGGCGCGCTGGAGGCGTCGCGGTCGCGGTACTGTCCGATGCCGCCGTCCGCGCTCTCGTTGCCGGCCAGCAGGGCGATGAACGCCGGGTGGTCGGCGGTCTCGCTCGGCGAGACGCACGACGCCTGTCCCTGGGCGACCGTGACTCCGAACGGCGACTGGTTGTCGATGCAGGTCAGCGCCCGCAGCAGCCAGATGTCGTCGGCACGGGTTCCGGTGTTGTGCGCCGGGTCGAGGTCGTCGAAGCCGTAGACGGCCAGGTCGTCGACACCCTGGTTCGCCGGCCCCGAGTCGAGCACCTCGATGTTGTAGTTGCGGACGCTGCCGTGGCTGCCGTTGGTGTAGACGGCGTAGTGGTCGCTCTCGCCCTGGCCGTCGAGGTTCAGCACGTGGCCGGCGCCCGTGCCGGCCTGAGCCGGGCTCGTGATGACGTTCATCGACTGCAGGTAGTAGACGGTGATCACGTCTTCGCCGTCGGCGGTGGCCGAGTCGGCCGGAACCGCGGCCGCGTCGTTTCCGTGGACCGTGGTCTTGGAGCCCAGGAAGATGTAGCCCGCGCTGCCCCACGTGATCTTGGTGTTGTCGCGGTCGAGACCGGAGCGGTCGCCGAGCTGGATGACGTCGACGTCGCTGCCGCCCCAGACGTTCGTCTGCCGTCCGGACACGGGGTTCGCCGCCGACGGTGCGCAGGTGCCCATCGGGTCGCCGCCGAAGACGCCGCCGGTCACGACGCAGTCGGCGATGATGCGACCGCGCAGGATCATCGACGTGCCGTACTCGGTGAGCACCGAGCCGGTGTCGGCGTTGCCGTAGTCGCCGCGGATGTCGATCGAGAGGTTCGCGAGGATCTGGCTGTTCTGGTGCAGCGTGACGTCGTCGCCCACGCGGAGTTCGACGCTGCCGGTCTCGGCGAAGATCGTGCCGTGCGCCACCGGGCGCGGGTGGTCGTCGTCCGACGTCGGCGCCCGCAGGTGCGATTCGGCGAACAGGGCGCTGCCCGAGGCGACGAGGTAGAGATCCTCGTCGAGAGCCTGGGTCTCGCGCACCGTGAGACGGATGTCGCCGGTGAAGGAGTGGGCGAGGACGAGACGCAGGTAGGCGTCCGTCTCGGTGTAATAGATGCCGCCCGTGGCCTCGAGCCCGACGTCGTCGCCGGCCTGTGCGAGGCGGGGGTCGGAGAGGTAGGGCGAAGCGGGGTCGTTGCCGCAGTTGAGGTACGTGCACTCGAACGGGGGCGCACGGTTCGAGTCCACCATGACGTCCTTCGACGACAGGCCGATCGTGCCGCCGTTGGCGTCCATGTCGACCGAGTCGCCGCGGACGTTGTCGGTCTGGTCGGCGTTCGGCTTGGCGTTCAGGATGCTGCCGCCCGTGGTCCGCAGGCCGACGTTGCCGGTCGCGAGCGACGAGCTGCCGCCGGTGAAGATCTCCCAGATCGGCATGTCGCCCGTGAGCTCGTCGAGGAAGATGCCCTCGGTGGACCCGCCGGAGATGGTCGCCGCGTGCGTGTCGTACGCCTTCAGCACCCCGCCCGACCCGTTCACGTCGGTGTTGATCTCGAGCCAGTTGTTCGGGATGCCGATGCCGCCCTGCACGCCGGCGACATTGCTCTCGCCCGCGTACATCGTGATGTTGACACCTGTGACGTCGATCGTGGCCCGCCCGTCGGCATCCAGGATCCGCTGCGGCGAGTGGAGGATCACGTCGCCGTTCGTCGAGTGGATGTGCCCGACGAGCATGTCGCCCACGATCTCGGTCGCGGTGATGTCGCCGTTCGTGCGGAGGAAGATCTGCGACACGTTCGACCCCAGCCCCGGGTCGTCCACCGGGCCGGTGTGGCCGGCACCGCCGGTCCAGGCCGAGTCGACGAGCGCGACGATGTGCACCGTCGTGTCGGGGGCGTCGGCGGTGACGGTGTGCGTGGCGCTGTCGATCTGCGTCGTGAAGCAGGTCTTGGGCTCCTCGCCGCCGGTCGTGACGTGGCAGACGTCGATGTCGTCGCCCGCGCGCAGATCGGCGAAGTCGTAGGTCGACTCGATCTCGCCGTCGACATCCGTGCCGAGCGCCCGCAGGATGTGCGCGAGGTCGGGGTCGGACACGTCGGGACGGAAGTGCTTCTCGTACTTGCCCGACCCGGAGCCGCAGGCGCCGCCGGGGCACGGGTTCAGCGGGCTGCCGTCGCTGAGCGCCGGGTTGTACTGGCCGAAGTAGGTGTAGTCGTAGTAGCTCGTGCCGGGGTTGTAGACGTCGACCTCGACGAGCGACAGCGACGAGGTGTCGTCCCCGGCCTTGCTGTCGTTCAGCACGACGTCCACGTCGTCGCCGGCGCGGATGCGGGCGATCGGCACCGTGATCGGGTCGGTCAGCGTCTGGTCGGTGCGACGGAACGCCGTGAGGTCGAGGACCGCGTCCTTGCCGGCATCCACCGTCACGACGATGTCGTGCAGGCAGGGAGCCGGGCCGTAGCCGCCGCCGCAGAACTCGGCCGACGGGTGGATGTACTTGACGAGCTCCACCTCGATCGGGTTGCGCTCGGGGTCGGGGTTCGCGTGCGTCGGGCTCTGGTGGCCGATGTCGCCGTGCGGCGCGTCGAGGTCGAGCACGTTCGTCCGGATGAGCTCGTGCCCGGAGCCCGACAGGATGTCGCCGGACGCGTTGGTGATCTGCGTCGTGCCCAGCGGGTTCTCGATGTAGTCGTCGAGCCGGATGAACGGGTTGCGCGTCGGGCACGAGTACGCGCACGAGTTCTGCAGCAGCACGAGCGTCGGCGGGAACCGGTACAGGATGTCGAAGTCGAACGTCGTGGCCGGCCCGTTCTCATTCAGGCCGGGAGTGTTGGCGCTGGACGCGTCGTTCGGCACGGAGTCGACGCGGATGTCGATGAGCGGCGAGTTCAGCGTGTTCACCACGTCGATGATGTTCGTCACCATGTTGAGGCTCGATGCGTTGAGCAGCTTGACGTAGTCCCACGTCTGCTGGAACTCGAACGTGCCGCCCCGGCCCCAGATGAGACCCGCGTCGGTGGAGCCGTCGGGGCCGCCGAGCCCGCTCAGGTCGTTCGTCAGGAACCGCGCCTGCGCGCCGTGGTCGTAGATGATGTCGTCCACGAAGAAGGTGGTGCCCGTGAGCTGCCCGGTCGTGTGCGTGTTGGTGAAGGGGTCGTCCTGGTAGCAGTGACCCTGGTCGTCGCACACCCGCACGTTGACGATGTTGGTGATGTTGCCGGCGGAGTCCACCTCGAGGATCGGGTTCGGCTCGCCCAGCATGATGACCCGGACCTGCCAGAACGTCTGGCGGGTGAGCGAGGTGGCGCCGTGCGTGTTCGCGTCGCCGAAGTCGAGGAATCCGCGCGAGCGGCTCGCGTCGCGGTTGAAGCTGGAGCCGGACACCCGCTGGTTGACGGCGACCGTCAGGTCGGAGGTCCGGATGACCGAGCCGCTGCGGCCGATGATCTTCGCGGTGGTCACGGCGTCGATCGTCGCGTCGGCGTTCGAGGCGCCGCCGAAGCACGAGCAGCGCGAGTGCGCGTGGGAGATGATCTCCCAGCCGGTGTACTCCGCCTTCAGCTGCGTGGCGACCTGGCCCACGATCTCGGCGGTGGTGTCGAGGACGACCTCGGCGCTCCCCCGGACGATGACGAAGGTCTTCGCGTTCGACCCGGCGCCGAACGCCGAGACGCCCGTGTCGGAGCGCGCCTCGATCTTGATCGGGTCGACGAGTGCGTGGAGCATCACCGAGCGGCCGGTGACCTTGCCGCTGACGGTGGTGCGGGTGATCGCCGACGGATCCCACAGCGTGTTGCCGTCCTTGACCGCGCCCTGCCCGACGTGGATGTCGGTGTAGGTCGAGGCCGAGCCGGCGAACGTCCCGAGGTCGGCGGTGCCCTGCGCGTAGCCGTACAGCTGCGTGTGCGACTCGACGGTCGCCGTGCCGTTGAGCGAGGTCAGCGTGCCCGCGACATCGGCGGTCGTGCTGTAGTCCACGCGCGCGGTCTCGCCGCCCGACCCGCCGGCGAACAGCCCGCCGGACTCGGACGAGGCGATCACGATGGGGTGCAGCGACCCGTTGGCCGAGACGGTCAGACCCTGCGTGGCGGTGATGACGGCGCCCGAGACCACCGAGACCGCGCTGGACAGCCGCACATCGGTCTCGGCCTTCGCGTCGTTCACCGAGATGAGGCCGCCGCTGTCGTTGGACGAGACCGCCTTCGCGTCGGCGTGCCCGTCGGTGGCGATGAGGACGCTCTGCCCCGTGACGTGCGCGCCGTTGCCGACCGTCGTCGTCACGGTTGCGTCGACGTATGCCCACGACGCCGCGGTGCTGACGCTGATGGCGCCGCCGCCGCCGCCGGTCGCGGAGGCCGACACGATCTGGTCGCCGCCGATGGCGCTGAACGGGATCGCCGTGCCGATACCGACGAGCTTCTCGTTCTTGGGTCCGGGGCCCGCGACCGGCGCGATGGCGAAGACCAGCTTCTGCACCGTCGCGCCCTGCCCGGTGAAGTCGATGCCCTCGGTGCGGAACACGTGGCCGCCGCCGGTGAACGAGAACGAGACGCCGTCGATCGAGGTGCCGGTGTGCGTGATCGCGATGGCCGCGCCGCCGAACGACGACGACAGCTGGTAGCCGTTGGCGTCGCATCCGCCGGCCGGGCAGCCGACCACGTAGTAGCCCTGGCCGTCGACGAGTCCGGTGATGGGAGCGTTGTTCGCGGCGGTCAGCGAGTGCACGTCGACCGAGTTCGTGCCGCTGGCCGAGATGGCGATGGGCGTGATGGGTCCGGCGCTGCCGCCGCAGTCGGACGCGAGTCCGGTCGCCTTGCACTTCGTGGCCGCCAGCTGGTAACTCTGCCCGCTCTTGCGGATGACCCAGTAGTACGCGCCGTTGGTGAGCCCGCTGATCGGCGTGCCGGTCGTGAAGTACCGCACGAGCTGCCCGCTCACGAAGCCGATGTCGTCGAACGCGTTGTCGGCCGGGCTCGTGTCGCGCGCGAAGTAGATGTTGTCGGCGTTGGAGCCGGTGGTCGCGACCCACGTGTTGCTGCCCGAGTCCCACTGCTTGTCGACCTGGCCGGAGGTGAACGTCGCGGTCGCCGCCGGCGCGTGGTAGGTGACGTAGTCGCCGTTGTGGAAGCCGCTGGAGCCGCCGATCGTGTGCGTGCCGTTGTCGACGGCGCCTGCTGTCACGGTGTCGGTGGTGGTGGCCGCGCCGATCGCGCGGAGCTTGATCGTGCTGTCGTCGACCTTGTACACCTCGTAGAGCGTGTCGGCCGTGAGGCCGCCGATCGCCGTGCCGCCGTTGACCAGCTGGTAGAGCAGCACGTCGCCGGTGTTCAGGCCGTGCTTGCGGGTGCCGAAGCTGATGGTGTCGTAGACCGTGCTGACGTTGTCGCTGCTGTAGACCACGCCCAGCTGCACGGTGTCGGCGTCGATGACGATGATCGAGTACTGACGGCCCGGGACGAGTCCGGCCACCGTCGGCTGACCCTGCGCGTCATAGGTGACGGTGTCGCCCGTGCCCGAGTTGTGCACCGCGCCGAACGTGATGGTGTGGGCCGTGCCGTCGACGCCGCCCACGGCGTCGAACGTGCCGTCCGATGCGGCCGGCAGCGGCGGGTTGGCGGCGGCCGAGAGCTCGATCGCGCCGCCGGCGATGATCGAGGCGCCGCCGGTGATCGTCGCGGACGAGGTGGGGTTCATCGAGCTCTGCGCGTTGAAGCTCGAGACGTTGAGCACCCCGCCCGTCGCGCTGTAGGTGCTGGCGTCTGCGTCGTACGAGCTGATCGCCTTGGCGCTGATGGCGCCTTCGACGCGGATGACGGATGCCGCGCCCCCGAGAGTGACGCTCACGACGGGGTGGCCTTCTGCCTTGGATGACGAGCTGCCGATCTGGATGAGGCCGCCGCCGATGTTGCGGATGCCGGCTTCGGCCCGGTCGTTGCCCTGCGCGAGGACCGTGAGGCCCTTCGCGCCGTTCGCGCCGTTGACGTTGACGTGGCCGAGCAGGTTCGCGGCCGTCGTGCCGGAGGCCGTCGAGGTCGGGCTCGAGTTCGGCTGGACGTTCACCAGCGCGCCGCCGGTCCGCTTGTAGAACGAGTCCGCGTAGTTGCCCGAGAGAGCCTTGAGCACCACGTTGCCGTTGGGTGCCGCGACCGTCGCGCCCGCCTCGACCTCCGCCTTGACGATGGCCTTCGCGGTGGCGTGGAGGCTCGACGACCCGATCGAGAGGCCGAAGGCGAACGTGGTCTGGATGACCGAGGCGTCGGCCATGTTGTCGGTGAGGAACTTCGTGCCGTCGAAGTTGTGCCAGGCCTGGATCGTGACGTTGCCGCCCGTGCTCTTGACCGATCCGCTGCCGACGACGGCCGTGCGCACGTCGGATTCGTCAGTGGCCGTGATCGTGCCGAAGCTCGCCGAGACGAAGCCCGAGAGCGACAGTGCGCGGTACACGGCGGTCGCCGCCGTCCGCACGTCGCTGCGGATGTCGATGGCGTTCGCCGCGGTGAGCGTGCCGCCCACCAGGGCGCGGGCGGTCGGTCCCACCGTCGAGGTCTGCGTGCCGTTCGTCGCGCCGGCGAGGGCGCCGCCGCCGACGGCGCGCCCCTCGGTGAGCGCCGTGGCGTTCACGAAGGTGAGGACGTTGGCCGACCCGATCGTTCCCGAGAGGCCGTTGAATTCGGCGGTCACGCTTCCGGCGCTGGTGGCGTAGCCGTCGACCATGCCGACGCCGATGCCGACAGCGGCGGCGAGCGAGTATGCGTCGACCTGCGCGTCGCCGAGCGACCGGGCGATGACCCACAGCGCGCCGGTCGCCGAGACCGTGGTGCCGGATCCGATCGCCGCCCGCACCGTCGGCGAGTTGATCGCGTGCCCTTCGGCGCCCGTCACGCTGCCGAGCAGCGATGCCCCGCCGAGCGAGGCCCGCGCGAAGGCGGGTGCCACCACGGTGGGCGCGTTGTCGCCGAGAACCGTGTTGTAGGTGTAGGTCGGACGGATCGCGGCGCCTGCGGCATCGGTGTTGCTGCGTGCCCGGACGGTGACGCTCGCGCCGCTGAGCACGCCGCCCGAGACGGTGTAGGCGCGGATGGTCGGCCGCAGGTCGGCCTTGGTGGTGGTCTGGCCGACGGCGAACCCGAGTCCGCCGTTGAACCCGACGGCGTCGGCGATCGCGGTCGTCACGGCCGCGGCGTCGAAGAGGATGCCGCCGCCGCCGTTCGCGCGCAGCTCGGCGCGGTCGCCGAGGTAGGCGAGGGCGGTCGCCGTGTTCGTCGCGGTGCCCTGGATGTACGAGCCCGCCGCCAGCACGCCGAATCCTGCGGCGACCGCCATGACGTACACGTGCGACGTGTAGTCGGTGGCGACCGTGATCCCGCCGGCGCCCGACGTCGTGACGCTCGCCGGGTCGGCCGCGTCCGCGGCCGTGGCGCTGTCCGCCGGTCCCACCCAGCTGGCGACGGTGGTGGAGTCGGTGGTGTTCATCGCGACGAGCGTGCCGCCGAGCAGCGAGACCCCGACCGTCGTGCTGGAAGCCACCGGGGTGCTGGTGCCGCCGGCCGTCATAGACACGGAGCCGGCCGTCACGTCGGCGCGGTCGTCGATGTGGGTCGACACGGTGCCCGTCGTCGTCGCCTCCAGGGTGATGCCCGACAGCGAGATCGGCGACACCTGCACGCTGCTGCCTGTCGCGCTCGCGTTGGCCGTGCGGGTCGCGGTCAGCGTCGCCGCCCCCGAGCCCAGCGACACCGTCTCGTCGAAGCCGATGAAGGCCTCGGTCGTCCCGGCGACGGTCGCGATCGGGTTGCTCACCAGCACGTTGGCCAGCAGGCTGATGCCGACCATCTTCGCCTCGGCCGTGGCATCCGGCGTCGCGATGGCGCTGAGGGTGAGCGACCCCGCGGTGACCGTCTTGCTCGTGCCGACGAACGCCCGCGTGATGCCGGTCGACCGGGCCTCGGGCCGCAGCAGCGAGACCGACAGGCCGCCGCCCGAAAGGCCGCCGACGTACGCCTGCGCGTCGTCGTCGGACGTCGCCGTGACGGTGACCGAACCGCCGCCGACGTTGGCGCCGCCCAGACCGGCCTCGGTGGTGGCCGTCACCTCGCCCAGCGCGTAGGCGATGATGACGCCGATCAGCGTGATCGCGATCAGCTCGGAGGCATCGGCGGTCGCGGTGTTGTGAGAGTTCGCGACGGCCGACGCGGACGAGGCGCCCGCCACCTGTCCGGCGTAGACGGCGCCGGTGCGGCCGCTGACCCGCGCCAGCGGCAGCTGCACGATGATGGCGACACCGCCGATGGTGGGGGCGTTCGAGGTCGACTCGGCCGTGTACGTCGAGTCGGCGGTCACGGTGAACAGGCCGCCCGTCGTGGCCACGCTGCCCGCCGCGTCGCCGCCTGCCACGGTGTCGGCCGACACGGTCGCCGTCGTGGCGATGCCGGTGAGCGTGCCGAGCCCGGCGGCGACGAAGAGGCTGTCGGCGTCGGCGTGCATCGTGGCGTCGGCGTCGAGCGTGATGGAGCCGGAGCCGGCGATCGCACCGTTGAGGAGGGCGCGCACCGAGCCCGAGACCGTCGCCTCGATGACGACGATGCCCGCGGCGATGCCGCCGAGGGCGAAGCCCTTGAGGGTGCTGCGCGCGAGGTTCTGCTCGCCGCCGAAGGTCGACAGCAGCGCCTTCACCGTCACGGCGCCCGAGACGTTCACCGACGCGGTGGAGCCGATGACGGCCAGCGTCTCGCCCGACACGATCGCCCGCGAGCTGACGCCCGTGCCGCTGAGCCCGGCCGAGATCGTGAGCACCTTGGTGTCGGCGACCGCCTGGTTGCCGCCCTGGGCCTGTACGAACAGGCTGCCCGTCTTGGTCGGCGTCGACAGGATGTCGCCGTCGAAGCGTGCGGTGGTCGCGCCGGCCACCTCGGCCAGCGTGATCTGCACCGCCACGGCCGCGCCGATCCCGGCGCCCACCGCGAGGGTGCTGGAGGTCGCCCGGTTGGCCGACGTCGCCTGGACGGTGACGGGGTCGCCGGGTGCGCTGACGATCGAGCCGGCCTTCACTTCGGCGGTCGTGGCGGCGGCGGCGGTGATCTCGGCGGTCGAGACGTTGACGGCCGCGCCCGCGATCCCGCCGATGGCGACCAGCACGACCTCGCTGGTCGCACGGTTGGCGCTGGTGGCGCTGACGCTGACGCCCGCGTTGCCGGTGACGTCACCCTCGACCGAGGCGGTGGTCGCGCCCGCCACCGTCGCGGTCGGCACCGAGACGGCGGCGCCGCCGAGCAGCCCGCCGCCGGCGAGGTCGGTGTGGACCTCGGCCGTGTTGGCCGACGTCGCGCCGAAGGCGACGGTGCCCGAGCTGGAGATGAGCTGGTCGTTGTTCGCATCGGCCGATGTCGCCGCGACCACCGCGGCGGCCGTCACGACCGCGGTCAGCACGTTGACGCCGATGCCGGCGCCGAGCGAGCCGGCGACGAGCAGCACCTTGGCCTGCGCGAAGTTCTGTCCGTTCGCCGTCACCTGCACCGAGGCCGACGAGACGACGTCGCCGTCGAGGGCGGCGATGAGCGCGCTGCCCAGACGCGCGTCGGCGATGACGACGGCGCCCGAGAACGCCATGCTCACCTGGATGCTGTTGACGAGTGCGATCGCCTCGTTGCGCCCCGGCTGCGTCGCGCTGACCACGACGGCGCCGGTGGCGGTTATGGATGCCGGTCCCGTGACCCGTGCGGCGACCTCTGCGCCGTCGGTGACGACGGCGATGGCGACCGAGGCGTTGAAGGCGGCGCCGCCGACGCCGACCACGTCGACCTGCGCGGAGGCCTGCTGGCGGCCCGTGGCGCTGACGGTGACGTCGTTGGCCGAGACGGAGCCGCTAAGACGGGCGGTGGTGTGTCCCGACACGGTCGCGATCGGCACCATGGCGGTGATGGCGGCTCCACCCACCGACACGCCGGGGGTGTACGCGCGCACGGCGTTGGTGGCGGATGCCGTCACGCTCACCTCGGCGGTCGGCACCGCGGTCAGGTTCAGGCTGCCGCCGAGCTCGGCCTCGGTGTCGCGGTCGCTGGTGGCGACCAGCACGGTGACGCCGACGGCGAGCGCGCCGGTGGACACGTTGACGGCCAGCGGCGCGATCGTGTTGCGCTCGGCCGACGCCGCGACGGTCACGTCGCCGTCGACGGTGCCGGTGGCGAAGGATTCGGCCCGCGTGATGCCGGAGTAGGTGATGACGGCGACGACGCCGCTGAGGCCGACGGCGATGCCGCCCGCGACGCCGATGGAGAGCACCGTCGGCACGAAGCGGTCGGAGGCGCGCACCTCGAGTCCGCCGATGTGATCCAGGACGACGGCGCCGACCTTGGCCTGTGCGTCCCCGTCGATCGTGATGACCGCGACCGAGACGCCCGCCGCGCCGGCGCCGAGGGTGACGCCGATCGCGTAGACGGCGACCTCGCGGTCGGCCCGCGCGCTCACGTGCAGGCCGCTGCCCGCCCCGTCGATGAACGACCCCGTGTCGACGTGCGCGGTCTGATCCGCGTGGTCGTTGAGGACGGCGACCTGTCCGGCGATCGCGATGAAGCCTGCCGCGCCGGCGACGCCGATCTGCGTGGTCCTCTCGGTCGCGAGGGCCGTCACATCGACCCGGCCGGCTGCGTCGACGTGCGCCCCGCTGTAGATGCCCGCATCGGTGTTGAGGCCGATGGTGAGGACCGTGACGCCGGCTCCGATCGCTCCCGCGCCGCCGGCGACGGCACCCGCGAGGGCGAAGACGACGAGTTCGTCGGTCGCGACGACGCTGACGTCGGCGAGCTGCGAGTGGACGCTGCCGTAGATGCCGGCGGAGGTTCCCGACGGCGGTGCCGGCTGGGTGAAGCGCTGTGCTGTCGGCGACGTCTGGTTCGACGAGCCGCCGACGGCGGTGCTCGTGCCGGCCATCGTGCCGTAGACCGTGTTCTGGTACGGCGTCGTCCCCGATCCGGACGGCGCGTCGCCGAGGATCGACTTCCAGCCGCCGGTGCCGCCGCCGGCGACCACCGTGTCGGCGTCGCCCTGCGAGCTCTGGCCGCTGCCGTAGTCCGTCGGGTCGGTGTCGTCGATCGCACCCCAGTCGGCGGGCGACGTGTTCGGCTGCGCGCCCTTGCTGACGCGCTTGGCGGCGTACCGCTGCCCGCTGAAGGTGACGACGTCGCCGGTGTTGTACGAGACCGTCCCGCTCCACGCGCCGCGGTCGGGTCCGTTTCCGTCGCTCGAGTACGACGCCGTCGGCTGGGTGCCGATCGACCACACCGACACGGCTCCGGCAGCGCCGACGAATCCGGCGCCGACGCTCATCGCGTACGACTGCACGTGCTTGATGCCCAGGGCGTTCACGGCGACGTCGCCCTTCGCCCAGACATCGGTCCCGGTGGCGAGGTAGGCGGTCACGCCGATGCTCGCGACGCCGATGTCGACGCCGCCGGCCGCGCCGACGAATCCGCCGGCCGCGCCGCCCGCGAAGGTGACCGAGTCGAAGCGGTCGGCTGCCGTGACCGACACGCCCTGCTGGCTGGATGCCGCCGACACCGCACCGCCGGCGTTGACGGTCGTACCGAGATCGATGTACGCCTGCGTCACGACGGTGAAGATGTTGACGCCGACGTTCGCGGTGACGCCGACGAAGCCGGCGCCCACGCCGGCGACGAGGCCGAACAGGCTCTCGCGCGAGATCGCCTGGACCGCCAGGCCGTGGAACTCGCCCAGGAAGGCGAAGTCCCCGCCCGAGAGGAGCCCGTTGCTGACGCCGCCGAGCCCCGCGGCGCCGTTGCCGCCGACGACGAGGGTGCCGTTCTGTCCGAGGTAGGCCTTCGTGGTCTTGTCGACGACCGCCACGCCGACGCCCACGCCGACGCCGACGTAGCCGGCGGCGACCGACGCGGTCACGAGGATCAGGCGGTCGTCCGACCGGGCGAAGACCCCGATGTCGCCCGCGGCGCGCAGCACGACGTTGCTGCCGGTGCGGGCGATGGTCGATGTCGTCACCACGGTGACGCCCACCGTGCCCGCGACACCCACGGTGCCGCCTCCGGCGGCCGCGTTGACCGAGACGACGTCCAGCCGCGAGTCGGCGACGATCACGATGTCGTCGCGCGCGTTCACGACGGCACCGCCGCGGATCTCGGCGGTGGTGGTGAGGTCGATCACCCGGACGGCAGCCGAGGCCCCGACACCGGCCGTGCCGCCGATCGCGAGGGCGGCGGCGAGCCCGAGGGTGCGGAACGAGCTGGATGCCGACACCAGGACCGACTGAGCGGTCCCGGCCGAGGCCGGATCGTTGACGCTGCACGCGACGTCGCCGCAGTTGATCCGGGCTCCCGTGCCGATCCACGATTCGACGTGGACGGTGGCGACCGAGACCGAGCCCGAGAGTGTGACCGCCGCAGTGCCCGACCCGCCCGCCGAGATGCCGATGCCGGCGAGGTACGTGCTGTCGGTCGCGGTGACGGCGACGCCTGCGAATCCCGTCTTGACGGGGGCGGAGGTCGACTGCGGACCGAGGGCCGAGGCATCCGCCGCCGGCAGGTCGCCCGAGGCGACGATGCTGTGGGAGCGGCCGCTGCCGGTCGAGCTGAAGACGATCGGGACGATCGGGCCGGCGACGCCGTTGCAGTCATCGGCGAGGCCGGTGGCCTCGCACTGGGTGCGGGCGATCTGGAAGTGGTTCGGGTCGGCGTTGACGACGTAGTAGGTCGCGCCGTCCTCGAGGCCGCCGATCGGGGTGCCGCCGCCGGCGCTGTAGATGACCGGATCGCCGACGTTCACGGTGAGGTCGTAAGGGAGGACGAGGTAGTCGGTGCCGACCGCGTACTGGGCGGTGAACCGCGGCGACACGTCCGAGGGGAGGCCGGGCTGGGTGGTGGGCACGAACCGCTGGTTCTCGCCCATCTTGACGCCGGCGGGGAGGCTGAGGCCGCCGAGGAGGTGGCCGGGTGCGCAGGTGTACTCATCGGATCCCGGGCTCACCGGGGGTCCACGCATCGTGCACAGCTTGATGGCGGTGCTCGACACCGGGATCGCGAAGTACGTCGCGCCGTCGGTCAGCCCCGTGATCGCCGCGCCGCCGCCGGCGTCGTACACGACCATCTGCCCGGACTTGAAGCCGTGCTGGTATCCGAGGTTGATGGTGGCGCCGTCCGCCTGCAGACCGCTGCCGTTGATCGGGCTGTGCGGGTACGGCGTCGGGTAGCCGCCCAGCGTTCCACGCGGGTCGAAGCGGGTGTCGGTCCCGTGCGGGTCGAACGATCCCGACGCCACGGTGGTGTGCGTCATGTGCCCGGCGAGCGCGCGAGAGGTGACGCGGGCGCCGTCGCCGATCCACGACTGCGTGGTCTTGGTCACCACCGGCACGGCGACGCCGGCGCCGACGGCCGCGGTGCCCGACACCGAGATGTTGCCGGCGATCGTGAAGAGGGTGAAGTCGTCCGCGGCGGCCACGATGACGTTGCCGCCGGCCGTGACGTTCGCGGATGCGCCGATCCACGCCTTCGTCGTGACCGTGACCACCGGCACTGCGGCGTTGACGGTCACCGCGGCGGTGCCGCCGACGGATCCGCCCGCCGAGATCGAGTCGATCTGCTCGGACGACGTGGCGCTGACCACGACGTCGCCGTTCGCGTTGACGGTCGCACCGGCGCCGATGCTCGCCTGCGTGGTCTTGTTCACGACCTCGACGTCGACGCCGACGCCGACGCCCGCGGTGCCGCCGACGGCGAGGACGCCGGCGAGCGAGAGGACCGTCGTCTCGTCGGATGCCTCGACCACCACGTCCTGCGTGAGGCTCGGGTTGGCGTTGGTGCACGAGACACCCACGCAGTTCACCTTCGCGCCGCCGCCGATGCTCGCGGTGGTGGTGTCGGTCAGGACGTTGACCGTGACCGACCCGCCCACGCCGACCGAGTTGCCGCCGGCGCCGCCGACCGCGAAGAGCAGGAAGTCGCCGGACTGCTCCGCCTTGACGAGGGTGTCTCCGGCGGCCTGCACGTCGGCGCCGTCGCCGATCTGCGCCGTGACGTCGTCGTCGCGGACGTTGACCGTCACCGACGCGCCGACGCCCGAGCCGCTGCCCGAGACGGCGATGTTGCCGCTGGAGAGCTTCGCGACGACGTCCTTCTTCGCGTGCACCGTGAGGTCGCCGTTCGTGCGGACCGTCGACTGGCCGATCCGGGCGAGCGTCTGCGGGTCGCTGCCGCCCTGGTTGGCGACGATCACGAGGACGGCACCGGTCGCGGCGACGCTGCCGCTGATCGTCACGCCGCCCGACACCGCGAGCACGAACCAGTCCTCGTGCGAGGTCGCCTCGACCTCGACGTCTCCGCCGGCACGGACGACCGCCTGGTCGCCGATCCACGCGCGGACGTCGGAGTTCGAGATCTCGACGGCGACCGTGATGCCGACGCTCGACGAGTCGAGGCTGAGCGACAGCGCGCCGGCGGCGTCGACGACGGTGATCGAGTCGCTCGCCGCGACGGTGACGGTCTGCCCGCTGCCGCCCACGGCGCCCGTCTGGTTCAGCTGCGCGCCGTTCGCGATCCATGCGCGGGTCTGCAGGTTGAAGATGTTCACGATGAAGGCGCCGGTGACCGCCGTACCCTGCGTGGCCCCGCCGGCGATCGCGATGTTGCTCACTGCCGGGATGTCGACCTTGCCCTTCACGGGCTCGGGAAGATCGGGGACGATCGGGTCGAGGGTGGTCGTCGCGGTGAGGGAGGTGGCGCCCGACGCGTCGACGTGCGTCGGCGAGCCGACGGTCGAGTCGATCCAGGCCCGCGTGTTGATCTCGAGGTAGTTGACCAGGAACGCCCCTCCGACGGCGGCATCCGACCCGGTGCTGAGCGCCCCCGAGATGGCGAGGTTCTGCAGCCGCATGGGCTGCGTCGCGGTCACGGCCACTCCCCCGGCCGGTGCATCCAGTTCCGCGCCGACGCCCACCGAGGCCTCGGTCGTCAGCAGCAGGATCTGCACGGCCGCGCTGCCGGCGACCGAGGTGTTCTTGCCGCCCGCCGCGGCGAAGGACCACACGATGAAGTCGTTGTGCGTGCCGGCGGGTGCTACGGCGGCGACCGTCACGCCGGTCTGGCCGGTCGCGTGCGCGCCGGCGCCGATGGTTGCGCGGTTGGTGGCGTCCTGCACGTTGAGTCCGATGGTGGCGCCGACGCGGGTGCCGCCGTGGGTCACGTCGATCGCCGTGCCGAGGGCGAAGACGTACGCGCGCTGCGCGAAGAGCGACCGCACGACGAGTTCGCCGGCCGTCGCGGTGACGGTGACGTTCGCGGCGATGCGGGCGGTCGAGGTCGCCACGAGCCAGTTGACCCCGATCGCCGCAGCGACCGCCGTGGTGTCGCTGCTGCCGCTGCCGGACTGGCCCGACTGCGCGGACTGCTGCTGGTTCGCGCCGTTGCCGCCGTTGGTGCCGTTCGTGCCGCCGTTCGAGGACGGCATGCCGGCGGTGTCGTCGCGCGTGCCCGCCGTGTTCGGGTTCTTGTCGCCGTTGACGGCCTCGCCCGACTTCTGGTCGCCCGACTGGGTCTCGCTGGAGCTCGCGCCCTCTGCCGAGGCCTCGACCTTCGCCTCGGTGAAGGCCAGCGAGTCGGCGACGACCGAGACCGCCGTGGCGGAGGCGTTGCGCGCGATCTCGGCGAGCGTGTCCCATCCGACGACGGCGTTCACGGCGATGATCGCGCCGACCGCGGCGCTCTTGCCGGCGGCCTTCGCGTTGCCGTCGGTGCGGATGCGCAGCTGGTGGGTCGCCGTGACGCTGAGCGGCCCGGTGACGCCGGTGTCACCGCCCGTCCCCAGCCGAGCGGTGACGTCGTCGTCGACGCTGATCACGAGGGCGACGACGGGCGCGATCGCGGCCGCGCCTGTCGACTCGGCGCCGCCCTCGGCCTTCGTGATGAACTCCCGGAATCCGAACGCCGTGATGGCCAGCCCGGTCCCGCCGGTCAGCGCCGCACCGTTCTCGACCTCGGCGCGCACATCGCTGCCGTCGACGACCTGAAGCGTGAACACGGCGCCGATGCCGGTCGCCTTGCCCTGGTTGGCCTGCGAGGTCGCGGTCGCGGCATCCCGTTCGTTGCTCTCTGCGGAGATCGTGGATGCCGCCGACGACAGCGTGACCGTCGCCGCGGTCGGGACGACCGCCTCGGTCTGGTTGCCGAGGATGTTGATGGCGATGGCCCCGGCGACGCCGACGCTGTCGGACTTGCTGGCGCCGGCGCGGGCGATCGAGGTGATCTCGTGCTCGAACAGGCGGAACAGGTCGTCGTCGGCGGGCGAAGCGGGCAGCCGGTCGCCCGAGCCGACGGTGACGGACTGCAGCTCCCACTCGTGGCTGCCGTTGCGCTTGTAGAAGCCCGGAGCGTGGGTGCCGTCCTGTGCCGTGAGCTGGAACCAGTCGCCCTCCTCGATCTCGTCCTTGGGCAGGTCGTCCTTCTTGGCGTAGACCGCCGCGGTCTGGAACACCCAGTCCGAGCCGTCGTACTTCCACACCGAGTTGCCCGGGTGGCCGTCCTTCTCGGCGCGGAGCAGGAAGAGGTCGTTCGCGCTCGGCGAGCCGGGCAGCTCGTCGCCGGCGGTGATGGCGCCGGGCGTCGTGTTCGACCAGTTCGAGCCGTCGAACGTGTAGATGCCCTCCTGCCCGGACTCCTTGACATAGGCGGTGTCGTTCTTCGAAGGCCCGGGCAGCTGTTCGCCCGAATCGACGACGATCCACGTCTTGGTCGCGTCGTCCCACCGGCGCACCACGTCGTCGGTGTCGCCGTCGAGCATCCCCGCCTCGACGACGAGTCCGGTGGCGGTGATCGTCGAGACGCCGGTCGTGGCGTTCACCGTGATCTCGACGGCCTGGACCGCGACACCGGCCCCGATGCCGACGTCGCCCTTGGTCGACGTGTCGCCGCGGGCGTCGGCCCTCGAGTCGATGTCGGCGAGCGCCCGCAGCGTCACCAGACCGCCGGCGACGACGAACACGCCGTTCGCGAAGCGGGCCCGCACGGTGGGCGAGACGACCGCGATGGCGATGGCGCCGGCGATCGACAGCGACGCGCCGTTGTTGTCGTTGGTCGCGGCCTTCGGCGTCGACGAGGTCGACGTCGATCCACCGCCGTTCTGCTGCTTGGTGGTGCTCGCCTGGCCGAGGTTCGCGTCGGCCTTCTCGTTGACGTCCTTGCCGCCCTGGTCCTTGCCCTCGGACGGCTTCGCTCCCTGGGCCGAGGCCTTCGCGGTGGTCTTTGCGTCGACGCGCTGCGTCGCGGTGAACGAGGCGGCGCCGGTCGTGGTGAGGCTGCGATCGCTGCCCGACGTCGACGTGATGTCGTCGAGGATCGCGAGGGCGAGCGAGACGCCGATCCCGGCGGTGCTGCCCGCGGTGGTCGACCCCTTCGCCGTGGTGTCGGCGGCGACGGTCTGGGTGGCGGTGGCGGTGATGCTCGACGTGGTGAGCGGAGCGGAGCCGATGCCGATGGATGCTGCGGTGTGGATGGTCGCGATGACGATGGCGACCGAGGGCGTGATGGTGACGCCTCCGCCTGCCGCGCCTGCTTCTGCCTCAGTGGTGAGCGTGACGTCGTGCGTGGCGGTGATGGTCAGTGCGCCGGCACCGGTGACGGGAGGGCCGCGTGTGCCGTTGGCCGCGGGCGCGACGCCCGCGTACACCTCGTGGGTGACGAGGTTGAGCCCGAACGAGGCGCCGATGCCGACGGTGCCTTCGCCCTCCTGCTCGCTCTTGGCCGATGCCTTGTCGTTGCTCTTCGACCCGGCGGTGAAGCTCGCGGAGCCCCCGGTGAGCACGACGCCGGGAAGCGGCGCCGGCGGGTCGGGGTGCAGCGGGTCGTTGTCGGCGTCCACCACGGCTCGCGTGTCTTCGTCGACGAGGTTGATCGCGAACGCCCCGGCGATGCCGAGAGTGCCGCCGGTGCCGGTCGCGCCGGCTTCGGCGACGGCGGCGAACGTGTGCGTGTCGTCCGACCCGTCGGTCTTCACCGTGGCCGACACGGCGAGCGACGCGGCGTGCAGCGAAGCTCCGATGCCGATCCCGGCCTCGTTGATCAGGCGGACCTTGTTGACCGCGACCGCAGCGCCGATGCCGACGGAGCTCGAATCCGAGGATGTGCCCTTGGCCGTGGCCGAGGCATCGGTGTTGTTCTTCGCCTCGAACGTCACCGGCGCCCCGTTCGCGACGAGCACGCTGCCGTCGCCGAGCATGGCGCGGGTGACCGAGTTGACGAGGTTGATGGCGATCGCCGCGGCCACCGACACCGAGGTGCCGTCCTCGTTCTTCTGCTCGGGCGTGGAGGTGCCGCCGCCGGCTCCCCCGTCGGTGCGCGCCCCGGTCTTGGTCGCCTTGTCGTCGGCCTTGCCCTTGACGTCCTTGCCGGTGCTGTCCTTGCCGCTGCCGCCGGCTTCGCCCGGCGCACCCGCCGCGCTCGCCTCGGCCGAGGTGGCCGTCGTCGATGTGCCTTCCGCGGTGAACGACACGGCACCGCCCGCAGTCACGTCGCGGCCGATCCGCGCCTCCGCGACATGGTCGGCGCTCGTCAGCGCGAACGCGATCGTCAGTGCGAGGGTCGCCCCGGCGCCGGCCTTGGTGGCGCCCTTGGCGCTCGTCGTCGCCTTCGCCTTCTGGTCGGCCTTCGCGGTGATGCCCGACGCAGTGGCGAGGGCCGGGCCGCCGAGGATCGAGGCCGTCGTGTGCACGTTGTGGATGGCGATGCTCGCGACGCCGGTGAGCGAGGCCGAGGTTCCGCCCTCCGCGCCGCCCTCGGTCTCGGTCGTCGCGTCGTCGGAGCCTGCCGCGTCGATCACGAGAGCCCCGATGCCTGTCGCACCCGTACCGGCGTCGACGCCCGCGAACACCTCGTTGCGGATGAGGCTCAGCGCGACCGAGGCGCCGAGGCCGACCGATCCGGTGCCGTCCTGCTTCGAGGTGGCCTTCGCGTGGCTGGTGTGCGCGCCGCGCGCCTTGAGGGTGAGGTTCTTGCCGTCGAACGTGCTGCCGGTGCCGGCGAGCCGTGCCGAGGTGTGCGCGGTGATGCGGTCGACGGCCAGCGAGCCCGCACCGCTGAACGAGCCGCCGCCTCCGGCGCCCGATGTGGCCGTCGCGGTGAACGATGCGTCTCCGCTGTCGGGGCCGTCGGCCTCGACGGTGACGCCGCCGCCCGCCGAGAGGTGAGCCGCCTGCACGAACGCCTCGGTCAGCAGCGTGATGAGGTTGATCGCGACGCCGACGCCGATGCCGGTCGCGGCGCCGTCGGTGGTGCCGCCGTTGCCGGTGGTCGCGACGCTGTTCTTCGCCTTCGCGGTCACGGTCTGCGCTCCGGTCGTCGTCACCGACGAGCCCTGGAGCCGGGCGTGCGTGTCGACGTCCAGGATCGACAGCGCGAAGGCCCCGGCGATCGTGGTCTGCGTGCCGTCGTCGTTGGCCGCCTGACCGTTCGCCCGGCTCGGCGCGTTCGGGCTCTTGTTGTTCTGGGCCGACGCCCCGTCGTGCGCGGCCTTCGACGTGGCCGTCACCGTGGACTGCTGGTTCGCGAGCACCGCGAGCGAGGCGGCGGTGGATCCCGGCGCGTACGTCGAGTCGATGGCGGCGTCCGTCGTCTGGTCGATGTAGACGACCGCGACGCCGGCGCCGCTGCTCTCGCCCGATGCGTCGCCGTCGGCGGTGACGGTGGCGACGTTGGATGCCGCGACCCCGAGTGCGCCGGCGACAGTGGCGTGTGCGCTGCCGGTGAGGGTGCTGACGACGTCGGAGTCGACGGTGACGGCGGCGACGGCGGCGTCGAAGCTCTTCGGCGCGTCGTTCGGGTTGGCCGTCTGCGGGATGGCGCTGGCGGTGACCGTGGAGGTCGCCGAGATCGTCGCGTCGCCGCCGACGTTGAGAGCGGTGGTGCCTCCGATGGTCGTGGTGGCGTCGGAGAAGACGACCGCGACGTCGCCGTAGCGCTTGTTCAGGGTGAAGGCGCCGACGGTCGACGTCGACGCCGCCGTGAAGGCGCCGGTCGCGGTGATGGTCGAGTCCGTCACCGACACGGTCGCCGCGGACTTCACGAGCACCGCATACGCCGTGGCGGCAGAGGTGTCGGGCACGACGGAGGCATCTGCGGTGAGCGAGACGTCGCCCGCGGTGATCGAGCTGTTCGTCACGGTGACCGAGGCGGTCGCGTTGTGCGCGAAGCAGTTCACGATGTCGAAGTCGTCGCCGAGCGGGTTGCAGTCGCTGAGCGTGAACGGGATGCCGTCGGTGTTGCTGTCGGCCGCCGCCGCCGTGACCGATCCTGCGGTGACGGTGGCGCCCTGGAACACGATCGACTCGAAGTAGGCCTCGAACGCGGCGTTCAGCAGGTTGATGATGCCGAGCACCGTGAGCTTGTCGTGCCCGCTGCCGCCCGAGATCTTGAGCTTCGTCCCGGACGCTGTCGGTGCGGCGAAGCTGGTCTGCTCGAACGTCGGGGAACCTGCCAGCGACCGCAGCCGCAGCAGCGACGAGTCGGTGGGGTCGACTTCGAGCACGGCGTCGTCGTCGCTCCCGCTGAGCGTGAACTCGACGCTCGCCGACGGGTCGTTGTCGGTGAGGATCGGCTCGATGCCCGCGTAGTGCACAACGGTCGAGCCGAAGGTCATCGAGCCCGACGAGCCGTCGGTCGGCGCCGACGAGAAGCCGCCGCCGCCGTTCGTCGCGAGCGTGTCGTAGCCGGCCGCGCCGTCGAACCAGATCGGCACGCCGGGGTCGGTGCCGGCGAAGTCGATCGTGAACGTGTCATCGCCCGCGGTGCCGGTGACGCGGATCTCCGAGATCTCGGCGAGGGAACGGGTGACGCCCTCGAAGGTGACCGTGCCGTCGCCGTGGAACACGAGCGACGACGCCGTGCCCGACATCGTCAGCACCCACGGGGCGGGTGCGACCGTGGCGGGAGCAGCGGGCGCCGGTGCGGCGGGTGCCTGGTCCGCGGGGACCGAGGAGTCCGCAGGCGCGGGCGCCGGCGCAGGGTCGACCGCGACGGGTTCGACCGGTGCGGGAGCCGGCGCGGGATCGACCGCCGGGGCGGGATCGGGCGCGGGGGCCGGTGCCGGATCGGGTGCGGGCGCAGGGTCCGCGGGCGCCGGGTCGGCCGGAGGAGCATCGGTGGGCGTGGCCACGTCGGTGGCGTCGAACGGCCGCACGTTCAAGGCCGCCGGCTCGCCGATCATCTCGCCGGACGAGGCGTCGGCAGCGGCTCCCGACACCGTCGCCGCGGGTGCGGCGGCCGGTGCCTGAGCGGGTGCGGAGGCGGAGGCGGAGGCGACGGTCGCGACCGGGAGCGCGCGCGGCGCGCTGTACGGCAATGCGATACCGACGGCGACGGCCACGGCGGTCGCGTACGCGACCAAGCCGAACGCCGCGCTGCGGTAGCGCTCCGTTCCCGATCCCCAAACCATGACGCGCCTGTCGCTCGTATGACGAAACTGACAACGCGCCGGTGTACTCGATCCGCTGCGCGGCTCCCCCGAACCCCGGCGATGACACTTGCGTGCCGATCCTGATGCTCAAACCCATCCCGGTCCCGAGGCCTGCGTGCGGCGAGGCGACGCGGTCAGCGAACCGGACAGGCGCAAAAGTAGCCCCGGGCCGAGAGATCCGTCAAGGGCGTGTCGGACATTCCATCATCGAGCCGAGGGGCCGGCCCGGCATTCCCGGAACGGAATGTCGCGGAAAGACGGGTCAGTTGAGGCCGGAGTAGGCGTGCAGGCCCTTGAAGAACATGTTCACGATCGTGAAGTTGAAGAGCACCGCGGTGAAGCCGATGATCGACAGCCAGGCCGATCGCGAGCCGCGCCAGCCGCGCGTCGCCCGCGCGTGGATGTAGCCGGCGTAGAGCACCCAGATGACGAACGTCCACACTTCCTTGGTGTCGAAGCCCCAGTACCTGCCCCAGGCGTCGTTGGCCCAGATCGATCCGGCGATGAGGGTGAACGTCCAGAAGATGAAGCCGATGATCGCGAACCGGTAGGCGAGCGACTCGAGCGCGTCGGCGCTGGGCAGCGTGCGGAGGAATCCGGGTCCGGTCTTGACCGCCGTCGCGGAGTCCTCGGCTGTCGCCGCGACGGCGACCTTGCGCTCGCGTCGGGCCTGCATGAGTTGCAGCACCGACAGCCCGAAGGCCAGCGCGAAGATGGCTGTCGAGAGGGATGCCACGAACACGTGGATCACGAGCCACACCGACTTCAGCGGGTCCATCAGGGGCACGATGTCGGTGTAGAACCAGATGGCCGTCCCGCCCAGCAACACCACCACCAGACCCGTGATGAACGTGCCGAGGAACCGCAGGTCGTAGCGGAAAAGAACACCGAGGTACACCGCGACGATCAGCATCGTGCCGGTCAGCGCGAACTCGTACATGTTCGACCACGGGACCCGGCCTGCGGCGAGCCCGCGCGTGACGTCGCCACCGACGTGGAACAGGAACCCGAGCACCGTCAGCGCCGTGCCGATGCGCGCCCACACGAAGCGCTCGCGACGGCCGACGGGGGCGTTGAGCGCCGCCTCGGACGCCGACTCCTGCGCGCGCAGTTCGTCGACCGAGCTGCCGCCGGCGTACCCGCCTGCGGTCACGAGCTCGCGCTCACGCGCGACCTTCGCCGCGGCGTCCTTCGCGTCCGCCGCGACCGCGCCGCGACGGGACAGGTCGACCGTGTAGGCGATGAATGCGAGCGCGTAGATCGCGATGGCCGTCCAGACGAGGAGCACCGAGATCGAGTCGAGGTCGAAGGGCGTGGCGTCGGGCATGATCCTCAGTCTACGTCGGGGGTTGATTCGGGAACGGGGGATGCCGCAGCGCGGCCGGCGCCGCCGGCCGGCGTGGTCGCGGCCAGCGATGCGAGGTGCTTCACGGCGAACTGGTCGACGGCGGCCGCGAGCGTCGGGTCCTCGCCGCGGGCGAGTCCTGCGTATTCGAGGTGCACGGTGTGCCCCTGGACGACGGCCTTGACCCACATGCGGCGGCGCGGCACGAACAGCGCCGCCAGCAGGCCGGCGAGCGCGAGCACCGCGAAGCCGAGCACCCAGGTGGCGGCTGCATCCCGATGGATCGACAGCGAGACGTACCTCTTCACCGAGCCGTCGTAGCCCTGCGCACCCGCGGGCGCCTCGTTCTCGAACGTGACCGTGCCGCGTCCGCCGGGAAGGTCGGCGGTCTCGCCGGGGGCGAGCTCCAGCGACTTCACGTCGGTGCCGACGCCGGTGAGCTTGTCCATCTCGCTCGTGTCGAGCGTGTACACCGACTTCGGCACGCCGCCGTCGATGCCGAGGTCGCCGACGTAGACGTCGAGCGTGACGACGGGGTTGATGAGCGCGGGGTAGCTGGACGTGTACGCGCCGCTGTCGAGCTTCACCTGGGTCGGATAGAAGAAGCCGACGAGGCCGACCTGGTCGCTGAGTCCGTCCGGCACCTTGATGACGCCGAGCGAGGTCATGTTCGTGTCCTGCGGCAGGAACGGCACCGCCTCGGAGAAGACGACGTCGCCGTCGGCGTCGCGGATCGTGAGGGTCGGGGCGTACCCGTTGCCCATCAGGTAGACGCGGTCGCCGGCCATGTCGAGCGGGTGGTTGACGCGCACCTCGCCCTTGCCTGCGGGCTCGCCCGCGTACTGCGTGGTCAGGTTCGCCACGAAGTCGCCGGCCATGCCCGCGCCCTGCTCGCCGCTGGGCTGGTACGTGACGTCGAACCGGTCGAGCGTCAGCGCGTACGGCGTCAGGGCGTCCTCGTCGACGAAGCGACCGGGGTTGAAAGAGGTGTAGTCGAGCATCGTGTTGACCCAGGTGCGGCCCTCGATGATGACGGTCTGCCCGGTATAGGTGAATCCGCCGCCGATGCCCACGGCCAGCAGCACACCCACCAGCGCCCCGTGGAAGACGAGGTTGCCCGTCTCGCGCAGGTAGCCGCGCTCGGCCGACACCGACAGCGTCCGGGCGTTGTCGTAGCGCTCGACGCGGTAGCCCGACCTGCGCAGCTGCTGCTGCGCGACCTCGACGGCCAGAGCGGCGGCGGAGGCAGCATCCGTCTCGTCCGAGTATTCGAGGATCTCGGAGCGGTGGGCGTCCAGGCGCGACAGACGCGCGGGCGTGCGCGGCGGCTTCGCGCGCATCGCCTTGAAGTGGTGCTTCGTACGCGGGATGACGCAGCCGACGAGCGAGATGAACAGCAGGATGTAGATCGCCGAGAACCACGGCGACGTGTACACGTCGAACAGGCTCAGCTTGTCGAGCACCGGCGCGAGGTCGGGGTTGTCGACGAAGTACTGTCGCACGCCGTTGGGGTCGGCGCTGCGCTGCGGCACGAGCGAGCCGGGCACCGCGGCGATCGCGAGGAGCAGCAGCAGGACGAGCGCGGTGCGCATCGAGGTGAGCTGGCGCCAGCCCCACCGCAGCCAGCCGACGACGCCGAGCGCGGGCTGGGTGATGTCGTCGGATCCGTCGCCCGGCGCGCCGGCGCCGTCCGCGTGGTCGGCGGGGCGGAGCGGGTCCGACCCGCCCTCGGTCGCTGAGCCTGCCGAAGCGTCAGAGCGGGGCCGGGACACTGGAGAACACCCCCTGGAGCTGTGCCATCACGGCGGTCCACACGCCGGTGACCATGAGCAGGCCCAGCACGATGAGCAGGGCGCCGCCGACGAGGTTGACGACGCGGATGTGACGGCGCACGAACGCGACCGAGCGCGTCGCCCAGCCGAATCCGAGCGTGATGAGAAGGAACGGGATGCCGAGCCCGAGCGAGTACGCGACACCGAGGAGCGCCGCGCGCCCGACGGATCCGGAGTCGAACGACATGGTGAGGATCACGGCGAGCGTCGGGCCGATGCAGGGCGCCCACCCGATCGCGAGCGCGATGCCGAGCAGCGGCGCCCCGATGAGTCCGAGGTTGCCGCGCACCTGCGGCCGGGCGATCCGCTGCGCGAGCCCGAACCAGCCGATGAACACGCGCCCCATCGCGATGATGAGCACGCCGAGCACGCGCGTGATGAGGTCGGCGTACTCGAGCAGGAAGCGTCCGACCGTGCCGCCGAGCATCGCCATGCTGACGAAGACGACCGTGAAGCCCGCGATGAACAGCAGCACGCCGAGCACCAGCCGGCCGCGGGCCGGTGCTTCGAGCCCGGTCGACATCGCGGCGGGCGCGGGCGCCTGGCCGCCGGCATCCGTCACCGCGTTCACCGCGACGGGGGCCGGGCGCGGCGCGACCGCGCCGCCGATGAAGCCGAGGTAGCCGGGCACGAGCGGCAGCACGCACGGGGACAGGAACGAGATCGCGCCGGCGAGGACGGCGATCGGGATCGCGACGAGCAGCGAGCCGTCGGCGACGAGCTCGCCGAGGCTCACGACTCCTCCAGCGTCTCGCGCACGAGGGTCTCGAGGATCGACGACTCCTCGATCTGCCCGATGAGGCGCGCGGCGACGCGGCCCTCCTTGTCGAGCACGAGCGTGACGGGCACGGCGTTGAGAGGCGTCGAACCGGCGAAGGCGAGCTTGATCGAGCCGTCGACGGTGGTGAGCGCACTCGGGTAGGTGATCCCGAACTTCTTGGCGAACGCCTGCGACGCCTCGGCGCCGTCGTACAGGTTGACGCCGAGGAACTTGACGTCCTGCCCCTCGAACGCGTCGTGCACCTTCTCGAGCTCGGGCGCCTCGACGCGGCACGGCGCGCAGCCGGCGTACCAGAAGTTCACGACGGTCACGTCGCCGGCGTAGTCGGCGCTCGTGGTCTTCTCGCCGGTGTCCAGCACCCCCTCGAAAGCGACCGGGTCCTCACGATCGGCGGCCTTGATCTCGACGACCTTGAAGCCGTCCGACGCCACGAAGCCCTTGTTGTCGCCCTCGCGGTACTGCTCGGCCAGCGGGTCGGCGGAGCACGCCGCGAGCCCGGCGATCAGCACCGCGCTGAGAACGAGGGATGCCGCCGCGCGGACCTTCCCGAAGCCGCGAGTCATACTGCTCCCACATCCACCGCGCCCGCCGTCGACGCCGGCTCGGCGTAGGCGGTCTCTGTCCATTTGCCGTCGATCATCTCGAAGCTCGTCACGCTCGACAGCGCGCAGCGTCGCGCGCGGGGGTCGTGCCGCAGCGGGAGCCCGGCGACCGCGAGGTGGGTGATCCAGATGGGGAGCTGGTGCGAGACGATCACGACGTCGCCGGCGTCTGCGGCGTCCCAGGCCTCGGTCATGGCCTTGTTCATGCGGCCCACGACATCGGCGTACGGCTCGCCCCAGCTGGGCAGCGCCGGCTTGCGGAGGTGACGCCAGTTCCAGGGGTTCACAAGGGCGCGGGCCATGCGCTTGCCCTCGAACACGTTGGTGGGCTCGATCACGCGGTCGTCGATGACCGGCTCGATGCCGAAGATCTCGGTGAACGGCTCTGCCGACTCCTGGGTGCGCTGCAGCGGCGAGCACACGAGCGCCGAGACGGGCCGCTCCAGCGAGTGGAGGTACTCGGCCGCCTGCCGCGCCATGCGACGACCGTCGGCGCTCAGACCGTATCCGGGAAGTCGCCCGTAGAGCACGCGGGAGGGGTTGTGGACCTCCCCGTGGCGCACGAGATGGAGGCGAGCGGCGGGCACGGCCCCAGTCTACGTGGGCGTGTTCTGTGGACCGGCTGAGCGTTCGCCCAGTGCGCCCGCCCAGCGCGGCGAAGTGCCCGCCGACCTGCCACGTAGACTTGTCGCTCGTGAGTGAACGCGTTCTCGTCAGTCAGTTGAAGGGGCTCCCCGACGGCCCCGTCTCGGTGTCGGGCTGGGTGGAGACCGTCCGCGATCAGAAGAAGGTCCAGTTCGTCATCCTGCGTGACGAGACGGGCGCGGTGCAGCTGGTCAACCCGGCGACGCGACCGGCAGAGGACGGCAGCGAGCAGGATGCCGCAGCCCTCGCCCTCACCGACCTCATCTCGAACCTCGCCACGGGCACCTTCCTGACGGTGCAGGGCGAGCTCAAGCACGACGAGCGCGTCAAGCTCGGCGGCGTCGAGATCAAGATCGGC
>NZ_JBQCIP010000022.1:0-7476 GCF_051953575.1 Microbacterium sp.
GGCGACAGCATCCTGCTGGGCCGGCGCAGCGACAACGGCGCGCTCACGCCGATCACGGGCATCGTCGAACCCGGCGAGGAGCCGGCCGACGCCGCCGTGCGCGAGACGCTGGAGGAGGCCGGAGTGGTCTGCCGTGTCGAGCGCCTCGCCTGGGTGCACCAGCTGCCCCGCGTCGTCTACCCGCACGGCGACGAGGTCGACTACCTGGATCTCGTCTTCCGCTGCGAGTGGGTGTCGGGCGATCCGTACCCTGCCGACGGAGAGATGACCCACGTCGGCTGGTATCCGGTCGACGACCTGCCCCCGCTCGAGCTCCCCGACATGTACCGGCGGATCGAGCACGCCCGCGCCGATGGCGCGGCGCGGTTCGAGGGCGGTCGCTGAGCGACGGGCCGGCGCGCGGTCAGTCGCCGCGCAGCACCTCGAGCGCGTGGGCGAGGTCCGTCGGGTAGTCCGAGTTGAACGTCACCCAGTCCCCCGTGGCCGGGTGCGCGAACGACAGTTCGTGCGCGTGCAGCCACTGTCGCGTGAGCCCGAGGCGCGCCGACAGCGTCGGGTCGCCGCCGTACAGCGGGTCGCCGACGCACGGGTGGCGGTGGGCGGCCATGTGCACGCGGATCTGATGCGTGCGCCCGGTCTCGAGGTGGATCTCGAGCAGCGACGCACCGGGGAACGCCTCCAGCGTCTCGTAATGGGTCACGGAGTCCTTGCCGCCGGGCGTGACGGCGAACTTCCAGGAGTGAGAGGGATGCCGGCCGATCGGCGCATCGATCGTGCCGACGAGGGGATCGGGGTGCCCCTGCACCACCGCGTGATAGATCTTCTCGACCTCGCGCTCCTTGAACGCGCGCTTCAGCGCGACGTAGGCGCTCTCGGTCTTCGCTACGACCATGAGGCCGCTCGTGCCGACGTCGAGGCGATGCACGACGCCCTGGCGTTCGGCCGCGCCCGTGGTGGCGATGCGGTACCCGCCGGCTGCGAGGGCGCCCAGCACCGTGGGCCCCTCCCACCCGAGCGAGGGGTGCGCGGCGACGCCGGACGGCTTGTCGACCACCACGATGTCGTCGTCGTCATAGACGATGCCGAGCTCGGGCACCTCCACCGGCACGACGCGCGGCTCCTCCTTCGGCGTCCACGACACGTCGAGCCATGCGCCGCCCCGGAGCTTGTCGGACTTCGCGAGCGTGCGGCCGTCCATCGTCACGCCGCCGGCGTCCGCGACGTCGGCCGCGAAGGTGCGCGAGAACCCCAGCATCTTCGCGAGCGCCGCGTCGACACGGGTGCCGTCGAGCCCGTCGGGGACGGGAAGACTGCGGGACTCCACGTCAGTCCCCGGACTCCGGAGCGGCAGGGCCGGATGCCCCGGCCTCCTGTTCCTGGTTCGCGGCGCGCTTGTCGCGCGAGCCGTCGAAGTGGAGACCGACGAGCACGAGGATCGCGACGCCGATCATCATCGACACGATGAACATGTCGGCGATGTTGTAGATCCCCCCGGGCATGCCCGGGATGAACCACATCCACGGGGTGTCGATGAAGTCCACCACGTGCCCGACGCCGAAGCCGGGGTCGCGGAACAGGCGGTCGCCGAGGTTGCCCAGCACACCACCCAGCAGCAGACCGAGGGCGACGGCCCACAGCCGGGATCGCACGCGCGTGGCGGCGAGCCAGACGATGACGACCGCCACGGCCGACAGCGCGATCGTGAAGATCCACGTGGCGTCGGCGCCGAGCGAGAACGCTGCGCCCGAGTTCCGGGTGAGATAGAAGATCAGGAAGTCGCTGATGACGTGGACCGGCTCCTGGTACGGGAGGTTCTGCAGCGCGAAGTGCTTCGCCAACTGGTCGGCGGCCAGCACCACCAGCGCGAGGATCGCGATGATGGCGCCGGCCGCCGCCGGACGAAGGGGTGCTCGGCCCGACAAGGGTTAGAGGCCCAGCGACGAGACCGGCTGAGCGCCGGACGTCGTCGCCGTGGTCTCGAGGTCACGCAGCTTTCCCTCGATGTAGCTGCGCAGCTGAGCGCGGTAGTCGCGCTCGAAGTTGCGGAGCTCGGTGATCTTGCTCTCGAGACCGGTGCGTTCGCGGTCGAGCTTGGCGAGCTCCTCGCGGCCGCGGGTCTCGGCATCCGAGACGATGTTGGCGGCCTGTGCCTTGGCGTCAGCGATGAGCTGGTCGCGCTGCGCGATGCCCTCGGCGACGTGCTCGTCGTGGAGGCGCTGCGCCAGCTCGATGATGCCCGCGCTCGCGGCCGGAGCGGCACCGGCGGCCGGTGCGGACTCGACGACCGGTGCGGGGGCGGGCTCTGCCGCGCGTGCCGGAGCGGCACCCGACTCGTACGCCGCCAGCTTGGCCTTCAGCTCCTCGTTCTCGGCGAGGGCCTTGCGCCACTCGACCACGATCTCGTCGAGGAAGTCGTCCACCTCGTCCGGGTCGAAGCCCTCCTTGAAGCGGACGTGCTGGAACTGCTTGGTGACGACGTCATCGGGGGACAAAGCCATGGTGATTCCTCTTTCGAGCGTCTGGGCCGATGTCGGTTAGGTCGCCGGTCGGCGGCCGTTCGTATCAGCAAAGCATAGCCGCGGGTTCTGAACGTGTCGAAGAACGAGGACTCCCGGAAGACTCCCGGGGACGCGAGCGGATCAGCCCGCGAGAGCCCTCGTGATGCTCAGCAGCACGAAGCACAGCAGCATCGTCAGAGCGAACCCGAAGTCGATCGCGATCGCCCCGATGCGCAGCGGCGGGATGAACCGGCGGAACAGCTTGATGGGTGGGTCGGTGACCGTGTAGACGGTCTCGGCGATCACGAGACCGGCACCGCGCGGGCGCCATTCACGGTTGAAGAACGGGATCCAGTCGAGGATCAGCCGCGCGAGCAGCACGAAGACATAGAGAAGCAGCGCGAGGTTGAGGATCGCTGCGATGAGTTGGACGACTGCCACGTAGCCAGATTACGGCTGCGCGAACGGAACCGAGTCCGGGTCCGCCTGGGCGACCGCCCCATCGCCTGACACGGCGACGTTCTCGGGCGACAGCAGGAACACCTTGCTCGTCACGCGCTCGATGCGCCCGTAGAGCCCCAGCGACAGGCCGCTGGCGAAGTCGATCAGGCGGCGGGCGTCGGCGTCGCTCATCTGCGAGAGGTTGATGATGACGGGGATGCCGTCACGGAAGTTCTCTGCGATGACCTGGGCATCCCGGTACTGCTTCGGGTGAACCGTCAGGATCTCGTTGATCGTCGCCGGAGCCGGCTGGCGGACGACGGTGGGGCGATGGATCGGGGTCACGGGGGCTGCCGCCTTCTCTACGACCTTCTCGGAGGTGCGGGCACGCGGCTGCGGTGCCGGCTCTTCGTAGACCTCTTCTTCGTCGGCGAGGCCCAGGTACACCATGGTCTTCTTGAGCGGGTTCGACATCTCATCCTCCGTAGTGCTCATCTGTTCCGAGGTTAACCGCGTTCGGGCCGAGGGCCGGTGATTGCCGACCCGATGCGTAGGTGTGTCGCGCCGGCCGCGACGGCCTCTGCGAAGTCGGCGGTCATGCCCGCCGAGATCCAGGATGCGTCGGGCACGACGCTCCGGAGGGCCTCCGAGCAGCCGTGCAGCCTCGCGAACGCGGGGGCCGGGGGCTCGTCCAGCGGCGCGACCCCCATCACGCCCCGCACGCGCAGCGACGGCAGCGCCGCGGCATGCTCGGCCAGGGCGACGACACCGTCCGGCGACACGCCGCCGCGTCCCGGATCGTCGGTGAGGTTCACCTGCAGGAGCACGTCGAGCACGGGGTCGCCGTCCTCGGCGGCACCGTGCAGGGCGTCGGCGAGTCTGGCGCGGTCGAGGGAGTGCACGACGGTCGCCGCCGCCCGGATGGCCCGCGCCTTGTTGGTCTGCGCCTGCCCGATGAAGTGCCAGCGCAGGTCGGCGCGGTCACCGACCTCGACCACCTTGCGGCTGAGTTCCTGCTGGCGGTTCTCCCCCACGTCGCGCACGCCGAGCCCGTAGAGCTCCTCGACGAGAGACGCGGGGTGGAACTTGGTCACCACGATGCGGGTGAGCTCGGACGGATCGCGGCCTGCCGCGCGTGCGGCATCCGCGATCCGTCCGTCCACCTCCGCGAGACGGTCCGCGAGCGACACTTACTTCAGGAAGTCGGGGATGTCGAGGTCGTCGTCGCTGAACGCGGAGTCGTACGACGACTCCGTCACGGCGCCGACGCTCACCGGCACCGCCGGGGGCTCGACGACGTCGCGGTCCTTCGCGGCCTCGTCGGCGGGCGTGACCGGCACCGCGGGCGTGGACACCACGCGGGCGGCCGTCATCGGCTCGATGCGAGCCTGGGGCTCGCCGCCGTCGAAGCCCGCAGCGATGACCGTGACACGCACCTCGTCGCCGAGCGTGTCGTCGATGACCGTGCCGAAGATGATGTTCGCCTCGGGGTGCGCCGCCTCTTTGACCAGCTGCGCGGCGTCGTTGATCTCGAAGATGCCGAGGTTGGATCCGCCCTGGATCGACAGCAGCACGCCGTGCGCGCCCTCGATCGAGGCTTCGAGCAGGGGCGATTCGACAGCGAGCTCGGCGGCCTTGATGGCGCGGTCCGCTCCCCGTGCCGAGCCGATGCCCATGAGGGCCGACCCCGCTCCCTGCATGACGGACTTGACGTCGGCGAAGTCGAGGTTGATGAGACCCGGCGTCGTGATGAGGTCGGTGATGCCCTGCACACCGGCGAGGAGCACCTGGTCGGCGGTCGCGAACGCCTCGATCATCGAGATCCCGCGGTCACTGATCTCGAGCAGGCGGTCGTTCGGCACCACGATGAGGGTGTCGACCTCTTCCTTGAGGCGTGCGACGCCGGACTCCGCCTGCTGCTGACGACGGCGCCCCTCGAACGAGAACGGCTTCGTCACGACACCGATCGTGAGTGCTCCTATCGACTTCGCGATCTTCGCGACGACGGGAGCACCGCCGGTGCCGGTTCCGCCACCCTCACCCGCCGTGACGAAGACCATGTCGGCGCCGCGCAGCGCCTCCTCGATCTCTTCGGCGTGATCCTCGGCCGCGCGGCGACCCACTTCGGGGTCGGCGCCCGCGCCGAGTCCGCGCGTGAGTTCGCGTCCGACGTCGAGCTTGACGTCGGCATCGCTCATGAGCAGCGCCTGGGCATCGGTGTTGATCGCGATGAACTCGACGCCGCGCAGGCCGAGCTCGATCATGCGGTTCACCGCGTTGACGCCGCCGCCGCCGACGCCGACGACCTTGATCACGGCGAGGTAGTTCTGGTTCTGGCTCATGCCGGCCCCCTGGCTTGTAAACCTTCAACCTCTAGTAGAGGTATAAAGAATTGCCCGGTATGCAATTCCGCTGTCTCGAAAGTAAGCGGATGCCGCGCCGCAGCCCGGAACGAGTCGGCGTGTCGCGCCAACCTGTGAGGGAATTCCCGACCGTCACCGTCAGCGGACGACGACAGCCTCGGGCGACGACACGTCGTAGGTGGAGACGTCCTGCGGAGGCCTCCCCGCCATCGTCTTCTGCAGCACGACCGCCTTCAGGGCCGACTTCTCGGCGTTGCCCCACACGACCTGCGTGTTGGTTCCACCGAGGGTGAGCGTGACATCGTCCGCGGTGGACGCCGTCACCTCCGTCACCTGCGCGCGGATGTCGTCGGGGAGCGACCGCATCACCTGACCGGCTGCGGCGAACGCGTCGGAGTCCACGCCTCCCGTGATCGTGAGCAGCGGGGTGCCGGCGCTCGGGGTCGCCGTCGTCGAAAGGGCGACGCCCGCAGCGTCGACGAGCGTGTAGCCGGCGCGCGTCTGGATGAGGCCGACAGGCGTGCGCTCGACGATGCGGACCACGAGCTCGTGCGGCGGCCGCGCCTCCAGCGCGTACGTCTCGACGAGCGGGAACGCCACGAGCGCCTTCTTCACCGCGCTCTCGTCGACGAGCGGCAGCGGCTTGCCGAGCTGGCTCGACAGGGCACCGGCCACGTCGGACGCGTTGAGCTGCTGCGCCCCCACGATCGAGATCTTCTCGACTCCGAACAGCGGGCTGTACGCCGCCCCGACGGTGCCGAGGGCGAGCAGGATGACGGATGCCGCGGCCCCGAGCCAGACCGCCCGCCGCCGCCGCTGGCGCACGGTGAAGCGGCGCACCTCCGCGCGCAGCGCCTTGCGGCGCGCGCGGGCGGCCTTCCAGACCTCGCGAAAACCCACGTCGGGATCGTCGATCGCCTCGGTGGCGGAGGATGCCGCGGCATCCGGCGCACGGCCCTCGGCGGCGAGAGGAATCACCGGAGCCGTCGGGTGCTCCCCGGCGCCGGGCGTCGCATCCCAGTCCGCCGTCTCGGCCGGGCCGCCGGCATCCGTCGCCGTCTCGTCGTCGGCGGCCGCGTCGACCGCCCTGCGCGACGTGCGCGCAGCGACCGGAGCCGCGCCGCGCGTGGCGGCGGGCGGCTGCGGCAGCGGCGAGGGGCGACGCATCCGGGCCCTACTCCCCCGGTTCCTGCGCGGCGGGCGTGGCCGCGAGGGCCTCGAGCACCTGCGGGATGATGAGGTACACGTTGCCGCAGCCGAGCGTGATGACGTAGTCGCCCTCGCGCGCGACGGTCGCGGTGTAGTCGGCGGCCTCCTGCCAGTCCGGCACGAAGTGGACGTGCGACGGGTCGGCGAAGGCGTCGCTGACGAGCTCGCCGGTCACCCCGGGCACCGGGTCCTCGCGGGCGCCGTAGACGTCGAGCATCACGGTGTGGTCGGCGTAGCGCTCCAGCACCTCGGCGAATTCGCGGTACATCTCCTGCGTGCGCGAGTACGTGTGCGGCTGCTGGATCGCGATGATGCGCCCGTCGCCGACGACGGTGCGCGCAGCGGCGAGGGCGGCGGCCACCTCGGTCGGGTGGTGCGCGTAGTCGTCGAAGACGCTGACACCTCGTTCGACCCCGTGCAGTTCGAACCGGCGGATCGTTCCCGCGAAGCCTTCGACGGCGCGGACGGCCGGCTCGAGGTCATGGCCCAGCGTCAGCAGCACGGCGACCGCGCCGGCGGCATTGATCGCGTTGTGCGCGCCGGGGAAGGGCAGCTGCGCGTCGACGGTCGCGCCGTCGTGGGTGAGGCGGAACGAGACCGGCCCGTCGGCGACGATGTCGCTCACGCGGACGTCGGCGTCGGCCGCTTCTCCGAACGTCACGACATTCGGGTGGGTGAGCTGCGCGGCCACGAGCTGCGCGCCCGCGTCGTCGGACGAGATCACGACCGCCTCGCGCGCCTCGTTGGCGAAGCGCGCGAAGGCGGCGTAGAACGCGTCGCGCGTGCCCCAGTGGTCGAGGTGGTCGGGGTCGACGTTCGTGATGAGCGCGATCGACGTGTCGTACAGCAGGAAGGTGCCGTCGGACTCGTCGGCCTCGATGACGAACACCTCGTCGGAGCCGGTGCCGCTCGAGACGCCGAGCTGTGCGATGACGCCGCCGTTGACGAACGTCGGGTCGACGCCG
>NZ_JBQCIP010000023.1:0-40900 GCF_051953575.1 Microbacterium sp.
CTTGGCGACCTTCTTGATAGCGACCTGACGGTTCTGCGTGGCGTAGCAGATGTCGTCCGACGGCGGATCCTGCAGCTGCGGGAACCGCGCCCGCAGGCGGCGGACGGTCTCCATGGTCTCGTCGACCGACAGCGTCGTCTGAGACAGCCACACGACCTTCGACGGGTCGCGCACCTCGATGGTGTCGGCCTCTTCGGGCGAGTTGACGATCGTGACGTGGTCGGGCGCCTCGCCCGCCGTGCCCTCGACCTCTTCATGGCCCTCGTGGCCGATCAGGAGGATCTCGAAGTCGTCGCGCGCGAAGCGCACGGCTTCGCGGTGCACCTTCGTCACGAGCGGGCACGTCGCGTCGATGGCACGGAGGCCCCGATCGGATGCCGCGTTGACGACCGCCGGCGACACCCCGTGCGCGCTGAACACGACGTGTGCGCCCTCGGGCACTTCGTCGACCTCGTCCACGAAGATCGCGCCCTGCTTCTCCAGCTCGGTGACCACGTGGATGTTGTGGACGATCTGCTTGCGGACGTAGACGGGCGCCCCGAAGCGCTCCAGCGCCTTCTCGACGGCGATGACGGCGCGGTCGACGCCGGCGCAGTAGCCGCGGGGCGATGCCAGGAGCACCCGCTTGCGTCCGGGGCCGGCGATGTCCTGGAGCGGCTCGCGCCGCCGCGGGACGCGCGGGACGGGCATGCTCACGGTGCTGCTGCTCACCCCACGAGTCTAAGGGCGGCCCCTGGGCATGAGCCCGGCGCGCGACGGGCCCGCGACCCGTGCCGACGTCGGTCGCGTGCGCTACCGTGACCGGGTGGCATCCCCCACCCCTCCCGCACCCGCCGCGCGTGCGACGCGCGCCGCGCGCATCGCCGCTCGCGTGTCGACGATCGAGCTGCTCTTCGATCTGGTGTTCGTCTTCACGATGACCCGTGTCGCCGAGATCATCGTGCACCGGCCCGATGCCGTCGGGATCGCGCAGGCGGCGCTCGTGCTCGCACTGGTGTGGTGGATGTACGACGCCTTCGCGTGGCTGACGAACCAGGCCACTCCCGACACCACGGGGTTCCGGATCGCGCTCATCGCGGCGATGGCCGCCTTCCTCGTGATGTCGCTCGCGATCCCCGACGCGTTCGGCGAGACCGGCGTGCTGTTCGGCGTGACCTACATCGTGGTCGCCGTGATCCACGCGGGGCTGTTCATCGTGCTGGGCGGCGCGGCCGCGGCCCGCCGCATGGTCGTCGTCGGCACCTCGAACGTGCTCGTGGGCGTGCTGCTGGTGATCTCGGGCTTCGTCGAGGGACCGGCCGACTGGGTGCTCTTCGGCCTGCCGCTGCTGGCGTTCCTCGGCTCGGCGCTGCTGAGCGCGCGCGGCGGCTTCGACCCGGGCGCATCGCACATGGTCGAACGCCACGGGCTGCTGATGATCATCGCGTTCGGAGAGTCCATCGTGTCGGTCGGCGTGGGGGCGACGGGCCATGCGATCGAGGCGCCGCTGCTGGTCGGCACGGTGCTCGCCGTGGCGCTGGTCGCCGCGCTGTGGTGGTGCTACTTCGACGGCGACGACACCCGGGCCGAGGCGCGCATCGCAGCGGTGGCTCCGGAGCGGCGCACCGGACTCGCGCTCGTGGCGTTCTACGTCGACCACCTCGTGATGATCTTCGGCCTGCTGCTGCTCGCGGCCGGGCTCCACGGCCTCTTCGCGGCGCCGTTCAGCGCGCTCGAGACTCCCGACGCATGGCTGATCGCCTGTGGCGTGGCGCTCTACCTCGCCGGCGACGCGGCGTACCGCGGCACGCTCGACCTCGGTCCGGTGGGCGCGAGACTCGTCGCCGCCGTGCTGGCGACGGCGACCGCGTGGGTCGGCGCCGCCGCATCCGGCGCCCTCCAGCTGGCGTGCCTGCTGGCGATCGTCACCGGGGTGCTCGTCTTCGAGAACGTGCGGCAGCCGCGCGCGGCCTCACCCCTCACCCCCACGACGGAGGCCTCATGACGACCTTCCAGCCGGCCGCGGTGCCCGGCGAGCCGCCCCCCGCGGATTCCGTCCGCCCGCGCGACTCGAGCCCCGACGCACCGACATCGGTCGCACGCCTGAACGACACGATCCGCGGCTTCGTGCAGACGTGGGGATCCGTGTGGGTCGAGGGCGAGATCACCGGGTTCAATGTGCGCGGCGGCAACGTCTTCGGACGCCTCAAAGACCTGGTGACCGACTCGACGATCTCGTTCCGCATCTGGTCGTCCACGCGCGACCGGCTGCCGGGCGACCTCAAAGTGGGCGACCACGTGATCGCGTGCGTCAAGGCCGACTATTACGTCAAGAGCGGCGATTTCGGCTTCTCGGTGTCGGCCATGCGGCACATGGGGCTGGGCGACCAGTTGGAGCGCCTCGAGCGTCTCCGCGCGCAACTGCGCGCGGAGGGGCTGTTCGACGCGTCCCGCAAGAAGCCGCTCCCCTTCCTCCCCCACCTCATCGGCCTCATCACCGGCGAGAACTCGGACGCCGAGAAGGACGTCCACCGCAACGCCGAACTGCGCTGGCCTCAGGTGCGGTTCCGCACGAAGTACGCCGCCGTGCAGGGCGACCGCTGCGTTCCCGAGACCATCGCCGCGCTCAAGGCGCTCGACGCCGATCCCGAGATCGACGTCATCGTCATCGCCCGCGGCGGCGGCGACCCGCAGACGCTGCTTGGATTCAGCGATGAGCGGATGCTGCGCGCCGTGGCGGCGGCATCCACTCCCGTCGTGAGCGCCATCGGCCATGAGAACGACCACCCGCTGCTCGACGACGTGGCCGACCTGCGGGCGTCGACGCCGACAGATGCCGCCAAGCGCGTGGTCCCCGACGTCGCCGAGCAGCGGGCCCTGGTCGGACAGCTGCGGGCCAGGATGACGATGCGGCTGACCCAGCGCATCGGGCACGACATCGCTCAGTTGGAGCAGCTGCGCTCCCGCCCCGTGCTGCGCACGCCCGAGGCGATGCTCACGACGCGCGCGCACGAGGTCGAGCTGCTCGCGGCGCGCGGCCGCGACCGCGTCGACCGCGCGCTGCAGCAGCACGAGCGCCGCACGGCCGAGCTCCGCGCCACCCTCCGCGCCCTCTCGCCCGCGTCGACGCTCGCCCGCGGGTACGCCATCGCACACCTGGAGGACGGGGTCATCGTGCGCGACGCCGCGCAGGCGCCGGCATCCACTCCCCTCGTCGTGACCGTGGGGCGCGGGGCGTTCGCCGCCCACTCCGACGGCGAGGTCGCGGGCGAAGGAGGGGCGCCGCTCGCCACGTAGGATAGAGGCATGACCGCGTCGACCGAGGCTCTTCCCGACGTGGCGTCCCTCTCGTTCGAGCAGGCGCGCGACGAACTCGTCCGCGTCGTCGCCGAACTCGAGCAGGGCGCGCCGACGCTCGAGCACTCGCTGGCCCTCTGGGAGCGCGGCGAGGCTCTCGCCGCGCGCTGCGAGGAGTGGCTGCTCGGCGCGAAGCGGCGGCTGGATGCGGCACGGGCCTCCGCGGACGGCGGTGCCCGCGGCGAAGAGGACGGAAGCCGCTGATGGCCCACGGACCCCGCGTCGTCGCCGAGCTCGGACGCCCCGAGACGCCCGATGAGACGGCCGCCCGCAAGGCGGAGTCGTCGCGCGTCTACCGGTCGAGCCAGAACGTCCGCAACCTCATCGCCGCTCTGCTGGTGACCCTCGCCGTGGTCGCCGTGATCATGTTCGCCGTGCCCCGCGGCACCGCCCCGGAACGCGAGCCCATCGACGTCGCAGCCGCCGCCGAGCGGGTCGCCGCCGCCGAGGACCGCACCGTCATCGTGCCCGAGATGTCGGACGAGTGGGTGGTGAACCTCGCCGGGATCGAGAGCGGGGACCGGGTGGAGGCGTTCAACGTCGTCTACGCGCCGGCGGACGAGAACGCCCGCGGGTTCGTCAACGTGTCGCAGGGCTTCGACGCCGACGCGTCGTGGGTCACCCGCGTCCTCTCGGGCTCGGCGCCCGACGACACGGTGACCATCGACGGCATCACGTGGGACCGCTACGAGCTCGATCCCGAACGCACCGGCAACATCTCGGTCGCCCTGTCGACGAACGCCGGCACCGACACCGTGCTCATCTACGGCACGACGACCCAGGACGCGCTGGAAGAGACCGCGCGCTCCGTGACAGACCAGATCACCGCACTGCGCCAGGAGGCCCCGTGAGCGACGCCCCGACACCCGCCGATGTCTGGAGCGAGATGCTGCGCGGCAACGCGCGCTTCGTCGCCGGCGAGCCGAAGCATCCCCACCAGGATGTGGACCGCCGCCACGAGCTCGCGGACGGACAGCGTCCCCAGGCCGTGCTGTTCGGCTGCTCCGACTCGCGGCTGGCCGCTGAGATCATCTTCGACAACGGCCTCGGCGACCTGTTCGTCGTCCGCAACGCGGGCCAGGTGGTGTCGGACTCCGTCATCGGCAGCCTGGAGTACGCGGTCGCCGTTCTGAAGGTGCCGCTGATCGTCGTGCTCGCACACGACGCATGCGGCGCGGTGCGTGCCGCGATCGACAGCACCGACCCCGAGACCCCTGCCCTGCCGCCGCACATCTGGCGCCTGATCGCACCGATCGTCCCGGCGGTCCGCCGCGTGCAGCGGGCATCCGACACCGTCACCACGACGGCCGGGATCGACGCCGAGGCCGTCGGACGCGAACACCTCAGCACGACCGTCGCCGAGATCCTGCAGTCCTCCGAGCTGATCAGCGATGCCGTGGCCTCCGGCGCCCTCGGCATCGTCGGCGCCAACTACCGGCTCGCCGAGGGCACCGCCGTGCCCGTGGTGTCGGTCGGCATCGACGCCTGAACACTCCCGAATCCATCCCGACACACGTGAGGAACAACGACGTGACCGACACCGAGTACCGCATCGAGCACGACACCATGGGCGAGGTGCGCGTGCCCAAGAACGCCCTCTACGCCGCGCAGACGCAGCGCGCCGTCGAGAACTTCCCGATCTCGGGCGACCGCCTGGAGCCCGCCCAGGTCGTCGCGCTGGCCCGGATCAAGAAGGCGGCGGCGCTCGCGAACAAGGAGCTCGGCACCCTCGACGGCGCGATCGCGGACGCGATCGCTGGTGCCGCCGACCTCATCATCGCCGGAGAGTACGCCGACCAGTTCCCGATCGACGTCTACCAGACCGGCAGCGGCACGTCGTCGAACATGAACATGAACGAGGTGCTGGCGACGCTCGCGACCCGCGCGCTCGGCTCGACGGTGCACCCGAACGACCACGTGAACGCCTCGCAGTCGTCCAACGACGTCTTCCCGACCTCCGTGCACATCGCCGTCACCCAGGAGATCATCGACGACCTCATCCCGGCGCTCGACCACCTCGCGGTCGCACTCGAGGCCAAGGCCGAGGAGTGGAAAGAGGTCGTCAAGTCCGGTCGCACGCACCTGATGGATGCGACCCCGGTCACGCTCGGCCAGGAGTTCGGCGGCTACGCACGCCAGATCCGCCTCGGGATCGAGCGCGTGCAGGCCGTCATCCCCCGCGTCGCGGAGGTCCCGCTCGGCGGCACCGCCGTCGGCACCGGCATCAACACGCCCCTCGGCTTCCCGCAGCGGGTCATCGAGCTCATCGTCGCCGACACCGAGCTGCCCATCACCGAGGCGAAGGACCACTTCGAGGCCCAGGCCAACCGCGACGGCCTGGTCGAGGCATCCGGAGCACTGCGCACCATCGCGGTCTCGCTCACCAAGATCAACAACGACCTGCGCTGGATGGGCTCCGGCCCCAACACCGGCCTCGGCGAGCTGCACATCCCCGACCTGCAGCCCGGGTCGTCCATCATGCCCGGCAAGGTCAACCCGGTCGTGCCCGAGGCGACGCTCATGGTCTGTGCGCGCGTCATCGGCAACGACGCAACCGTCGCGTGGGCCGGCGCATCGGGCTCGTTCGAGCTGAACGTCGCGATCCCGATCATGGGCAGCGCCGTGCTCGAGTCGATCGAGCTGCTCGCGAACGTGTCGCGCGTCCTCGCCGACAAGACCATCACGGGCCTCGAGGCCAACGTCGAGCGTGCGGCGGCCTACGCGGGCATGTCGCCGTCGATCGTGACGCCCCTCAACAAGCTCATCGGCTACGAGGCGGCCGCGAAGATCGCCAAGCACTCGGTCGCCAAGGGCATCACGGTGCGCGAGGCCGTCATCGACCTCGGCTACGTCGAGCGGGGCGAGCTGACGCTCGAGCAGCTCGATGAGAAGCTCGACCTGCTCTCGATGACGCACCCGGGCTGAAAAAGCCCCTGTGCCGCACGTGCTGCGTCGGCGGGATAATCAGGACATGTCCCGTCCGGCTCGCCCGATCCCCGCGCGCGTCAGGATCCTCTCGGCGATCCTGGCGGTGGCGTGCGTGGGACTGGCGATCGTCGGCAGCGTGACGTTCCTGGTGCAGCGAGAACAGGCGATCGCGGGCGTCAACGAGCGCCTCACGACACAGGTGAAGTCGCTGCAGGCGGTGGCCCAAGACCCGAAGGCCGCCGCAGGCAGCGCATCCGAGGCGACGAACGAGCTCGACATCAACGCGTATTCGAACATCGACGACTACCTGAAGGCGGTCGTCGCGCGCCTCGTGCCCGCGGGCAACGAGGCGTCGGTCGCGCTCGTCGACGGTGTGCCGCGCTGGGTCCCCTCCACGCTGTCGGGGTTCAGCATCCTCCACAACCAGCAGCTCATCGACCGCGCCATCGCCGACACGAAGAGCGGTGCGACGAAGATGGGCACCGTCGCCACGGACGCCGGATCGCTGCGGTACATCGCGATCCCGGTGTCCATGCCGGGCGACCCCCGGCAGGGTCTCTACATCCGCGCGATCGACCTCGGCGCGGAGCTCCAGCCGATCACCTTCGCGATGTCGACGTACGTCGTCGCCGCGCTCGTGGTGCTCGCCGCCGTAGGGGTCGTGGGCTGGTTCGTGACAGGGCGGCTGCTCTCGCCGATCCGACATCTGCGCGAGACCGCCGACGCGATCTCGATCAGCGACCTCTCCGCGCGCCTGGAGCCGCACGGGAACGACGACATCGCCGACCTGTCGCGCACCGTGAACTCGATGCTCGACCGGCTCGAAGGCTCCGTCGACGTGCAGCGGCAGCTGCTGGACGACGTGCGTCACGAGCTCAAGACGCCCATCACGATCGTGCGGGGCCACCTGGAGCTCATGAACCCACAGGATGCCGTCGACGTCGCCTCGGCGCGCGACATCGGGATCTCGGAGCTCGACCGGCTCGCACGTCTCGTCGAAGACATCGACCTGCTCGCGGCCGCTGAAGCGGACTCGTACACGATGTCGCCCGTCGACCTGGCGGCGCTGACGGCTCGCGTGGGCGAGCTCGTCGCCGTGATCCCCGACCACACGTGGACCGTCGAGGCGCAGGCCGACGCGCGGGTGGCGGGCGACGCCGATCGTCTGCTGCAGGCGTGGCTGCAGCTCGCCGACAACGCGGCCAAGTACACGCCGGCCGGCAGCCCGATCGAGATCGGCAGCGCCGTCGGGCCGGACGGCGCCCGGCTCTGGGTGCGCGATCACGGCGCCGGAATCCCGCCCGCGGCGCGGGTGCGCATCTTCCGGCGCTTCGACCGTGCCCACGTGCACCGCACGGTCGGCGGCTCAGGCCTGGGCCTGGCGATCGTCGACGCGATCGCGAAGGGACACGGCGGTCAGTGTGCGGTCACCGACACTCCCGGCGGCGGCGCCACCTTCACCATCCACCTGCCTCTGTCCGAGGCGGAACTGCCGGCTCCCGTGCGCGCGGGCGATGTCGTGCTGCAACGGGAGGCATCAGGATGACGAGGATCCTCATCGTCGAGGACGAGCCGCGGATCGCCGCGTTCGTCAGCCGCGGACTCGAATCCGCGGGCTACGAGACGCTCGTGGTCGAGGACGGCCCCGAAGCGCTCGAAGCCGCGCTGCGCGGCGACGCGGATCTCGTGCTGCTCGACGTCGGCCTGCCGACGATGGACGGCTTCGAGGTGCTGCGCGCGCTGCGCGCCCGCGGCTCCGCCGTGCCGGTGATCATGCTGACGGCACGTTCCAGCACCCGCGACACGGTCGCCGGACTGGATGCCGGAGCCAACGACTACGTGCCGAAGCCGTTCACGTTCGAGGAACTGCTCGCGCGCGTCCGGTCCCGGCTGCGCGAGAGCCTGCCCCAGCCGGGGGTGTCGGTGTCGCACGACGATGTCGTGCTCGACATCCTCGCCCGTCGCGCGAGCGTCGCCGGCCGCGAGGTCGACCTGTCGGCGCGCGAGTTCGCGCTCGCCGAGCAGTTCCTGCGCAACCCGGGACGGGTGCTCAGCCGCGAGCTGCTGCTGAGCCGAGTGTGGGGGCTCGACTTCGACCCGGGATCGAACGTGGTCGACGTGTACGTCCGGTACCTGAGAGGCAAGCTCGGCTCGGACCACATCGTGACGGTGCGCGGCGCGGGCTATCGCTGGGAGTGAGCTGCCCGACGCCCGCGCACGAAGAAGCCCCCGGCGCTGGGGGACGCCGGGGGCTGTGAAGGGCCGGACTGGGGGATCCGACCGCCGTCAGCCGCGCTTGTCTGGGGAATTGCGCGGCTGGTCTTTCTTCGCGTCGGGACCGGCGCCGCTGCCGTTCCCGTTCGAACCCGCGTGCGCGGGGTGCTGGGGGTGCGAGGGCTTCTGCCCGCCGTCCTGGTTCGTCGATGCAAGCGGCGCCTGCAACAGGCGCTCGGCGCTGCCACCGTCGGTGGCAGCCGAGTCCTTCTGCGTGGCCGTCCCCTTGTCGGGAGCCTGCAGCTGAGAGTCGCCCTTCTGCCGCTCAGCCTCTGCGGCTCGTTCCAAGCGGTCGATGAGGGACTCGATGCGTCCGTTCGACCAGCCGTTGGCCGTCGCCCATGCCCGCAGCGAGTCCCACGTCCCTGCGGCGCGGGCGGCCTCGATCACCGAGTCGACATCGTCGCCGGGTGCCGCAACCTGAGGCTGCTCCGCCGGTGGCGGCGTGCGGGGCGGGTTGTGCGCGCTCGGCGCCGACGGTTCGACCTCGGTCGGCGCGGGCGCCTCGACGATCTCTGCCTCGTCGGAGGTCAGGGGGATCTCTGGCTGCGTGGGTGTCGGGGTCGCCGTGGGTGTCGACGACGAGGCCGGCACCAGGATCCGTGCAGAGGCGACGGTCGTCGCGGGCGAGTCCTTGAGCGCGGCGGTGTTGGTCATCGCGACGGCGCACACGACGGCAACGCTCGCCGCAACGGCGGTCATACCGCCGATCACGAGCCCGGTTCGTGCGTCCACAGTCCGATCCCCAGTTCCCTGCTGTCGCAGTTCCTCCCCTCCATGGTGACAGACGCCGACGGCGCGCAGCACCGGATCGCGATGAGACTCTTCTCATGCTCAGGCACGACACGAGCCGGGCCGGGATGAGGCATCCCGGCCCGGCTCGTGTCGGTGCGCACCGCCCGAGCGGGGCTGTTGCTCAGGCGAGTTCGCCGGCTTCGAGCAGGTCGGTGACCAGTGCGGCGATGGCCGAGCGCTCCGACCGCACGAGCGTCACGTGGCCGAACAGACCGTGACCCTTGAGCGTCTCGATGACCGACGCGACGCCGTCGTGACGGCCGACACGCAGATTGTCTCGCTGACCCACATCGTGCGTCAGGACGACCCGCGAGTTCTGGCCGATCCGGCTCAGCACCGTGAGCAGCACGTTGCGCTCCAGCGACTGCGCCTCGTCGACGATCACGAAGGCGTCGTGCAGCGACCGGCCGCGGATGTGGGTCAGCGGCAGCACTTCGAGCATGCCGCGCTCCACGACCTCGTCGAGGACGTTGCCCGAGACCACCGAGCCGAGGGTGTCGTACACCGCCTGGCCCCAGGGGTTCATCTTCTCCTGCTGGTCGCCGGGCAGGTAGCCGAGCTCCTGCCCGCCCACGGCGAACAGGGGTCGGAACACGATGATCTTGCGCTGCTGCTGCCGCTCCAGCACGGCCTCCAGACCCGCGCAGAGGGCGAGAGCCGATTTGCCGGTGCCGGCGCGACCGCCGAGCGACACGATCCCCACGTCGGGGTCGAGCAGCAGGTCGATCGCGATGCGCTGCTCGGCCGAACGTCCGTGCAGCCCGAAGACCTCGCGGTCACCGCGCACCAGCCGGTACTCGCCGTCGCCGACGACCCGGCCCAGTGCCGACCCCCGCTCCGAATGGATGATCAGGCCCGTGTTGACCGGCAGGCCCTTGACGTCGTCGCTGGCGGCGACCTCGCTCTCGTACAGGTCGCTGATGTCGTCGCCGGACACGTCGATCTCGGAGATGCCCGTCCAGCCGGAGTCGACCGCCTGCTCGGCGAGGTACTCCTCGGCGCTGACGCCGAGCGATGCCGCCTTCACCCGCATCGGCAGGTCCTTCGAGACGACGGTGACCTCCTGCCCGTCGTGGGCGAGGTGCAGCGCGACCGCGAGGATGCGGCTGTCGTTGTCGCCGAGGCGCATGCCCGACGGGAGCACCCCGGAGTCGGTGTTGTTCAGCTCGACCCGCAGCGTGCCGCCTTGCCCGACCGGGACCGGGAAGTCGAGGCGGCCGTGCTCGACGCGCAGCTCGTCGAGGTGGCGCAGGGCCTGGCGGGCGAAGTAGCCGATCTCGGGATCGTGCCGCTTGCCTTCGAGCTCGGTGATCACCACGACCGGGATCACGACGTTGTGCTCGGCGAAGCGGAAGAATGCCCGCGGATCGCTCAGCAGCACCGACGTGTCGAGGACGTAGGTGCGCAGGTCCTGATCGGACTCTGCGACCTGCTCTAGATCCTGACTGCGCTGCTCGTGTGGTGCTCGTGTGGTCACAACCCACTCCCGCCCCGGGTAGTTCACCCGGCAGTCACGAGTCGACCGGTGAGTCACGAGTCGTGATCCTGAGGCCGACTCGATCGGGCTCCTTGCCCGATGCGATCAAAGTACGACGGCCCACCGACATCGGGGACGCCCGACACGCAGATTGCAGATGAACTTTTCGTGACACGGATGCCGGCGGCTGCCGGCATCCGCTCACCAGACGCGTGCAGAGGCGAACGCCGCCAGCGCATCGCCGAAGAGGCGCAGCGTGTCGGCGCCCGTGCCGACGTGCGGCGCGACGCGGATGCGTCCGGCGCGCGTCGTGACGGTGAGACCGTGGTTGGCGAGGGATGCCGCCAGCGGCGCCGCATCCTGCGGAGCGGGTTCGAGCGTGACGATGCCGGCGCGCCGCTCGGGCTCACGCGGCGTGACGACGGGCACCTCGTACCGATCGGCGAAGAACATCACGTCGGACGCCCGCGCGGCGAGCTCGGCTTCGATCGCGTCCACGCCGACGTCGGCGACCTCGCGCAGCGCCGTCGCCAGCCGCGCGGCGGCGAGCGTGTCGGCGCCCGAGATGGAGAACGCCTGCGCCGAGGGGGCGGGCGCGGGGACGTCGTCGACGGTCAGGTCTCCCTCCACGCCGCGGAAGCCCGACAGCACCGGGGCGATGCGTTCGAGCGCCCGGTCGCCGAACCATGCGAATCCGGTGCCGCGACCGGCGCGCAGCCATTTGTAGCCGTGGCCGCACACGACGTCGGCGGCGAGGTAGTCGGCATCGACCATGCCGAAGCCCTGCACCGCGTCGACGATGAGCAGGCGGTCACCGATGATGTCGCGCAGCGCGGACAGGTCGGCGCGGTAGCCGGTGCGGAAGTCGACGAGGCTGACGGCGACCGCATGCGTCTCGTCCGTGAGCGCTTCACGCACGACGTCGGGCGTGATCATGCCGTCGACGGGGTCGAGCCACTGCAGCTGCAGCGAGCCGAGCGCCTCGGATGCGCGCGTCGCGGCGACCGTGAGGCTCGGGAACTCCCCGCGTCCCAGCATCAGACCACCCGCCAGGCCGTAGATCGCGTGCATGAGACCGTACGTGGTCGACGGCTGCAGCACGACCTGTGCCGCATCCCCTCCGATCAGCTCGGCGACGAGCTCGCGGGCCTCGCGCACGTGGTCGGCCACGAGGTCGATGCTCGTGCGCCGGCCCGATCCGAGCAGCTCGGTGTCGCCCTGCGCCTCGCTGCGCACCGCGGGAGAGAGGGGGCCGAACGCGGCCCAGTCGAGATAGCCCGGTTCGCCGTCGAACGAGGCGAGGTACGCGTCCAGATCGGTCACGCGGATCATTCTGGCAGAGCGCGCGGTGCCGCGCGCACGCTGCCCTTCCGGCGCCGGGCAGCCGGTGCGTCAGCCGCCGTAGCGGCGGTCGCGCGACGTGAAGTCGCGGATCGCACGGAGGAAGTCGACCTCGCGCAGATCCGGTCCGAGCGCTTCGACGAAGTAGAACTCGCTGTGCGCGGACTGCCACAGCAGGAAGTCGCTCAGCCGCTGCTCCCCCGACGTGCGGATGACGAGGTCGGGGTCGGGCTGGCCCCCTGTGTAGAGATGCTCGCCGATCTGCTCGGGGGTGAGACTCGCGGCGAGGTCTTCGAGCGAGCCGCCCTCCTGCTGGTGCTGCGCGATGATGCTGCGCACGGCGTCGACGATCTCGCCGCGGCCGCCGTAGCCGACCGCGAGGTTGACGTGCATGCCGGGGTTGCCCTTCGTACGCTCTTCGACGTCGGCGAGCACGCGGGCGAGATCCACCGGCAGCGAATCGGCCCGGCCGACGTGCTTCACACGCCAGTCCCGCTCGTGCGACAGCTCATCCGCCAGCTGCGCGATGATCTCGATGAGGTCCGCCAGCTCGCGCGAGTCGCGCTTGCGCAGGTTGTCGTTCGACAGCAGGTACAGCGACACGACGCGGATGCCGACGTCGTCGCACCAGCGCAGGAACTCCTTCATCTTCGCCGCGCCCGCGCGGTGTCCGTGCGCCGCGGAGTCGTAGCCGAGCTGCTTCGCCCAGCGCCGGTTGCCGTCGATCATCATCGCGACATGGCGAGGGGCGGATGCCGGATCCAGGCGCCGCCGGAGCCGGTTGATGTAGAGCCGATAGAGAGGGCCCCTGCCCTCGTTCGTCTCGCCGCGCGCCACACGCCTACGCTACCCCGCCCGGCGCGGTGTCCGTAGCGTGGCACCGGGTCCCGCGCTCCCCGGGACCAGGTATGTTCCGTGCGGGGCATGCGCCGGGACCTACGCTGGGTGCATGAGCCGTCGTCGCCGTGTCCCCCGGGCCCCTGAGGTCCCCGTGCTGCCGCTGATGGACGCGGCCGCGGTCGACGCGGCGACGCCCGACCTCAAGCCCACCTGGCGCGGCTGGATCCACGCTGCGACCTTCCCGGTCGCGATCGCGGCGGGCGTGGTGCTCATCGTCCTCGCGCAGGGCGCCCCGGCCAAGTGGGCCTCGGCGGTGTTCATGGCGACGTCCCTGCTGCTGTTCGGCAACTCGGCGCTGTACCACCGGTTCAACTGGAAGCCGAAGACGAAGGCGATCCTGAAGCGGATCGATCACGCCAACATCCTGCTGCTCATCGCCGGCACCTACACGCCCATCGCGGTGCTCGCGCTGCCGCCGCAGCAGGGCGCGCTGCTGCTGATCCTCGTCTGGAGCGGGGCCCTCCTCGGCATCCTGTTCCGCGTCTTCTGGATCCACGCCCCGCGCTGGTTGTACGTCGCGCTCTATCTCCTACTGGGGTGGGCGGCCGTGATGTACATCGTCCCCCTGTTCCGGGCCAGCGCCGCGATGATGATCCTCGTCGCCGTGGGCGGGCTGCTCTACACGGGCGGGGCGATCGTGTACGCGCTCAAGCGCCCGAACCCGTGGCCGGGCCACTTCGGCTTCCACGAGATCTTCCACGTGTGCACGGTGCTGGCCTTTCTGTGCCATTGGACGGCCTGCCTGATCATCGCCCTGCACCCGCTGTCGCCGTCGCTCGGCCTGCCCGGCTGAGCGTCGACGTCCCCGCTGGGCGAGCGGACGGGATGCCGTCCCGCTCAGCCCTGCGGCGGCCGCCGCTCGTCCCCGCCGTCCCTGCCGTCGCCCGCTGCGTCGACCTCGTCGTCGTCGGTCTCGGTCGCCTCGACGGCGCGCGCGGCCTGCTCCTCGGCATCCAGCTCCTCGCGGATATCGGCGCGCACGCGTCCGCGACGGATGCGCCGCATCATGTCCCACACGAGCAGGATCACGGCGATCGCCACGAACGCCGTCGCGACGAAGCCGACGACTCCCGGGGTCACGAGGTCGGGGTTGACCGGAGGCGTCGGGGTCGGCGTCGGGGCCGGCGATTCGGCGGCGCCGACGATCGCGATGCTGACGGCAGCGGCGATCTCGTGAAGCATGGGGGGGTCCTCGCTCTGCCCGCCGGTGCGGGCACGGTCATCGGCGACGCGCGGAAGCGCATAGCCTGGAGTTCCAGCCTAATCTTCCGGCCGTTCCGCCTGGGACGGCCGCGGGCCCGAGAGGAGCGGCGTGACCACGCAGGAGATGCTCGACGAGCGCTACGGCCGTCGCCGCTCCCCGGCACGCCGCTGGCTCATCGGCGGCGGTCTCGCCGTCGCCCTCGCCGTCGTGGCGCTCTTCGGCTGGTTCACGGTGCGCGGCGCACTGGACGACGTGGACTCCGACACCACGGCCTTCGAGGTCGTCGATCAGCATTCGGTCTCGCTCGGGTTCCAGATCACCGCTCCCCCGGGATCCGCGGTGGCGTGCGCGATCGAGGCGCAGGACCAGGAGCACGGCGTCGTCGGCTGGCGCGTCGTCGAGTTCCCGGCATCCGAGGAGCACGCGCGCGCGTTCCGCGAGGTGATCCCCACCACCGCCCTCGCGACGACCGGTTTCGTCAACTCGTGCTGGGTCGTCGCCGGCTGACGCGGCCGGCCGACACGGTCGCACACGTTTTGCCTGTCTGCGCGCCGTGACGTAGTCTGGCGGGAGTTCATCGAGAATCGCGCCCTGGCCGAGAGCCGGGGCGTTCGGTTTATCCCCCGGACCCCAAGGAGTCAGCCGTGTCCAACGATGCACCCGTGACGTTCCTCACGCAGGACGCATACGACCGTCTGGCCGCCGAGCTCGAGCAGCTGTCGACGACCGGTCGCGAAGAGATCGCCAAGCGCATCGAGGCCGCGCGCGAAGAGGGCGACCTCAAGGAGAACGGCGGCTACCACGCCGCCAAAGACGAGCAGGGCAAGCAGGAGGCCCGCATCCGCACCCTGCAGCAGCTGCTGAAGACCGCCACCGTCAGCGAGGCGCCCGAGAGCAACGGCGTCGTCGAGCCGGGCACCGTGATCACGGCGATCGTCGCCGGCGGCGAAGAAGTCTTCCTGCTCGGCAATCGTGAGATCGCCGTCGGCAGCGAGCTCGACGTCTACAGCGAGGCCTCGCCGCTGGGCACCGCGATCCTCGGACGCAGAGAGGGCGAGAAGACCTCGTACACGGCGCCGAACGGCCGCGAGATCGCCGTCGAGATCGTCAAGGTCGAGACCTACAACGGTCAGTGACCGTCCGGCCGGCGCCCCGGTCGTCTAGTCGATGACGACGGTCGGGGCGAAGCCGGCCTCCTCGAGCACCGAGATGACGTGCGCGCGATGCTCCTCGCCGCGGGTCTCGACGCTCAGCTGCAGGATGACCTCGCTGATCTGCAGGCCCTGGCCGTGCCGGGTGTGCAGCACCTCGATGACGTTCGCGCCGGCGATCGCCAGCAGGTCCGACACACGGGCGAGCTGACCCGGCCGGTCCGGCAGCGGGATGCGCAGCGACATGTAGCGACCGGATGCCGCCAGCCCGTGCGCCACGACGCGCTGCAGCAGCAGCGGGTCGATGTTGCCGCCCGAGAGCACCGTCACCGTGGGTCCGCTCGCGGTGACCTTCCCTGCCAGGATCGCGGCCACGCCGACCGCTCCCGCAGGCTCGACGACCTGCTTGGCACGCTCCAGCAGCACCAGGAGGGCGCGGGCGATGTCGTCCTCGCTGACGGTGACGACCTCGTCGACCAGGTCGCGGATGATCTCGAACGGCAGGTCGCCCGGGCGCGCGACCGCGATACCGTCGGCGATCGTCGGCAGTGTTGCGACATCGATCGGGTGACCCGCGGCGAGTGAGGGCGGGTAGGCGGCCGAGTTCTCGGCCTGCACTCCGATGATGCGCACCGTCCGCCCCTCGACCGCGGCACGGGCCTTCGCGGCCGCAGCGACGCCCGCGATGAGGCCGCCGCCGCCGATGCCGAGCACGATCGTCTCGACATCGGGCAGGTCGTCCATGAGCTCCAGGCCCAGCGTGCCCTGGCCCGCGATGACGTCGGGGTGGTCGAAGGGGTGGATGAACACGGCGCCGGTGCGCTCGGCGAACTCCGCCGCGAGCCGCAGCGGCGTCTCGACCGTCGCACCCTCGAGCACGACGTCTGCGCCGTAGCCGCGGGTCGCCAGCAGCTTGGGCACGGGCACGCCCAGCGGCATGAAGATCGTCGCGGGGATGCCGAGGGCCTTGGCCGCCAGCGCCACACCCTGGGCGTGGTTGCCGGCCGAGGCCGCGACGACGCCGCGGGCACGCTCTTCGGCCGTGAGGCGCGAGAGGCGGTAGGTGGCGCCGCGGATCTTGAACGAGCCGGTGCGCTGCAGGTTCTCGAGCTTGAGGTGCACGGGAACGCCCAGGACCTCAGAGAGGTGCAGCGATTCGTCGAGCGGGGTGTGCGAGATCACGCCGTCGAGGACCGCGGCGGCATCCTCGAAGTCCGCCAGGGTCGGGCGATGGACGGCGGACGCGGGGGGCGTGCTCACGAACGGGTTCTCCTGGGTCGGGGGACGGTGCTCCAGATGAGGTCGCCGGTGGGTCTCGCGCCGGTCTCCCACGCGCGTTCGCCGATGTACACCGCGACGACGTTGACGAACGCGGCGAACGGGACGGCGAACAGGGCGCCGGGGATGCCGGCGATCATCGCGCCGCCGGCGACCACGAGGACGACCGCGAGCGGGTGGACCTTGACAGCCGAGCCCATGAGGAGCGGCTGCAGGACGTGCCCTTCGAGCTGCTGCACGCCGAGCACGACCACGAGCATCCACAGGGCGATCCACGGGCCGTTGTAGACCAGGGCCAGGAAGACCGCGACCGCGCCGGTCACCACGGCACCCACGATCGGCACGAACGCGCCGAGGAACACCAGCACCGCGACCGGGATGGCCAGCGGCACGCCGAGCAGCGCCGCGCCGAGGCCGATGCCGATCGCGTCGATGGTGGCGACCAGGAGCTGCGTGCGCGCGTAGTTGACGACGGTGATCCAGCCCGCGCGGCCCGCGCCGTCCACGGCGGGGCGCGCCTTCTTGGGGAACAGGCGGAGCGTCCAGCGCCAGATCCCGCCGCCGTCGGCGAGCAGGCACAACAGGATGAACAGTGCGAGCACCGCGCCGGTGGCGACGTGACCGATCGTGGTGCCGATCGCGAGCGCACCGCTCCACAGCAGCTCGGCCTGCTGCTGCAGGAAGTCGCTCGCGGTCGCAAGCCAGCCGTTGATGTCCTTCTCGGAGATGTCGAACGGACTGCTCAGCAGATACTGCCGGAACTGCTCGACCGCCGCTTCGGTGCTCGCTTGCACGGAGCCCCACTGCGACATGATCTGCCACACCACGAGCCAGAGCAGGCCGGTGACGATCGCGAGGGTGCCGACGAGTGTGATCACGATCGCCAGCCAGCGAGGGACGTGGTGGCGCAGCATCCACGCGAACGCGGGCCACAGCAGCGCCGTGACGAGAATCGCGATGAGGAGCGGGATCACCAGCAGCTTCAGCTGGATGACGAGCCACACCGCCACGCCGATGGCGGCAGCGAGCACGAGGAACCGCCACGCGTACGCGGTGGCGATCCGGAGCCCGTGCGGCACGGCCGCGGAGGTCTCGGTGGAGACGACGCGACTGCGATCCCGGATCGCGTCGAAAAGCGAGCCTCGGGGCTTGTCATCGGAGCCGGTCATCCGCACAATCTCCTCGTTCGCCCGTTCCGCACCATTGGCCCAGTCTAGGCGCGCCGCATTCCGCGACGGTCATGAATGCGACGGGACGCCGCGATCCACGGAGGCAGGCGGAGTGTCGGGGGCTCGGACTACTGTGGCGCGCGTGAAGTCCACGTTGAGCGCCGCTGAGGCGCGCCGGGTCGCCCTCGCCGCACAGGGGTTCGCGCGCGCCCGCCCCGAGGCCGCCGGCACACGACAGCTCAACGCCGCCCTCGCGCGCATGGCGACCCTCCAGATCGATTCCGTCAACGTGTTCGCGCGATCCCACTACATGCCCTTGTTCGCGCGTGTCGGGTCCTACGACACGGCAGCGCTCGATCGGCTGCTGTTCGCCCGCCGTGCCCCGTACGTCGAGTACTGGGCGCACGTCGCCGCCTTCATCCCGGCATCCGACTGGGGACTCTTCCGCTTCCGCATGGACGCGCTGCGTGAGAAGTACGGCAGCGCACCCGGCGGCTGGTTCGACACGAACCGCGACATCGTCGACTGGGTCCGTGCGGAGCTCGCCGCCCGCGGCCCGCTGCGGCCCGCGCAGATCGAGCACGACGCCAAGAAGGGCGCTCGCGGCCCGTGGTGGGACTGGGACGTCGTCAAGCACGCCCTCGAGCACCTGTGGCTCTTCGGAGAGGTGGCTATCGCCGGACGCCGCGGGTTCGAGCGCCGGTACGCGCTGGCCGAGCAGGTGATCCCCCGTTCGGCGCTCGAGGCGCAGGTGCCGCGCGAGGACGCCGTGCGCGAGCTCGTCTCACGCGCCGCGCGTGCGTACGGCGTCGCCACGGCTGCCGACCTCGCCGACTACTGGCGGATCGCCGACCGCAAGGCCGTGCTGGCCGCGGTGGGCGACCTCGTCGACGCCGGGGAGCTGCACCCGGTGACGGTGGAGGGATGGACGAGCGCGGGCCGCCCCGCGCCGGCGTGGCTGCACGCCGATGCGACGGTGCCGCGCCGCATCGACGCCGCCGCCATCCTGACACCGTTCGATCCGGTGGTGTGGTTCCGCGACCGCGCCGAACGGCTCTTCGACTTCGAGTACCGCATCGAGATCTACACCCCGGCACCCAAGCGGCGGTACGGCTACTACTCGCTGCCCGTCCTCATCGGCGACGACCTCGTCGGCAGAGTCGACCTCAAGGCGGACCGTGCGGCGTCGACGCTGCGGGTGCAGTCGGCGTGGTGGGAGCACGGACGACCTGCGGATGCCGCACCGCTGCTGGCCGATCAGCTCCGGCTCGCGGCGTCCTGGCAAGGACTCGAGCGCATCTCGGTCTCGGCGTGGGGCGATGCCACAGACGACCTGGTGCGTGTGCTGCCCGAGGCATCCCGCCACGACGCGGGCCCGTCGGCGCCCGTCGCGCTGGCCGACGACGAGCCGGCGGGTGACGAGCTCGCCGAGGAGGGGCTCGCGGGTTAGCGTGGAACGGTGAAGCGCGGCACGATGGTCGGACTCGTCGCCGGCGGCGTCGCGCTCGTGCTCGCCGGTGCGGCCGTCGCCTGGTGGCTGAGCTCGGGCAGCGGACCCTCCGACAACGGCGCCGCGCCGACCGCTCCGGTCGATCGCACCGCGGCCATCCAGGAGCAGCTCGACCATTACGCCGACGCATGCGCGGCTCCCGCGAAGACCGTTCCCGAGCACTGCGGCATCTTCGTCCCGTGGGCCGCCGACCTTGCGCAGCTGTCGGGACTCGCCTTCCGCATCGAGGCCTACCCCGTCGTCGTGCTGTCGCCGGACGGGCGGTCGTTCGACGCGACCGGCGGCGTGCTCGTCGCGACGGCCAGCGGCACGACGCGCGAGGGCGCCCCGGGCAGCGTCACCTACCGCACGGGCGAATGGGCGCTCCGCGGCGATGTCGTCACGCACGGCGACGAGACGACCGTGTCGGTTCGTTGAACGGCCTCAGCCGAAGCCGAGCCCGACCGGTGCGAGCCCCAGCCATCGCGCGAGATCGAGGATCTCGGCGTCCACGGCCGCCCGCGTGGCATCGTCGAAGGGCCGGTCCTCGTGCAGAGCGTTGATGCGCAGCACCCCGGCCTTGCGGTCGGCCTTCGCGTCGAGCTTGCCGACGAACCGGTCGCCGTGCAGCACCGGCAGTGCGAAGTACCCCCACCGGCGTTTCGCGGCAGGCTTGTACATCTCCAGCACGTACTCGAACCCGAAGAGCTCGTCCAGGCGCCGACGGTCGAACACGGCGCGATCGAGCGGAGAGAGCAGCGCGGTGCGGGGCCGGTACGAGTCCGCGGCCGCCAGCGCCTCGGGATCCACCCGCCACACGCCGTCGACGCCCTCGACGACGGCCTCCTCCCCCAGGTCTCCCACGGCGATCGGCTCGATGGGCTGCGCCAGTCCTTTCGCCCGCGCGATGCCGAAGGATGCCAGCCTGCGCTCGGCGCGCTCCCTCGCTCCCTCGTCATCCGAGAGCTGCGGAACGTCGGCGGGATAGACGCGGTCCGCCACGTCGAACAACCGGCCACCGACGTCCCGCGAAGAGACCGCGACCTCGCCGCACAGCACCAGCATCTCCAGCAGCTGCAGGCTGTTGCGGTTGTTCGTCCACCCCGACGAGCGCCATGACACCTGCGCGGTGTCGGGGATCTCGCTCGCGTGGAGCGGTCCGGTGTCGCGCAACCGCGCCAGCGTCTCGCGACGGAAGACCTCGTTCGCCTCGAGCCACTGCCGTGCCTGCGCAGATTCGGGACGCCGGCGCATCTCGGGCAGGAGCAGCGGCAGATCGGTCATGGCCCGATAGAACCCGCCCCACTCGAACACCGCGCGATCCTCTTCGAAGAGGCGCACGAGATCGGCGGGCTGATACGGCCAGCCGAGCCTGCTCCAGAGGATGAGGTCGACGCTCGGCGCGATCGCCGACGTCGGGTCGATCGGCAGGATCGTCAGCGCGTCGATGGTCTCGACGATGCCGGCAGGACGCTCCGCGGTCAGCAGCTGACCGTGCAACGCGATGCGACGGGCCTGTTCCTGCGTCAGCCGATGGACCATGCCTCGACGCTAGCGGTCGGCGGCGACATGCCGCCCTCCCGCTGCATCAGAACTGCACGCGCGGCGGCTCCGAGATCGCGGCGCCGTCGATGACCTCGAAGAACTCGCGCTCGTGGAAGCCGAGGTTGCGGGCGAACATGTTGTTCGGGAACACCTTGATCTTGGTGTTGAGCTCCCGCACGCCGCCGTTGTAGAACCGGCGCGAGGCCTGGATCTTGTCTTCGGTGTCGACGATCGACTGCTGCAGCTGGAGGAAGTTCTGGCTCGCCTGCAGCTGCGGATATGCCTCGGCGACGGCGAACAGCGACTTCAGCGCCTGCTGCATGTGCCCCTCGGCGACCCCCGCGTCGGCGGGACCGGCCGCCGACAGCGTCTCGGCACGCGCTCTGGTCACGTTCTCGAACACCGCCTTCTCGTGCGCCGCATACCCCTTCACGGCCTCGATCAGGTTCGGCAGGAGGTCGGCACGGCGCTTCAGCTGCACCGTGATGTCGCTCCACGCCTCATCGACCCGGACGTTCAGCTGGACGAGCGAGTTGTAGGTCGCCCAGAGGTAGATGCCGGCGATGACGACGAGGGCCACCACGATAAGGACCGGGATCAGCCATTCCATTGCCGAGTCTCCATTCGATAGTGCCCTCATCCTATCGACGCAGGCCCGCGCCGCATGAGCGAGGGATGCGGACTCTCAGCCGTTACCCACCGAGCACCCGATCGAGGTACCCGTTGCGGAACATCCTGTCCGGATCGAGCCGATCGCGCAGTGCGACGAAGTCGTCGAAGCGCGGGTAGCGCTCGCGCAGCGCATCGGCGCCGAGCGTGTGCATCTTGCCCCAGTGGGGGCGCCCGCCGTAGCCGAGCATGATCTGCTCGATCGCCCCGAAGTACTCTGTAGGATCCTCCCGCCAATACCGATGCACCGCGATGTACGCCGACGAGCGGCCGTGCGCCGTCGACAGCCAGCGGTCGTCCGCCGCCGCGAAACGCACCTCGACGGGGAACCCGATCCGCCAGCCGCGGTCGTCGATGAGTGCGCGGACGGCGTCGAAGGCCGGGCGGACGTTCTCGGCCGGCAGCGCGTACTCCATCTCGCGGAAGCGCACCGACCTGTGGGTGGCGAACACGCGCGCCGAGCCGTCGGTGAACTCGCGGTCCCCCCACACCTTGGCCGATATCCGGTTGATGGGCGGTACGAGCGGCGGAACCAGCCTTCCGGTCGTACAGGCGACCTGGTGCAGACCGCTGCCGACGAGCGTGTCGTCGATCCACTTGCCGACGGGCGACAGCGGGTGCCGGGGCGCGGACTCGGGCAGGCGAGTGTTGGTCTTGGTCATCGCCCGGTCCGTGTGCGGGAACCAGTAGAACTCGAAGTGGTCGGCGGCCGCCACGCGGTCGTCGAGTCCCGCGAGCACCGCATCGAGCGACTCGGGCTGTTCGACCGCGTGCAGCACGAACGCGGGCACGCACTGCAGGGTGACCTCGACGAGGATGCCGAGCGCACCGAGGCCGAGCGCCACCGCGGGCAGCAGCTCGCGGTTCTCGGTCTCGTCGACGCGGAGAAGATCGCCGGATGCCGTGACCAGCGTCGCCCCGACGACCTGGTTCGCGAGCCCGCCGAAGCGCGCGCCCGTGCCGTGCGTGCCGGTCGAGATCGCCCCGGCGATCGACTGCCGGTCGATGTCGCCGAGGTTCTCCATCGCGAGGCCGTGCGGCGCCAGCAGGGCCGGCACCTGATGCAGTCGTGTGCCTGCCAGCAGCGTGACCCGCTTGCGCTCGCGGTCGACCGAGACCACTCCGCTCAGATCGCGCAGCTCAAGGAGCACGCCGGGGGCCACCGCGATGCCGGTGAAGCTGTGACCGGCGCCGACCGCCTTGATCGGCATCCGTCGCGCCGCCGCCGCGACGACGGCGCGCTGCACCGCTTCGACAGTGCGCGGAAACTCGATCCGCTGCGGCCGGACAGATTCAGAGCGCCCCCAGTTGCGCCACACTCCGCCTGGACGTGTCACAGAAATGCCTTCCCCTCGCCGCGATACGTCGCGATCGTCCCCACAAGACCACTGCCGTCGACCACGTGGTACCGGTCGACGCGTTCGGCGAGCTCCCCGCTCTTGGAGTGGCGGAACCACACCCGATCCCCTACGCGCAGGCCTCGCGCCGCGTCGCCGCGCAGCGGCGTCTGCACCTCGCCGGCACCCTCACGCGGTGCCGTCCGGAGCCCTGCGGGCCAGACTGCTCGCGGCTGTCGCGACTCCAGCGCCGGCCCCGACGCGATCCAGCCGCCGCCGAGGACGGTGGCGATGTCGGGCGCCGGCTTGCGCACCACCTCGAGCGCGAACGCGGCGGCGGGGGCGGGATCGAACGCGCGGTAGCCGTCGAACAGGTGGCCGGCGAGCAGGCCGCTGCCGGCCGTGAGCTCGGTGACGGCCTGATCGGATGCCGTCACCTCCAGCGAGCCCGTGCCGCCGCCGTTGACGAACTCGAGCGGGGCGATGTCGCGCAGCGCTGCCACGATGGCGGCCCGGCGCTCGAGGAGCTCCGCCCCGGAGCGCCGCTGCATCCACCGGACCACGGCATCCCCGGATCCCGTCGCATCGCCCTGCCCGGCGATCTGCGCCTCGTACATCATGAGACCGACCAGGCGGAAGCCGTCGCGCGCCGCGATGGATCGCGCGAGGGCGGCGACCTCGGGGGCGTCGTGCACCGGCGAGCGGAACACGCCGATGTGTCCGAGCCCGGGTGCGCGCCACGACGCGTCCGCGTCGATGGCGACGCGGATCTCTGGCCGGGTCCCCGGTGCGGCGATCGCGTCGACGAGGTCGAGCTGGGCGAGGTCGTCCACCATGAGCGTGATGCGGGATGCCGCCACCGCGTCGCCGGCGAGTGCGGCGATCGCGGCGCGGTCCACCGTCGGGTATCCCAGGACGATGTCGTCGTGCCCCGGGGCACCGTCGCGGTCCTGTGCGAGCCACAGCGCCTCGGGGAGGGTGAACGCCAGGATGCCCTGATAGCCGGGAAGCGCAAGGACCGAGTCGATCACTTCGCGGACGCGGACGGACTTGCTCGCGACGCGGATGGGGACGCCGCCTGCGCGCACGACGAGATCCAGCGCGTTGTAACGCAGTGCGTCGGCGTTGATCGCGGCGACAGGGCCGCTCACATCGCCGAGGGCGTGGCTCATGGCGCCCCAGTACGATGCGGGGTCCTTCCAGGGCGTGCCGGGCGGGCGGGCGCCAGCATCGGCAAGCAGATCTATCGTCATGGACGCATCGTTCCTTCGGGTTGCATTCATCGTACGTGGGGCGACGGCAGGTACTCAGTCGTCCGGGCCGGGCACGTCGACGAGGCGGAATGCGCATGCCCGACGACGATCCCCGCGGGGATGCGGCGGCACCGCACCACCGGGTGGCGGCAGGTCACGGCATCGTCGAACATCGTCGTCCCCTCGCACGGACAGCGGCGTCCGCGTGGCTCGCGTGTAGTGGGACGATCGTCCCACTTCACGTATCGTAAGCATGCGAGGCTTGCCACGCAAACGGTCGTCGCACCCCCGCGACCCGCGCGACGCCGCGCCCGCGAGAATCGAGCTCAGAGAGGATCCCCGTGCGCACTTCTGTCGAGAACCGCCGTGCCGCCCTCGTCGAAGCCGCCGTCCGCGTCGTCTCGGCTCGCGGTCTCAGCGCAGCCTCGACCCGGGCCATCGTGGCCGAGGCGGGCATGTCGCTCGCGAGCTTCCACTACGCCTTCGAGTCCCGGGACGAACTGCTCGACCTGCTGATCACCGAGGTGCTCGCCAAGGAGGAGAAGGCGGTGCTGCCCGATCGTCTCGAAGGACGCACGATCACCGAGCTGCTCCATGCCGGGCTGACCGGCTATCTCGATCACCTGCGCACGGATCCCGCGCACGAACAGGCGATGCTGGAGCTCGCGCAGTTCGCCGTTCGCGCCCGGCCCGAGCTGGCCCGCGAGCAGTACTCGCAGTACACCCGCATCGCGACGGCGGCGCTGGAGCTGGCCGCGCACCACACCGGGACCCGCTGGACGGTGCCGGTCCCCACGGCGGCGCGGCTGCTCATCTCGCTCACCGACGGCATCACGCTGACGTGGCTGGTCGACCGCGACGACGACCTCGCCGAGAGCGTCGTCGCCGCCGCGGCGACAGCCCTGGCAGAACTCACCGTTGCCGACGGGCGTCCCGACTGACGGATGCCGCCCGCGGGTCGCCGCTAGCGCTTGGCCCGAGCGTTCGCCTGCCGCTCCTGCTCGACCTCTTCTTCGGCCCCGTACACGGCGAGCGGGGGCGCCCCGAGGATCAGCGCAACGAACTTCCACAGCCAGCCGCTCTTCGGGGCGGCCTGGGGTTCCTCGTCCTGAGGGTTCGCGTTCTGCTGGTCCATGTCCGCCCCTTTGCGCTCTTGCCCAGGTTAGCGCCGATCAACGCGGAAATCGAGAAGTTCACGCAGTGCCCCCGCTGGGACTCGAACCCAGACTGAAGCGATTTTAAGTCGCCTGCCTCTGCCATTGGGCTACGGGGGCCGGAGGGCATCCGCGGATATGCGAATGCCGCAGGCTCATCTTCTCAGACGAGCCTGCGGCATTCGCAGACGCTCAGTTGGCGGCGACCTTCTCGGCGTCGGCGGTCTTCTTGGCGGGAGCCTTGCGCACCGGAGCCTTCTTCGCCGGAGCGGCCGGCTCAGCGGGCGCCTCGACCGGCTGCGCCGGGCGGGGACGCGCGGCGAACTCTTCGAAGACGTAGCGCGGGTTCTGCACCGTCGACAGGTTCACGAGGTCGCGACCGAGCCAGAAGTTGTTCCACCAGCCCCACAGGACGCGCCACTTCCGCTCCCACGAGGGCATCGCCAGGCCGTGGTAGCCGCGGTGGGCGAGCCACGCGATCCAGCCCTTGAGGGCGAGGTTGCCGGACTGGAAGACGCCGACCCACAGGCCCAGGCCCGCGACGGCACCCAGGTTCTTGTGGAAGTACTGCCGCGGAAGCTCGCCGCGCAGCACCGCGACCAGGTTCTTCGCGAGGAGCTTCGCCTGACGGACCGCGTGCTGGGCGTTGGGCACGCAGTAGCCGCCCACGCCGCCGCCCGACAGGTCGGGAACCGCCGAGACGTCACCGGCGGCCCACGCGCCCTCGACGAACTCGTCCTCGGTGCCCACGCGCAGGTCGGCGCGGGTGCGGATGCGGCCGCGCTCCTCGACGGGGAGATCGCCGCCGCGGACCACGGTCGGGTTGGCCATGACACCGGCCGTCCAGATGATCAGGTCGGAGGGGATGACCTCACCGGTCGACAGCTGGATGTTGCCGTCGACGGCTCCCTGCACCTGCGTGTCGAGGTGGACCGACGCGCCGCGCTTGGCGAGGTTCTTCAGCACCCACTCGCTCGTCTTGAGCGAGACCTCGGGCATGATCCGGCCCATCGCCTCGATGAGGTGGAAGTGCGTGTCTTCGAACGTGATCTGCGGGTAGCTCTTGACCAGCGACGACGCGAGCGAGCGGAGTTCGGCGAACACCTCGATGCCCGCGAAGCCGCCGCCGACGACCACGACGGTCAGCAGGCGGTCACGGTCGGGACCGGGCGGCAGCGTCGACGCCTTGTCGAAGTTCGACATCAGCTTGTCGCGGATCGCGACCGCCTCTTCGATCGTCTTGAGGCCGATGGCGTTGTCGGCGATGCCCGGGATGGGGAACGTGCGCGAGACGGCACCGGCGGTGACGACGATCTGGTCGTACTCGAACTCGTACGGCTCACCGGCAATCGGCGTGATCGTCGCGGTCTTGTGGGCGTGGTCGATGCCCGTGACCTTGGCGGCCACGACGTTCGTGCGCTTCAGGTGGCGGCGCAGCGCGACGACGGCGTGGCGCGCCTCGATCGAGCCGGCCGCGACCTCGGGGAGGAACGGCTGGTACGTCATGTAGGGCAGCGGGTCGACGATCGTGACCTCGGCCTCACCCTTGCGAAGGTGCTTCTCGAGCTTCCACGCGGTGTAGAAGCCTGCGTATCCGCCGCCGACGATGAGGATCTTTGGCACGGTGTTGCTCACGGTGGGGACTACTCCTGGATGTCAGCGGCTCGGCGTGCGGGACGCCAATCGGATGCGTCGGACAGCAGCGGTGACGCCGAGCGCCACCAGTATAGCGGCCGCTGTGAGCAACGTGAGCGGCAGCGTCCCGTACAGGACGGTGTCGCGATCGGGCAGGAGCGGCGACGACGCGCGCGTGGCCGCGTCGGCCTTCGGCAGCGGCGGCACCTCTGCGGAGGGCTCCGATTCCGTCGGCAGCGGCGCCGTTTGCGCCCGCCGGTACAGGCGCACCCAGTCCTTCAGGCTGCCCATCGGGTTCGCGGTGACGCTCGGGACGTCGGCGGACACGGCGGCGGCGGCATCCACGAGTCCATACCCGTACAGCAGCTTGTCGGCCGGGTCGGCGCCGACGGCGCGGGCGGTCTTCACGATCCGGTTGATGACGTTGTCGGCGTCGAGGTCGGGGTGCGCGGAGCGCACGAGCGCGGCGATCCCGGCGACGATCGGCGCCGCGCCGCTCGTGCCGTCCCATGACACCACGGTGCCGTCGGCCGAGACGCCGACCAGCTGCTCGCTCGGCGCCGACACCCCGATCGTGATGCCCTGCGTGGACGCGTCGACGCTGGCCTTTCCCGCGCGGTCCACGCCGCCGACGGTGAGGACGCCCGGGATCGTCGCGGGGGCGCCGACCTTGGTCGTGCCGCTCCCCCGGTTGCCGGCAGCGACCACGATGACGACGTCGTGGTCGAAGGCGTACTGGAAGGCCTCGTCCCAGCTCTCGGGCCAATCCGGCACGTTGGTCGTCAGCGACATGTTGATGATGTCGGCGCCGTTGTCGACCGACCAGTGGATGGCGTCGACGATCTGGTCGGCGAACGATCGGGTGGCCGACGACCCGAAGCCCACCGAGACCGAGAGCAGCTGCGCCTCGGGCGCGACGCCGATCACGCCCGCGTCGGGTCCGGTGCCCCGGCCGGCGGCCAGCGAGGCCACCCAGCTGCCGTGGTCGGCATCGACCGCGCCGACGGGGGTGCGGCCGTCGGGCGAACCTGCTCCCGACACGTCGGTGCCGTCGGCGACGGCGCCGTCGAACTCGCTCGTGCCCCGCCCGATCCCGGTGTCGATGATCGCGATCTTCACGCCGGCGCCGCGGGTGGTCCGCCACGCCTCCGCGATGCCGTAGTCGTCGAGCCAGTACTGCGCCGCGCGCACCGGATCCTGACCGGCGGGCGGCGTGGCCTCGGGAGTCGCCGCCTGCGCGATCGCCGGCGCGCCCGCGACGAGAGTCGTCGCGACGGCGGCTGCGGCGATCGCTGCCAGGAGGCGACGGATCATCCGGCCGAACCCGGCTGGGCGCACACGCAGCGGTCGGGCGACCACGACGACAGCTGCAGCGCACGGTCTCCGATCGGGTTGACGCCGGGTCCCGCGGCGAGCGCGTGGCCGGCGAGCGCGTGCAGGCACTTGACGCGCGTGGGCATGCCGCCGGCGGAGATGCCGGCGATCTCTTCGGGCTCGCCGTACGCGGCACGATCGCGGAGGTACGCCTCGTGGGCGCGCAGGTACGCCGCGGCGACCTCCTCGTCGGCGAGCTCGTCCGAGAGCTCGCGCATGACGTGGTCGGCCTCGAGCGTCGACATCGCCGCGGTCGCGGCGGGGTGCGTCAGGTAGTAGAACGTGGGGAACGGCGACCCGTCGGGCAGTCGCGGGGACGTGGCCACCACCGTGGGGTTGCCGCACACGCAGCGCGCCGCGATGCCGACGACCCCGCGTGCGGGGCGGCCGAGCTGCTCACGAAGCACGGCGAGGTCGGCGTCGCTGACAGGGGGGTACGGCGGAGTCGTCACGATTCCAGGCTAGCGGGGGTCGCCTGGGACGCGGCTGGAACGCGCCCCTGCGGCCGGCTCATCCTGCCGGGGTGCCCGTGGGCGTGGGGTCGGGCACGCCGAAGGTGACAGGGGCGACCGTCTGGGCGAGGCCCGCCTCGGTCACCGAGCGCACCAGCTGCGACATCCAGTCGGTCTGCGCCGCTTCGATCTGATCGCTCACCGGCGCCCGCTCCTGCGGGGCGAGTTCGGGCGGAAGGTCGTTGTCGACGAGATACACGACCTCGCCCGGCTTGACGTAGTACAGGCGCTCGCGGGCCTGCGTCGTGATGTAGGCGGGATCCTGCCAGCGCTCACGCTGCGCCTTGAGGTCGGCGACCTCCTCATGGCTGAGCTGCACCGCCGCCTCGAGCGCGGCGATCTGCTGACGCTGGTCGACGTAGGTGCCGATCGTCGGCACCAGCACGAAGGCGGCCAGCACGACGAGGCCCAGCATGATGACCATGAAGCCGGACAGCCGGATGCCGCCGAGCCAGCCGCGCACGTCGACGGGGCGCCGACCGGCGACCGGGCGCCGGCGTGAGGCATCCGCTGTCGACGCCGACGGACGAGAAGAGGGAGCCGTCGTCTTGGCCACGGCTCCCCCTCTCTACGTCAGTTCCGGTGCGCGTCAGCCCTTGAAACGGGGGAACGCTCCGCGGCCCGCGAAGACCGCGGCGTCGCCGAGCTCCTCTTCGATGCGCAGAAGCTGATTGTATTTCGCGACGCGCTCGCTGCGAGCGGGCGCGCCGGTCTTGATCTGACCGCAGTTGACGGCGACGGCGAGGTCGGCGATCGTCGTGTCCTCGGTCTCGCCCGAACGGTGCGACAGCATCGAGCGGTAGCCGTTCTGCGTGGCCAGGGCCACGGCGTCGAGCGTCTCGGTGAGGGTGCCGATCTGGTTGACCTTGACCAGGAGCGCGTTGGCGACGCCCAGGTCGATGCCGCGCTGCAGACGCTCGGGGTTGGTGACGAACAGGTCGTCGCCGACGAGCTGCACCTTCTTGCCGAGCTTGTCGGTGAGGGCCTTCCAGGCGTCCCAGTCGTCCTCGGCGAGCGCGTCCTCGATCGTGACGATCGGGTAGTTGTCGACCAGGTCCGAGAAGTAGTCGGTCAGCTTCTCGGCCGACCACGCCTGACCCTCGACGGTGTACACGCCGTCCTTGAAGAACTCGGTCGCGGCGACGTCGAGGCCCACGGCGACGTCAGTGCCGGGCGTGAAGCCGGCCTTCTCGATCGCCTTGATGAGGAAGTCGAGTCCCTCGCGGTTGCTGGGGAGATCGGGGGCGAAGCCGCCCTCGTCGCCGAGGCCCGTGGCGTAGCCGGCGGCCTTCAGCTCGCCCTTGAGGACGTGGTAGACCTCGGTGCCCCAGCGCAGGGACTCGCGGTACGTCTCGGCGCCGATGGGGGCCAGGAAGAACTCCTGGAAGTCGATGCCGTTGTCGGCGTGCTCGCCGCCGTTGATGACGTTGAACAGCGGCACGGGCAGGACGTGCGCGTTGGGTCCGCCGAGGTAGCGGAACAGCGGCAGGTCGGCCGCGTCGGCGGCGGCCTTGGCGACCGCGAGCGAGACGCCGAGGATCGCGTTGGCGCCGGTGCGCTCCTTGTTGGGAGTGCCGTCGGTCTCGTTGAGGATCTCGTCGACGATGCGCTGCTCGCTCGCGTCGATGCCCTCGATGGCCGGGCCCAGCTCGTCGATGACGGCGTCGATCGCCTTCAGGACGCCCTTGCCGCCGTAACGGCCCTTGTCGCCGTCACGCAGTTCGTACGCCTCGAAAGCGCCGGTCGACGCGCCGGAGGGGACGGCCGCGCGCTGGACGGTTCCGTCGTCGAGCAGCACCTCCACCTCGACGGTCGGGTTTCCGCGCGAGTCGAGAATCTCACGCGCGCCTACAGCCTCGATCAGTGCCACGGGGGTCTCCTTGTTCGTGGAGGATGAATCGTCGGAGCGTCGTCGGTCCGGTCCCAGCCTAGTGATGCGGCCCGCTCTGATGACGACGGATCCCGCAGGCCGGGGCCGCCGTTCCTGTCGAGGTCATACAACCAGGGCCAGGGCGATGCCGTCGTACCCCTTCGCGTCGAGCGTCTGCAGGGCGGTCGCGTCGAACCGGGGGTCGCGGCCGAGCATCTCGAGCCCTCGCTGGACGCCGATGACCTGGGGGTTCTCCGTGGCGGGGTTGGCGACCTCGCCCCCGCGCACGGCGTTGTCGACCATGACGACGGTGCCCGGCCGCCCCAGGCGCGCGGCCCAGTCGAGGTAGATCGTGTTCGACTCCTTGTCGGCGTCGATGAAGACGAGGTCGAAGGGCTCGCCGTCGTCGAGCGTGGGCAGCACCTCGGCCGCCCGGCCGAGGCGGATGTCGACCTTGTCGCCGACGCCCGCCCTGTCGAGATTCGCCCGCGCGATCTCGGCGTTGCGCGGCTCGGCCTCGATCGTGACGACGCGACCGCCGTCGGGGATGCCGCGGGCGAGCCAGATCGTCGAGTAGGCGCCGAGCGTCCCGATCTCGAGCACCCGCCGCGCGCCCGACATGCGGGCGATGAGGTGCAGCAGCTTGCCGTTGACCGGAGCGACCTCGATCGCGGGCAGGCCCGCCTCGTTCTGCTCCTCGACGGCGCGGTCGAGGCTCGGATCGTGACCGACGAGCAGTTCGGTCAGGTAGGCGTCGACGCGGCGCCAGGTGTCGGGGGTGGGGTCTGCCATGCCCCCAGCAAATCCGGCGCCGCGTCGGGCGTCAAGGCCTCGCGCCCGCGCGCTGCACGAGCGCCTCGAGCAGCGCGGCGGCGGTCTCGGCGTCGTCGACCGTCACGACGAAGCGGCGCCCATTGCGACGCGTCGCCTCGAGGGCCTCTCCGGCGCGCAGCACGATCCCGAAGCGGCGGCCCGACGGGGCGATGCGCACGCCCCAGCCGCCGAACTCCCCCATCGGGTTGACCAGGACCCGGGCGGCGGACTGAACGTCGGCGAGGGGGACGCGGAAGCGCGGGATGCCGAGCACCGACTGGACGTGCAGCCCGGTGTCGTCCACGCGGACGTGGAAGGCGAGCGTGGTCGCGGCGAAGAAGACCAGGACGACCGCGACCGCGGTGAGCAGCCAGGCGACGACCGGGTCCGAACCCGTGACCCACGCCGCGACGGCCACGACGACGAGGAGCAGCACCGCAGCGACGACGGCGACCGCCGCGCCGGTGGCCATCGAGGTGGTCCGCATCCAGAGCACGCGCTCCTTCGCGGCGAGCGCGAGCGGCACGGCGGGCCGGGTGACGGCATCCGGAGACGGCGTCCTCGGCTGGAGGAACCACGCCCCCACCCCTGCCAGCGCCCCCGCGACGAGCGCGGCGACGAGCGGGCCCCAGACCGTGGGCGCCTGCGACGCGTCGTCGAGGCCGACCTGCATCACGAGGGTCGCCGTGAGCGCGACGGTGACGAGCGCCGACACCGCGGCCGCGGTCGCACCCATGAGCCGGTACGTCGGTCCGCGATCGCCGCGGCGCAGGCCGCCCAGCGACGTCACCGCCATGAGCAGCGGCAGTCCGAGCCCGAACAGCACGGTCATGATCGGCTGCGTCCAGGCGGGGGCGAAGCCGTCCGCCTCGCCCGTGGCGTTCCAGTGCACGGCGACCGTCGGCGGGAGCTGCGGCAGCGCGAGCAGCTGGACGATGAGGCCGGCGGCGACGAGCGCGATCGGGATCCAGACCGCGACCAGGACGAATCGGCGGACGGCGGGATCGGGGCGGGTCATCGGTGCTCCTTCGGTTCGGCACGGCCGGCTTCTCTCACGAGGGCGGCCAGGGCGTCGGGGGAAAGACCCGCCGCGCGCGCCCGCGTGACGAGGTCGTGGATGTCGTGGTGCAGGTGCTGGAGCGCCTCGGCCTGCGCGGTCACGACCGCACCGCGGCCGCGGCGGAGCTCGACCAGCCCCTCGTCGCGAAGGTCCTGATAGGCGTGCAGCACGGTGTGCACGTTGACCCCCAGCGCGGACGCGATGTCGCGCGCCGCCGGAAGACGGTCGCCTGTCACCAGGCGCCCTGCGGCCGCGTCCGCTCGCACGGAGGCCGCGATCTGCGCGAACAGCGGCGCACCGCTCTCGGAATCGATTCGCAACAACACATAGTTATTCTATGGCAACTAGAACAATTGTGGCGAATCGCCAATCGACTGCGTACGACCGGCGGGGCTCCGCCATGCTGGGCGCATGCGCGTGACCCCCCGCCGCCTGGCCGTCGGCATGAGTCTGTGGATCCCCAACCTGTTCAGCGGCATCCGCGTGCGGCGCTTCGCCGAGGACTGGACGAGCGCGACCGTCGAGCTGCACGTCAACGTCTTCACCCGCAACTACGTCAAGACGGCGTTCGGCGGATCGATGTCGGCGATGACCGACCCCTACTTCTTCATGCTCGTCATGCATCAGCTCGGCAGCGACCACGTCGTGTGGGACACCCGAGGCGAGATCGAGTTCGTCAAGCCGGGGCGCGGCGTGCTGACCGCGCACTTCCACGTGCCCCGAGAGAAGGCCGAGGAGCTGCGCGAACGGGCCCTCGGCGGCGCGAAGGTGCTGGAGTGGTTCGAGACCGACATCACCGACGCCTCGGGCGACGTCGTGGCGCACGTCCGACGCGAGGTGTACGTGCGCGAGAAGAGGCGCGTCACCGCGGCGTCCGGCGTCTGAGACTCAGTGCGCACCCCGGTAGTCCGACGGGGTGAGGCCGAGCACGGTGCGGAAGTCGTTCGCGAGATGCGCCTGGTCGGCGTACCCCAGGTCGGCCGCGATCTCGGCCATCGTCGCCTCAGGATCGTCGCGCACCCGCTGCGCTGCCTCCTGCAGGCGCCGGCGGCGGATCATCGCCGCCGGCGGCAGGCCCACCGACCGATGCGCGAGCCGCTGCAGCGTGCGCGCCGAGACCCGCAGCCGTGCGGCGGCGTCGTCCAGGCGCAGGATCGTGGGATCGGTCATCAGGAGCCCTGCCATCGCATTCGCGAGGCGCGCCTCGGACGTGAGCTCGCCGACCCGGTCGACGATCCATGCCTCCACGATGCCGGCGGCGGCGTGCGGGTCGGGCATGGCAGCCGCGACCGCCGCCTGCAGCGCAGGCTCGCCGAGCACGGCGTGCCGATCGGCCAGGTCAGCCGGCGCCGCAGACAGGCGCAGCAGCGCGGCGGGCCGGAGCAGCGCGCCCACGGCCCACCCGCTCCCCCGCAGCACCCGTTCGCCGGCACGTGTCGTCACGCCCCAGAGCGTCACGCCGTCCGGCTCCACCGCGAGGTTGGCCGCGGGGTACGGCAGCAGAGCCTGGCGGGACTCGACGCCGTCGGGAAGCTCCCACTGCGGGATCCAGTACCACTCGACGAGCTCGGCCGCGGCCTCGCCCGGTGGCAGCCGCGTGAAACGCGGCAGCCGATCCGGGTACAGCACGCCGCGGTGGGGGTCGGTCACCCCGCCACGGTACCGACGAGCGCCGACACCTCGCAGCGGCCACCGCCGCCGAGGTTGTCGCGAATCTTCAAGCCGCGGCATCCGCTCTCCGCGAGCATCGGAGCATGACCACCGAGAACACCGCCGGCGTGACCGGCGAACACACCACCGACGGGCGTCCGAACTCGGCGACCGCCCTCACCCCCTTCCTTGCGATCCGCGGCGCGAAGCAGGCGATCGACTTCTACCGCGACGTGTTCGGCGCACGCGTGACCGACGTCACCGAGTTCGACGGGCTCGTCGTCCATGCGGGTCTCGACTTCGGGCTCGGCATCCTGCAGATCGGCGAACCGTCGCCGGACTACGGGCTCGTGCCCGCTCCCGAGGGCGACGCGGACTGCTACTCCATCGGCATCTACGTGCCCGACGTCGACGCCGTGACCGCGCGCGCCGTCGCCGCGGGCGCCACCGTCCGCGAAGAGCCGTCGACCTTCGTGTCGGGCGACAGGTTCTCGAGCGTGCGCGACCCGTTCGGCGTGCGCTGGTCGATCATGACCCGCGTCGAGGACCTCTCCGAGGAGGAGAGCGCCCTGCGCATCGCCGAATGGGCCGCCTCGTACGCCGGCTGACGACGGTCCGGGCGGCGTCGGCGGTCAGCCGTCGGCGCCGCCCAGCGCGGCGATCAGAGCGGGCAGCAGCGCCTCGGCCGTCCGGCGGTAACCCAGTGCGCTCGGGTGGAACCGGTCGAGGCTGAACATCTCGTCGGGCTGCGTCACGAAGAACGGGCCGACGGCGCGGCGCAGCGACACCGCCCGCACGTCGTGGCGTCGCGCGGCCTCAGCCTGCGCGTCGGCCAGCTGCCGCGAGAGGCGCGAGCCGAGCGCCCGCAGCGGCTGCGGCACGGGACGCAGCGCGCCCAGATCGGGGCAGGTCCCCACGACGACGGCCGCGCCTCGCGCCTGCAGACGCTCGATCGCCTCTTCCAGCTGCGCGACCGAAGCGGACACAGGGACACGGTGCGTCACGTCGTTGCCCCCGACCACGATCACGGCTGCATCGGGGCTGTATGCGGCCGGCAGGGCGTCGATCTGCGCCGCCAGCATCGAGGTCTCGGCGCCGACCACGGCTGCCGTGCGCAACCGCACGGGGCGCCGTTCGGCGCGCGCCAGCCCCTTCGAGAGGCGGGCGCCCAGGGTGTCCTTGCGGCGCTCGGCGCCGAGTCCGGCCGCGATCGAGTCGCCCAGCACGACGAGATCTCGCGGCGCCCCGTCGAACCGCCCGCCCCACACGCGGTCGGCATCCAGCGCCTCCGCGCCGTGCGGCTTGCCGATGCGCCGCCGTGCCAGCGCCGCCTGGCGGGTGAGCACCGCCCGGCCGCCCAGGACGACCAGCCCGGCGCCCATCGCGATCCCCACGACGCCGACCAGCAGCGGATGCCGCATGACCTCCCGCGAGCCCGTCATGTCGCCCATGCCACCCCACGAGGATGAACGGATGCCGTCACGCCGATGACGCGCCGGTGCCCGGGCGACCGGCATCCGTCGCCCGGCCGGTGTCAGGAGGCCGCGAGCTCGTCGACCACCGCGGCGACGCGGCGCTCGCGCGTGTCGGGGCGCTTCGCCTCGGTCACCCCGCGGGCGAGCTCCTTGCGGCGGCTGAACGACAGCGCGTCGAAGGCGGCGCGCACCCCTGCCGACTCGAGTGCCGCGGCGAGGTCGTCGGGCACCTCGACCTCGCGCTCGGCGATGTCGAGCGCGACGGTCGCGTCGACCTCGTCGCCGATGTCGACGCCCAGCTGCGCGCGCACCGCCTTCGAGAGACCGATGAGGTTCTTCCCGTCCATCACGCCCAGGCGCACGCGCGCGGAGTTGCCGCCGATCCCGACGACGACGGCGGCCCGCTTGCCGCCGCCGAGCTGATCGACCTGCGCGTCGGTCAGCTCGATCGCGGTCGCCGGGCCGAAGGGCACGAGCACGGTGTGGATCTGCAGCGTCATGCGCCCATCCTGGCCGACCCTGCCGACGCCGCGCGAGGTCGTTCGCTTGAGGGCGCTAATGTTCGCCCGTGACCACCCCCTCGCTGCAACGCCGGCTCGGCCTCGGCGACGCCGTGTTCATCGGCCTCGGTTCCATGGTCGGTGCGGGGGTCTTCGCGGTGTGGGCTCCCGCCGCGGATGCCGCCGGCACGGGCCTGCTCGTCGGCCTCGCGATCGCCGCCGTCGTGGCGTTCGGCAATGCGACGTCGTCGGCGCAGCTCGCCGCGGCGCATCCGACCTCGGGCGGAACCTACGCGTACGGGCGCGCGGAGCTCGGCCCGTGGTGGGGCTTCATCGCCGGCTGGGGATTCGTCGTCGGCAAGACGGCGAGCTGCGCGGCGATGGCGCTCACCTTCGCCGCGTACGCCGCTCCCGCCGGCTGGGAGCGTCCCGTCGCGATCGGCGCGGTCGTCGCGCTGACCGCCGTCAACTGGTTCGGGGTGACCCGCACGGCCGGCGCCGCCCGCGTCATCGTCGTGATCACCCTGGGCGCGCTGGCCGCCGCGGTGACCGCCGCGTTCTCGGCCGGCGACGCGCCCGAGTGGTTCACGGCCGACGAGCTCTGGGCCGGCGGCGGCTACGGCATCCTGCAGTCGGCCGGACTGCTGTTCTTCGCGTTCGCCGGGTACGCGCGCATCGCCACCATGGGCGAAGAGGTGCGCGATCCGCGGCGTGTCATCCCGCGCGCGATCGTGATCGCATTCGTCCTGGCGCTCGCGGTGTACGCCGTCGTCGCGGTCGCCGTGCTCGGGACGCTCGGACCGGCCGGGGTGGCGGCATCCGGCCAGCCCGTCGCCGACGCGGCGGCGCACTCGGGATGGGCGTGGATCGGCGTCGTCGTGCGCGTCGGTGCGGCGGCGGGGTCGCTGGGCGCCCTGCTCGCCCTCATCGCGGGGGTGAGCAGGACGGCGTTCGCGATGTCGCGCGAGCGCGATCTGCCGGGGTTCCTCGACCGCGTCCACCCGCGCTGGCACGTGCCGCACCGTGCCGAGCTGACGGCGGGCGCGCTGGTGGTCGTGCTGGTGGCCCTCGTCGACCTGCGCGGCGCCATCGGCTTCTCGTCGTTCGGTGTGCTGCTGTACTACTTCGTGGCGAACGTGGCCGCCTTCCGGCAGCGCGGCGCCGCGAGGCGGTACCCCGCCGTGCTGCAGATCGTCGGCGGGATCGGATGCCTCGTCCTGGCCGTCACGCTGCCGTGGCCGTCGGTCGTGGCGGGCATCGCGGTGGCGGCCGTCGGGGTGGCATACCGCGCGATCCGGCTCAGCCGAGCGGCTTGACCTCGAGCGCCTCGGCGGTCCTCCCGGCACCGACGGTCGCGAACGCCGTGTAGCCGTCGGCGGCGGCCCGCTCGAGCAGCGCCTTCAGGTTCTTGGTGCGGTGCTCCAGGCGCACGCGCGACCCGCGCCGCACGAGGGCGGCCTTCAGCGCGAGCAGCTCGGCCTCGGGCACGTCGCGGTCATGGACCAGCACGACGGCGTCGGCGGCGGCATCCGCGCGTTCCGCCACCAGGTCGACGATGCGCTCGAACCCGATCGAGAAGCCCACGGCCGGCACGTCCTGGCCGAGGAACCGCCCGATCATGCCGTCGTAGCGGCCGCCGCCGCCGAGCGAGTAGTCGACCGAGGGGTGCGCCAGCTCGAAGTTCGTGCCCTTGTAGTAGCCCATGCCCCGCACGAGGAACGGGTCGAACACGAGCGGGATGTCCCCCACCGGGCTCTCGGCGCCCCGCGCGGCGGCGACGGCCTCGCCGATGCCGACGAGGTGGGCGACGATGTCGTCGGGGGCGCCCTCGGGCAGCGCCTTGCGGATCTGGCGCTCGCCGAAGGGGTTGTACTCCAGCGTCATCGGGCGACGCAGGAAGGCGTCGAACGCCTCCACCGCCGCGGGCGTCGCGCCGCGCTCGCGGAGCTCGGCGACGATGCCGTCGGGGCCGATCTTGTCGAGCTTGTCGATCGTGATGAGCACGCCCGGGCGCTCGGCGGCCGAGAAGCCGAAGCTGTCGAGCATCCAGTCGAGCACGCGCCGGTCGTTGATGCGGATGCTGCCGCCCTCCAGGCCGAGCGCGTCCAGCGTGTCGAGCGTCGCCACCGCGAGCTCGGCCTCGGCGCGCGCCGACGCGTCGCCGATGATGTCGATGTCGCACTGCACGAACTGGCGGTAGCGGCCCTTCTGCGGCCGCTCGGCGCGCCACACCGGAGCGATCTGGATGGAGCGGAACACCGACGGCAGCTGGCCGCGGTTGGTCGCGTAGAAGCGGGCGAGCGGCACGGTGAGGTCGTAGCGCAGGCCGAGGTCGGTGAGGCCGGCCTGGTCGTCGGCGGCGGCGCGGATCGCGTCCGCGTCGAGGCCGCGCTTGAGGACGTTGTACGCGAGCTTCTCGTTGTCGCCGCCGATGCCGGCGTGCAGCCGGGAGTACTCCTCCATGACGGGCGTCTCGATCTCGTCGAAGCCGTGCGCGCGGTAGCGCTCGCGGATGACGGCGAGCACGCGCTCGCGGCGGGCCTTGTCAGCGGGGAGGAAGTCGCGCATGCCGCGCGGCGGGTTCACGGATGCCACGGGTTCTATCTTTCCAGAGGGTCCGGCGTGCCCTCGGCCGCGCGGATCTCGGACTGCAGCCCGCGCAGGCGCTCGCGCAGCGCGCGCTCGGCATCCCAGCCGTTCGCCCGCGCGGTCGCCACCAGCGCGAGGAAGGCGTCGCCGAGCTCGGCCTCCGATGCCGGCGGCACCGCGGACGCCGGGCGTGCCGCGACCCCTGCCTGGGCGCCCTTCGACAGGAGCTTCTGGGCGAGCGCGAGGCTCGGCATCCGCTCGCTCACCCCGTCGAGCACGCTGGTGCGCGCGCTCTTCTCGGCGGCCTTGGCGACGTTCCAGTGAACCAGCACCTCTTCGGGCGTGTTCGCGACGGCGTCGCCGAAGACGTGGGGATGCCGCCGCACCATCTTGTCGGTCAGCCCTCGCGCGACGTCGTCGATGTCGAAAGGGTCGTCCGGGTCGCGGGAGGCGATCTCGGCGTGGAACAGCACCTGCCACAGCAGATCGCCGAGCTCTTCGCGCAGCTCGTCGCGCGACCCCTCCTCGACGGCGTCGATGAGCTCGGCGCTCTCTTCGACCAGGTACGGCACCAGGGCGTGATGATCGATCTGCTGCGTCCACACGCAGCGGTCGCGCACCGCGTGCATCACGAGCGCGGCCTCGCGCAGCGCGTCGGGGTCGGTGGGGACTACCCGGTCGTGGGGACGATCGCCGTCCGTCGTCGATGGTGCCATGCCCGCCACGATACGAGCCCCGCGGCCAGGATGAGCGAAACGACCGATCCGGCGAGCACGCCGAGGGTGGCCTGATCGCGCAGCGGCGCCGCGTCCGCGAAGGCGAGCTCCGACAGCAGCAGCGACACCGTGAACCCGATGCCGCCCAGCGCGCCCGCCGCCAGCAGGTCCCCGAACGCGAGGGGCGGCGGCCCGCCGCGGTGTGCGATGCGCAGCGACACCCAGCCGAGCACCGAGATGCCGACGAGCTTTCCGACCGGCAGCGCCACGAGCACGCCCCAGAACGCCGGCGACAGCTGCGACAGCGGCACGGCGGGGATCGCGACGAGCGCCGCCGAGAACGCGAACACCGGCAGCACGATGCCGTTCACCCACGGCTCCAGCTCGTGGCGCACGCGCAGCGCCGGACGCTGCGCCATCGCGAGCCCGAGCACGACGCCCGCGATCGTCGCATGGACGCCCGACAGCAGCACGAGCACCCACGTGGCGAGGGCGAGCAGCACGAGCACGATCGCGATCGGCACGCGGGCGCGGGTGTCGAGCTGACGGCTCAGGATCGCGAAGGCCACGACGGCGACGGCGGCCCCGGCGAGCGCGCCGAAGTTCACGTCGGACGTGAAGAGCACCGCGATGAAGACGATCCCGACGATGTCGTCGAGGATCGCGAGCGCCAGCAGGAACACCCGCAGCCCCGACGGGAGCCCCTTGCCGAACACCGCCAGCACCCCCAGCGCGAACGCGATGTCGGTCGCCGTCGGGATCGGCCACCCCGCGGTCGCGTCCGACCCCCACGCGATGACCGCATACAGCGCGATCGGCAGCACGACGCCGCCGGCGGCGGCGATCGCCGGCTGCAGCGCCTTGCGCGCCGAGTTCAGCTGGCCGGCCGTCAGCTCGTACTGCAGCTCGACCGCGACGACGAAGAAGAAGACCGCCAGCAGACCGTCCTTGATCCAGTGCGACACCGACAGCTCGAAGACACCGGGGATGCCGAGCTCGGCGTGCATGACGGCATCCACCGATCCCGCGGCGGGCGAATTGGCCACGACCAGCCCGAGGGCTCCGGCGAGAAGCAGGACGATGGCGGGGAAGCGGGCGGAGCGAAGAAGCGACATCGGGCCTCCGGAAGGCGTTCGCGGGGTCGGCAAGGACGTGCCGACCAGGCTTCCCGGCTCACCGCGGGACAGTCTATCGAGCGGCCCGCGGACGGCGTCGTCACACAGCGCCGCGCGTGACATTCCCGAAACCGGACGCCGTTAGCCTGGACTGATGCGCGAACTCACGAACACCGAAGCGATCGACCTCGTCGGGCGATTCGAGGCGGAGCAGGGCATTCCCGAGAGCATGCGCGGCGACGTGCGCCTCCTGGGCACGCTCCTCGGTCAGGTGCTGCGCGAGAGCGGCTC
>NZ_JBQCIP010000024.1:0-4480 GCF_051953575.1 Microbacterium sp.
GCCTCGGCGATGACCTCCGGACCGATGCCGTCACCCGGGATGACGGCCAGCTTCACGACACGAGACATGGGGCTCCTACGACTTCTGGCGGGACTCTCCCAGGGTAGTGGCCGCGATGACCCCGGCGATCACGACGAGGGCCGCGCCGATGAGCGCCGTCACCGTCACCCCGGCGTCGAAGGCGGATGCCGCCGCATCGAACAACGCGGTGCCGGTGGATCCCCCGATCTGCTCCGACGCGTGCACGGCACCGGCGAGCGTCTCGGTCGCCGCGTCGGCGGCGGCATCCTGGACCCCCGCCGGAACGACGAGGTTCGAGCGATAGAGGGCGGTGAGGATGCCGCCCAGCACGGTGGTGCCGAGCACGGCGCCCAGCTCGTACGCGGTCTCGGACACGGCGCTGGCCGCGCCCGCCTTCGCCGGCGGGGCGCTCGCGAGCACGAGCTCGTTCGACACCGTCTCGGCGGCGCCGATGCCGATGCCGAGCGACACGAAGGCCGCCACGAGGGCGCCGACGCTCGACGGTCCCGTCGCGAAGGCGACGGTCACGTAGCCGGCCACCGAGAACACCAGCGCGACCGGGATGACCACACGGGCGGGCCACTTCTTCGAGATCGGCACGACCGCCAGGCCCGAGACGATCATCATGACGAGGCCGGGAACCAGGGCGAGTCCCGCCTGCAGCGGCGTGAGCCCCACGATGAGCTGGAGGTGCTGCGCCACGAAGAACAGGAAGCCGACGAGCGCGATCACGCTCAGCAGGTTGACCAGCAGCGCGCCGGTGAATGTGCCGAGACCGAACAGCCGCATGTCGAGCATCGGGTTCGCGGCACGCAGCTGACGGCGCACGAACAGCACGCCGAAGCCGATGCCGAGCAGCACCGGCGCCCAGGCACTCGGGCCGAAGCCGTGCGCGGCGAGCTCCTTGATGCCGTAGACGACCGGGATCATCGTCGCCATCGACAGGGCGATGCTGAGCGGGTCGATCCGTCCCGGATTCGGGTCACGACTCTCGGGGACGAGGAGCGGCGCCAGGATCAGCAGCGGGATGAGCACGGGCACCGACAGCAGGAACACGGAGCCCCACGAGAAGTGCTCGAGCAGGATGCCTCCGACGATCGGCCCGAGCGCGGCGCCCGCCGAGAACATCGCGGCCCAGACCGCGATCGCGAGCCGACGCTGGTCGCGGTCCGTGAAGATGCTGCGCAGCAGCGACAGCGTTGACGGCATCAGCATCGCGCCGAACACGCCCATGCCGGCGCGCGCGGCGATGAGCAGCCCCGCGGTGGGCGCGAACGCGGCGAGCACCGAGACGGCCGCGAAGCCCGTCGCGCCGATGAGCAGCATCCGCCGGCGTCCGAACCGGTCGCCGAGCGTGCCCATCGTGACGAGGAGCCCGGCGAGCACGAGCGGGTAGGCGTCGATGATCCACAGCTGCTGCGTGCTCGACGGTTCCAGGTCGAGGGCGATCTCGGGGAGCGCGAAGCTCAGCACCGTGTTGTCGACCGAGACCAGCAGCACCGGCAGCATGAGCACGACGAGCGCAGCCCAGCCGCGCCAGCCGACCTTCCGCCCCTGGGCGTCGGCGAGCGAGAGTTCTTGAGTGAGAGTCATCATTTCTATACCGTCCAGCCGGTATAGTATCAGGATGCCCCATCGTATGTCGATCGTGCAGCCGCTGTCGATAGCATCGACGCCATGAGCCGTCCTCCCCTCGCCCGCGAGAAGGTGCTGGACGCGTTCGAACGCATCCTCATCGAGGACGGCGAGCGGGCGGCGACGATGGATGCCGCAGCCCGCGCCGCCGGCGTCTCCAAGGGCGGCCTGCTGTACCACTTCAGCACCAAGGAGGCCATGGAAGCGGGCCTGATCGCGCGCCTCGCAACTCTGGTCGACGCCGATCTCGCCGCGATCGCCGCGGCACCGGAGGGGCCGGTCGCCTACTTCCTGCGGTCGTCGGTCATGGACGACGAGCCCCTCGACCGCGCGATCATCGCCGCCTCACGGCTCGCGCAGTCCGGCAACGCCGCCGCGATCGCAGCGCTGCACGACATGCGCTCCCGGTGGGAGGACGCCCTGCGGCCGCACACCCGGGACGCCGCGGCACTGGACCTCGTCATGCTCGTGAGCGACGGCCTCTACTTCAACAACGCGCTCGGGGGCGACGCACCCCTCACCGTCGTGCCCGACGGCGCCGCGCTCGATGCACTGGTGGCGCTCGTGGAGCGCACGGTGCGTGACTGAGCGCTCAGCGCGACCGGTCGACGCACAGCACCCGCACGACCGGCCCGTTGACGAATCGCTGGGTCTGCAGGCATCGGCCCGCGCTCGACTGCCGACCGGCGGCCTCGTCGCGCAGGCTCTGGGCCATCCGCTCCAGCCACGTCGGCCCGCCCGAGGCGGCGCTCAGCGCAGCATCGCGTTCGTCTGCGAGCACGTGCTGCTCGGGCGTCCCCGCGCCCGATGCCGCACGGCCCTCGTCCCCGGGGTCGTCCCCCACGACCTCGGCGACCGACGGCGTCGGTGTCGGCGTCGCACTCTTCGCGGCTCCCGATGACTGACAGCCCGTCACGACGAGCATCGCGCCGAACGCGACCGCCGCGACCGCGCTCCATGGCGTGTGCATGATCGAACACCCTTCGTCCCGCCGTTCCGTGTGGATCGGTGAGGCAAGGATGTTCCGCGGCGGTCTCCGCGCAGTCGGCCGCGATACTCGCGCGGTACTCGCGCACAGAAGAAGGAGGGATGCCGCACCCGGCCGCACGTGCGGCGCCGGGATGCGGCATCCCTTCTTCTGTCAGGACTCGGTGATCTCGATCTGACGGAACAGGTCGGCGTCGATCGCCGCACGCACCTCGTCGAGCAGGCCGTCGGGCACGGGCGAGTCGACCGTGAGCACCGACAGCGCCTGCCCGCCCGCGGCCTGGCGCGCGATCTGCATGCCGGCGATGTTGATGCCCGCCTCGCCGAAGCGCTGACCGTAGACCGCGACGATGCCGGGGCGGTCGGTGTAGAGCATCACGATGTGGTTGGTCTCGATGGGCAGCTCGATGGCGTAGCCGTTGATCGCCACCAGCTTCTCGACCTGCTTGGTGCCGGTGAGCGTGCCCGACACCGACAGCTGCGAGCCGTCCGACAGGGCGCCGCTCAGCGTGATGACGTTGCGGTACTCGGGGCTGTCGTCGTCGACGAGCAGGCGCACATCGACGCCGCGCTGCTCGGCGAGCAGCGGCGCGTTCACGTACGACACCGTCTCGCTCACGATGTTGGTGAAGACGCCCTTCAGGGCCGCGAGCTTGAGCACGCTGACGTCGTACGCCTGCAGTTCGCCGTGCACCTCGACGTCGAGGCTCGTGAGGGGCGAGTGCGCGAGGGCGGCGAAGATCTGGCCGAGCTTCTCGACGAGCGGGATGCCGGGGCGGACGTACGGGTCGATGACGCCGCCGGCGACGTTGACCGCGTCGGGAACGAGCTCACCCCCGAGGGCGAGGCGCACCGATCTGGCGACCGAGACGCCCGCCTTCTCCTGCGCCTCTTCGGTCGACGCGCCGAGGTGCGGGGTGACGACGACGTTCGGAAGGCTGAGCAGCGCCGCGGCGGTGCCGCCCTCGGCCGGAGGCTCGGACGTGAAGACGTCCAGACCCGCACCGGCGATCTCGCCTGTGGTGAGCGCGGTGTGCAGGGCGGCCTCGTCGATCAGCCCGCCGCGCGCGACATTGACGACGTACGCGGTGGGCTTCATGATCTTGAACTGCGCCGCGCCGATCATGCCGGTCGTCTCGGGCGTCTTCGGCATGTGGATCGTGACGAAGTCGCTCTGCTCGAGACGGTCGTCGAGGCTGAGCAGCTGGACGCCCAGCTGCTGTGCGCGAGCGCTCGTGACGTAGGGGTCGTACGCGACGACGCGCATGTCGAACGCCTGCAGGCGCGCCGCGATGAGGGCGCCGATGCGGCCGAGGCCGATGATGCCGACCGTCTTCTCGAAGAGCTCGGTGCCGGTGTACGAGCTGCGCTTCCACGCGCCGCCCGACAGCGACGCGTGCGCGGCGGGGATGCGGCGCGCGAGGCTCAGGATGTGGCCGACCGTGAGCTCGGCGGCAGAGATGATGTTCGACGTCGGAGCGTTGACGACCATGACTCCGGCGGTCGTCGCGGTCTTGATGTCGACGTTGTCGAGGCCTACGCCCGCGCGGGCGACCACCTTGAGCACGGGGGCCGCGGCGATCGCCTCGGCGTCGATCTTCGTCGCCGAGCGGATCAGGACGGCGTTCGCCTCGGCGAGGGCCGACAGCAGCGCCGGCCGGTCGGTGCCGTCGACGTTGCGCACGTCGAAGTCCGGACCCAGGGCGTCGATCGTGGCGGGAGAGAGTTCTTCGGCGATCAGAACGACAGGCTTCGTCACGGTGTTCCTTCGGTGACAGCGCGCGAGCACGCGGCATTGCTCGGATGGGATCGTTGCCGCGCCGCACGCCGTCGGGGG
>NZ_JBQCIP010000025.1:0-15745 GCF_051953575.1 Microbacterium sp.
CGAACCCGGAAGCTAAGCCTCTCAGCGCCGATGGTACTGCAGGGGGGACCCTGTGGGAGAGTAGGACACCGCCGGACACCCATTCACGGAATGGCCACCCACACCCTGGGTGGCCATTCCGCGTTAACAGCCCACGCCGACGGGGTATTTTTGAACCTGGTGCAACGACGGGAGGGGCGATGATGCCGGACCTCGATTCCGACGCGCGCGCCCGCGCCGCCCGTGATGGGGGAATCGTCGCGATCATCGGCGACGGCCGGATGGGTCGCGCACTGGCGGCCTCGCTCCGCTCCGCCGGTGTCGACGTGCAGGGCCCGTTCGGCCGCGGCGCGACCGGTGAGGGCACCGATGTCGTGCTGCTGACCGTCCCCGACGCCGAGATCGGGCGGGCGGCGGCATCCATTCTCCGCGGTCCGGTCGTCGGACACGTCTCGGGAGCGACCACACTTGCACCCCTCGCTCCCCACGAGGCGTTCGGGCTGCATCCCCTGATGACCGTCACCGGCGCCGACGCGCAGTTCGCGGGTGTCCCCGCGGCGATCGCCGCCACCAGCGGTCGAGCGCGAGAGGCTGCCGATGCTCTCGCGGGGGCGCTCGGCCTGCGTCCGTTCGAGCTGCACGACGATGACCGCCCGGCCTACCATGCGGCTGCATCCATCGCCTCGAACTTCCTCGTGACGCTGGAGGCCTTCGCCGCCGAGCTGGCGGCGACCGCCGGCGTCCCTCGCGATGCGTTCGTCCCGCTCGTCCGCGCGACGGTCGCGAACTGGGATTCCGCCGGCATTTCCGCCCTCACCGGCCCGATTGCGCGGGGCGACGACGAGACGGTGGCGCGCCAGCGGGCTGCGGTGGCGGAGCGGATGCCCCACCGCGTCCGCCTGTTCGACGCGCTCACCGACGCCACGCGCGACCTCGTGGAGTCGACCCCGGAGACTGCCGCATGATCGTCGTCCGCACCATTGCCGAGCTGCGCGCCGCACTGGCGCCGCGCCGGAACGGCACCATCGGCTTCGTCCCCACGATGGGCGCGCTCCACGAAGGTCACGCTACGCTCCTGCGCGCCGCCCGCGCCGCGGATGACGCCGTCGTGATGTCGATCTTCGTCAATCCGACGCAGTTCAACGAGCAGGCCGATCTCGCCGCGTATCCGCGCACCGAGGCTGCCGACCTGGCGTTGGCCGAGGCCGAGGGCATGGACGTCGTGTTCGCGCCCGATATCGCAGAGATGTATCCGGCCGGGTTCGCGACGACCGTCAGCGTGACGGGCCCGATCGCCGAGACGCTCGAGGGCGCCGAGCGGGGCAGGGGCCACTTCGACGGCGTCGCGACGGTCGTGACGAAGCTGCTGCTGGCGGCGCTGCCCGATCGCGCCTACTTCGGAGCGAAGGATGCGCAGCAGGTCGCCGTCATCCGCCGTTTCGTCGCCGATCTCGGCCTTCCTGTCGAGATCGTCGTCTGTCCGACCTCGCGTGATGCCGACGGCCTCGCCCGGTCGAGCCGCAACACGCGTCTGTCCGCCGAGGAGCGGACGCGCGCGCTCGCGATCCCGCGCGCCCTCGAGGCGGTGAAGGATGCCGCCGCCGAGGGTGTCGCCCACACCGGCGCGCTGCGCGCCCGGGCCGTCGCGAAGCTCGAGGCTGCCGGCATCCGATCCGAGTATCTGGCGTTCGTCGATCCCGAGACCTTCGCCCCCGCAGCCGTCGTGGAAGGACCGGTGCTCGTCGCGATCGCGGCGCGTGTCGGCACCACGCGGCTCATCGACAACATCGTCATTGGAGGTGCGTGATGCCTGCCAAGGTCACGCTGCAGCGGCTCGCCGAGATGAAGGCGCGGCGAGAGCCGATCGTCATGGTGACGGCGTACGACTACCCCACCGCTCGCACGGCGGAACAGGCCGAGGTCGACATGGTGCTCGTGGGGGACTCGGGTGCGCAGGTCGTGCTCGGCCACGACTCCACCGTCGCCGTGACGGTCGACGAGATGCTCGTGCTGGCCGGCGCCGTGCGCAGGGGCGTGCGGACCGCCTTGGTCGTCGCCGACCTGCCGTTCGGATCCACGGAGGTGTCGGACGCGCAGGCGGTCGCCACCGCGGTGCGCTTCGTGAAGGAGGCGGGGGCCGACGCCGTCAAGCTCGAGGGCGGCGGCGAGGCGCGTCTGTCACGCATCCGCGCCATCGCCGAGGCCGGCATCCCCGTCGTCGCGCACGTCGGATTGACGCCCCAGACCGCCGTCGCGCTCGGCGGGCTGCGCGCCCAGGGCCGCACGGCCGAATCCGCCGCGCGCATCGTGCGCGAAGCGCTGGCCGTGCAGGATGCGGGCGCGAGCGTCGTCGTCATCGAAGCTGTGCCCGCCGACGTCGCCGCCGTGGTGCTGCCGCACCTGCAGATCCCGGTCATCGGCATCGGCGCCGGACCCGCCGACGGCCAGGTGCTGGTCATCCACGACCTGCTCGGCATCACCGAGGGCAAGACCGCCTCGTTCGTGAAGCGCTACGGAGCCATCGGGCCCGACATGGTCGCCGGCGTCGCCGCGTACGCGCGCGAGGTGCGCGGCGGCGTCTTCCCCGGCCCTGAGCACGGCTACTCCGCGACCGAGGCCGCCGTCGACGCCGCCCGCGCAGCACTGGACGACCGCGAAGCCTGAGGTCGGCCACACGGGCTGAGAGCAGCGCATGCCGGGCGAGCGGCATCCGCGATCCTCCTCGAGCCGATCCGCACTCGTGGCTTGTATCGCTATCCTGATACAACTTGTGCTAGAACAGAGACACAAGTTGAAGGGGGCCTCATGGTGCAGCACCGCAGTTGGACGCCGATCGACCTCGTGGGCGCGGCGTTCTCGTTGCCGCTCGTCTCGCTCTGCATCGCCGTGGCGATCGTGGCGGCCACTCTGCTCGTCGCGACCGGGCGCGTTGGACGCCGAGTCGAGCTGACCGGTTCGCTCGCCCAGCGGTATGTGCCCGAGCAGCGGACGATCGGTTTCGTTGCGAGCGCGACGATCCTGCTCTTCGCGGCGCAGGATCTCATCCTCGGCTACGTCGTGGACCTCTCGGGCACGATCGCCTGGTGGCGCTACGCTATGCCGCTCGTGTGGACCTGCCTCGGGATCGTCGTGGTGTGGGCTGTCATCATCATGCACGGGACCACCGCGCCCGAGGAGCCCGTGCTGACGGGAGCCCGCCGCACGTGGCTCGGGTTCGGCCCGCGCATCGGACTCCTCGGCGCGACCGTGACGCTCGTGGCGCTCGTTGCGACGACCGTCGCGGCAGGCGCGGCTTCGTCCCCCGACGGAGAGGGGCGGTACGTGTGGCTGGTCGTTCCGGTGGCCAATGAGGCGCAGGTCGATCCGATCCGCGTCGTGTTCTTCGGCTGGGCCTACGGCCTGCCCGCGCTCGTCGCCGCAGCGGCGCTGGCCGCAGCGACCTGGGCTGCCATCCATGCCAACGCAGCGCGTGCCTATCTGCGGCCCAGCGCCGTCGCCGCCGAGACCGAGGCGCGCCGCGGGGTCGCGGTCGCGGTCGTGCGCCTGGCGACGGCCGGAGTGCTGCTCGCGCTCGCCGGCGCCTGGCGTCTCATCGCCGACGCCGGGTCGGTGTCGAGCCTCACCATCCTCGGCGTGAACGAGGGATCGCCGTACGAGGTCGCGTGGCGCTATGCGGAGTTCGCGGCCGCCGCCGGCTGGGCGGCGCCCGCGCTAGAGGTGGTCGCGTTCGCGCTGCTTCTGCTGGTCTCCGTGCGCTCCCTGCTGGTCCGCCGCCCCGGTCCCGCTGATCCGCCGCCGCTCGCCCCCGAGGTCGCCCGCGCCGGGGCCGTGCGGTGACGACGCACCCGGTCCTCACGGCGACGGACGAAGCGAACCCCGCGCTCGATATCTATCGTCAGTTCCGGGGGCTCATCGTCTCGGGTCAGCTCGGCGCGAACGAACGACTGCCCACGGTGCGGCAGACGGCGAGCGATCTCGGCGTCGCGCCCGGCACGGCGGCGCGCGCGTACAAGCTGCTCGAACAGGACGGCCTGGTGGTCACCCGCACCGCGGCCGGCACGCGTGTCGCTCCCTCTGCCGCCGTGCTGCCCGGTCCCGTGCTGCGGCGTGTGCGTGAGCTCGTCGCCGAGACCGCGTCCGCCGGCGCCGAGGTCGACGACGTCATCGACGTGCTGCGCCTCGTCTGGCGCGCGAACGTGGGAGAGGGGTCCGCCGCGGCCTCGGAACCCGGAGCCTGAGCGTCCGATCCGGCCCCGGGCGCCGGCATCCACCATTCCGGAACCGGGATCGTCGAAGCGCATAACTTCCGAATGGAGGTTTCTGCTACTCTGACTCGGGGCCGCATCGCGTGCCCTGCTATCTCGCACGAAAGGAAGGTCGACGTGGCCCTGCCAGAAGCCTCGGTTCAGCTCTACACACTCGCTGCGGAGTTCACCGCAGACATGAACGGATCGCTCGACAAGCTCGCCGCGATCGGTCTGCGCAACGTCGAGGCGTTCGACTTCGTGCGCCGCCCGGACGAGATCCGGGCCGCACTCGACGCCTCGGGCCTGGTCTCGCCGACCGGCCACGCGCCGCTGCTGTCAGACGAGCTGTGGACTCCCGACGGCTCGATCCCCACGCCCGCTCCCGAGGTCGTTTTCGAGGCCGCCGCGAAGATCGGCATGAAGACCGTCATCGACCCGTTCGTCCCGGTCGAGCGCTGGCTCACCCTCGAGGGCGTCACCGACATCGCCGACCGGCTCAACAAGCTCGCCGACACCGCGGCGACGTTCGGCCTCGAAGTCGGCTACCACAACCACGCGCAGGAATTCATCGCCGACTTCGACGGCAGGACGGCGTACGAGCACTTCGTCTCGATCACCGACGAGCGCGTCGTGCTCGAACTGGACCTGTACTGGGCGCTCGTCGGCGGCCAGGACGTCACCGGCCTCGTCTCGCGTCTCGGCGACCGCCTGGTCGCCGCTCACGTGAAGGACGGCATCGCCCCCGAGCGCAACCCGTTCGCACCCGGTGCGGAGGAGTTCGGCTCGGGCGCTCTCGACCAGCGCCGCGCCGGTGAGGGCGACGTGCCGCTCGCAGACGCGCTGCGTGCCGCATCCGCGCTCCAGTACGCCGTCATCGAGTACGACAACAACCCCGGCGACGACGTCTTCGCCGACATCGCGGCCAGCTACGCGTTCCTCATCGAAGGCGGGTTCGCCCGATGAGCGCGGTCGGCGTCGGCATCATCGGGGTGGGCGTCATCAGCGACACCTACCTCGCCAACCTGTCGTCCTTCCCGGACGTCGAGGTGCTCATCGTCGGCGACCTGCTGCTCGACCGCGCGCAGGCGCAGGCCGAGAAGTACGGCGTGCCCGCGTTCGGCTCCGCCGAGGACGTGCTCGCTCACCCGGGCGTCGACCTGGTCGTGAACCTGACGATCCCGGCGGTCCACGTGGAGGTGTCGCGCGCGGCCATCGCGGCGGGCAAGCACGTCTGGACCGAGAAGCCTCTCGGCCTCGACCGCGACGGCGCCGCTCAGCTGCTGCGCGAGGCCGAGGAGGCCGGCCTGCGGGTCGGCTCCGCGCCCGACACGCTGCTCGGGCCCGGCTTCCAGGCGGCGCGCCGTGCGATCGAGGACGGCCTGATCGGCCGCCCGCTCTTCGCGCTCACGACGTTCCAGACGCAGGGCCCCGACCTGTGGCACCCGAGCCCGGCCTTCCTGTTCGCGAACGGTGCGGGTCCGCTGCTCGACATGGGGCCGTACTACTTCTCGGCGCTCGTCAGCCTGCTCGGTCCGGTGGACCGGGTCGCCGCCGTCGGCACGAAGGCGCGCGAAGAGCGTCAGATCCACACCGGTCCGAATGCGGGCACGACGTTCCCCGTCGAGGTGCCCTCGACGATCCAGATCGTCACGGCGTTCGAGAGCGGCCAGCAGGCGCAGAGCCTGCTGAGCTTCGACTCGGCCCTGGAGCGCCACGGCATCGTCGAGATCCACGGCACCGAGGGGACCATCGTGATCCCCGACCCGAACCAGTTCGCGGGGCGGATCGCCTACGTCAAGCCGCTCGGTGTCATCCGCGACGGCATGTCGTTCGAGCAGGAGTGGGTCGAGATCGAGCATGCCGACGTCCAGGTCGGCCGTGGTCTCGGCGCGCTCGACATGGTGCGCGCGATCGCCGAAGGCCGCCCGCACGTGGCGTCGGGCGAGCTCGGCTATCACGTGCTCGACGTCCTGCTCTCGGCGCAGGAGTCTGCCGCGACGGGTGCGACCGTCGTCGTCGAGAGCACCGTCGCGCCGGTGCCGCTGCTGCCTGAAGGCTTCGACCCCTTCGCCGCGACGCTGTAGAGCACCGCTGCACGCAGACCGCGGGTCCGCCGGCTATACGCCGGCGGGCCCGCGGTCTTTCGTCGTCGCGAGCCCCTGCTGTTCCGTGGTCGACGCCGGGTGGCGTGTGAAGCGGATGCCGTCGGCCGGGCGCCCTCAGGCGGGTGCGCCACCGCGGAGCAGGCGCTCGAGCATCTCGAGCGCGGCTTCGTGGTCGACGTCCGGGTCGAGCAGCCACTGGGTCTGCAGGCCGTCGGACGCGGCGATCACGAGGGCGGCGACGAGCTTCGGGTCGAGGTCGGCGCGCACGTGGCCGGATGCCTGCAGACCCCGCACCTGCTCGGCCATGTCGTTGCGGAGGTTGGCGAAGCGCTCGGTCGCGAACCGCTGCGCGGCGGGATGGTTGTCTTCGAGCGCCATCGCGACAAGCGTCGAGTACAGCTGCACGAGGCCGGGGATGGCCCGGTTCTCTTCAGCGGCGAGCTGCATGGCGGCGGCCGGGCTGGCGTCCGCCGGCGGGGCGTGCTTCTCGATGATGGGCTTGCGCTCGGACTCGCGATAGACCTCGACGAGGAGCTCTTCGAGCGACCCGAAGTAGTGGGTGAGGGCCGCGTGCGTCACGCCGACCTCTTCGGCGATCGCGCGGAGGCTCGTCTTCTGCGATCCGCGCTTCGCGAACACCCCGATCGCCTTGTCGAGGACCTCCTGCCGCCGGGCGATGCCCTTCGCATAGCGGCCCCGCGTGCGGGGCGCATCGTCGGGCGAGGCGGTCATACGCCGATGATACCGGGGATGCCGCGACAAAACCTCCAATTGGAGGTTCTGCATCCGTGCATCACGCGCCCATCGCGAGACCGAGGCAGGGGCCGATGATGACGAGCCACGTCGCGGCGCTGATGATCAGCACCCCTGTGGCGAAACGCCGCCAGCGCCAGGAGATCATCAGCAGCGCGGGCCCGACGAGCAGCACGATGAACGGGAGCAGCATGATGAAGACGGCCCCGTTGCCGGAGAGCGAGAACGTCACCGACAGCAGCATCAGCATCACCACAAGGCCCACGATCTGCAGTCCCACGCCCGAGAGCAGGCCCGCCCACAGCGGAGGCCGCTTCGGGCCGGTCGGCGGCTGCGCTCCGGCGGGGACTGCGGAGGCCGGCAGGCCACTGCCCGGGTACGTCCCCGGCGCCCCGTACGCGGCGGCCCCGGGCGGCTGCTGACCCCAGCCGGGCGGCGGCGCGTAGCCCTGCGGGGGGACGGACCCCGGCGGGGGGCCATAGCCGGGAGGAGCGGGCGCGTACCCCTGCGGCGGCCCGGGCGCCGGCGCGGCCGGCTCCGGCGCTGTCGGCGCCGCCGGCTCGGCCTGCTCCGGCGCCGCCGGCGCCGCCGGCTCGGCCTGCTCCGGCGCCGCCGGCTCGCCCGCGGTCTGGTCGGCCCCCTGCGCGTCCGCAGCCGGCTCGTGCCCAGCGGACTCCGCGCCGCCGGGCTCGGCCCCGGCCGACTCCGCCCCGGCCGACTCCGCCCCGGTGGGCGCGGCCCCGCCCCGCTCGGCCCCGGCCCGCTCGGGCGGCGGCGGCGCGGCGGAGGCGTCCTTGGCGCTCGGATCGGCGTCGTCGCCGCGAGCCGGGGGTTCAGGCGTGCTGCTCATGAGGGAACGTCCTTTCGGTGCGCGTGATCAGGGCGCCGCGCTGCGCCTTGTAGACGATTCGGGCGAGGAGAAGCGGGATCGTGACGAGCAGGAACAGCTGCGGCCGGGTGAGCCCGAGCCATGCGACGTCGTTCCCACGGACGAACTCGATGGCGAAGCGGAAGACGCCGTACGCGGCGATGTAGAGCGTGAGGGTCTCGCCCGCGGCGATCGGACGGTGCCGCAGCCAGAGCCACAGCACCGCGAAGGCGGCGAGGTGGAATGCGATCTCGTACACGAAGCTCGGGTGGAGCGGCACGCCGGCCGGCGAACCGGTGTACGCGGCGGCATCCGCGTCGAGCACGATGCCCCAGTCGCCGCCCGTCGGGGTTCCCGGACGCTCGGTCAGCAGGCATCCGATGCGTCCGATCGCCATCGCGAGCGCCACCGCGGGAGCGAACAGGTCGCCGGTGCGCAGCGGGTAGCGCACGATGCGCTTGGCCACGTGCACGCCGAGCCAGGCGCCCACCAGGGCGCTGAGCATCGACGCGTTGCCGTGCAGCAGCTGCTCGGTGAGACTCAGGTTCTTCGCGGGGTCGAGATGCTGCGCCCAGGTGCCGAGCCGCGACATGACCGCCGCTCCTGCGAGCGCACCGAGCACGATGTAGGCGATGCGCTCGTCCGAGACCCCTCGGCGGCGCTTCTCGACGAGGAACACGACCCCGGCGGCGGCGAGTCCGAGCGCGACGAACGCGGAGTGCGTGTCGATCGGCGGACCCCACCCCAGCAGATCGCGCAGCGTCGGGAACATGGGCCTACGCTCCGGTGATCCAGCGGATCCAGAAGGCGATCCAGAACGGCGTCGCCACCGCCGCGGCGACCGCGATCACCGACAGGTAGACGAGCACCAGCCGCGTGTCGCCCAGCTTGCAGCGCGATCTCAGCAGGCCGGCGCGCCGGGCGCGCGCGTAGCCGGCGATCGCCAGCAGCGCGAAGCCGAGGAGCGCGATCGGACCGAGCAGGCAGGCCAGGAGCGCGACCGTCGTGTAGACGCACAGTCGCAGCGGGTCGAAAGGCGGTGCTGGATCGGGCACCGTCGGATCGCGGCGGTTGAGTCCGTCGAACCCGGTCGCGCTCATGACGCGGCCATCGGCAGCAGCTCGCGGCCGCCCGTGGCGGTCGACAGTTTGCGGCGTGCGAGCGGGGCCCAGGCCTGCACCGCGCAGAAGGGAGCGCACTGGTGCGCGTCCGTCGTCTCGTTGACGGTCGCGACATGCACGCAGCACTGTGTCAGGCGCTCCTCGATCATCGTGTTGATGTCCATGAACGGCTTGACGGTGACCCGCAGCACGCGTTCTGCCAGCATCCGCCGCAGTCGTTCGTGCTGTCCGGGAAGGCGGGATGCGGCGAGCGTGGCGAGCGTGCCGATGCCCAGGTCGCAGTTCACGCAGATGTCGCGCCAGATGTCGCTCATCGACGGGTGCGACAGCGACGACTGCTCGCTGAGCAGGTCGAGCAGCGAGTTCTTGACCACGTCGCGGATCGCCTTGTTGACGTTCGAGTCCGCGATGCGGTTCGCGAGCAGGTCGGGGTTGAGGTCGAGGAACTCCTTCAGCCGCTCGGGGCCGATGAGCCCGACGAGCGACTTCCACTGGCCGGCATCGTCCTTGAGCAGGTAGCCGACCGAGCAGCAGTGCGGGTGGCTGCAGGGGAGGGCGGTGAGGTCGCGCCACGTCACCTCGCCGTCGGTCTGCGGCCCGAGTCGCGCGAGCACCCCGGTGTGGGTGAGGCGGTCGTCGGGGTCGATGCCTGAGGACCTGCCTGAGCCGAACACGGGCTGGATCGTCACGCCGCCGACGTAGGGGGTCGCCATCGCGCGGCGGATGACCGCGCCGATCTCGCCGTCGTTGACCCCGAGCGCCGCGGTCATCGTGAGGGTCGTGAAGACTCCTGCCCCGCTCAGGCGTTCGAGCGCGCGCTCCTTGAACCGGCGGATGTCGGCGCCCCTGTGGAAGCGCGACGACTCGGCGCTCTCGCCGTCGTACTGCAGGTAGATCTCCACGCGCTCGCGGTGCTTCTTGAGCGTCTCGACGAAGGCGTCGTCCTGGGCGATCCGCAGGCCGTTGGAGTTGATCAGGATGCGGACGATCGGCCGCGCGACGAGGTGCTCCAGCAGCTGCTCGAGCCAGGGGTAGAGGGTCGGTTCTCCGCCCGAGAGCATCAGCACGTCGATGCGGTCGTTCTCGCGCGCGAGGCGTGCGTCGACCGACGCGAGCACCTCGGCCAGCGGTGCGACGGCCGACGCGGCGGGTCCCGACTCGGCGAAGCAGGTGGGGCAGCGGAGGTTGCAGTGGTCGGTGAGGTCTTCGAGCAGGATGCAGGTGTGCTGCGTCTGCATCTGGGGCAGGCCGTCCTCGTAGGCCGAGGGCACGGGCTTGAAGTTGCCGGCGACGTCCGGGGTGTGGATCTTCGTCGGCGCCGTCCACTGCTCCAGATACGAGAGGATGTCGGCATCCTCGTCGTAGAGCGTCCGCATGAACCCGTGGTCGGGGCATCCGCGTTCCAGCCACACCCGGCCGCCGCGTACCGCGAGCCACCCCGACAGCCGCCGCACGTCGGCGAGCGACCGATCGGGATCCTCCTCGTGACAGTGCGGGCAGAACGCGTTGACATAGCGATGGACCCGATAGTCCCGCAGAGGCATTCCCGCGCCGGCAGTGGCTGTCATGAGGTGACGATAGCGTGCGGCGGGCTGCGGGAGTATGGAAGGGAGAGGAGGCCGGATGCCGCAGCACGATCCCGCACGCCGGTTCTCGGCCGAGCTCCGTCACGCGCTGGCCAGTCTGTTCCGGCTCACGCCGGCGCCGGGGCCGCGATGGGCGATCGGGCTGCGGGCCGCGATCGCGATGGCCGTGCCGATCGCCACGATGTCGCTGATCGGTCGCCCCGATCTCGGCTTCCAGGCGGCGACGGGCGCCTTCGTGGCCCTCTACGGCACGCATCTGCCGGTGATCGAGCGTGTGCGGGTGGTGCCGTTCATCGCCGGGGCCCTCGCTGCCGCGGCGGGGCTCGGCGCGCTCGCCGGGTCGTCGCAGGCGGCGACGCTGGTCGGTCTCGCGGTCGTCTCCATCGCCGCGGCCGCCGCGATGTTCGGGTTCCGCGTCGGGCCGCCCGGTCCGTTGTTCGTCGTCCTCGTGTACGGGCTGTCGTCGCACATCGTCGCGTCGGGCGCGGACGCCGGGGCCTACGTCGCGACCGTGGCGTGCGGCATCCTGTTCGCGTCCGCGGTCTCGCTGGTCCCCCTGCTGCTCCCGAGCAGACGCCGGGTCGCGGCGCGACCGCTCCGCCGGATCCTCCCCGGTCCCGCCTGGTCGTCGGGGGAGCGGATGCTGGTCGCCCGGGTCGCGATCGTGACCGTCGTCGGCATCGCCCTGGGCCTCGTGCTCGATCCCGACCGCGCGTACTGGATCGTCGGCGCCGCGATCGCGGTGATCGGCGTCGTGGCCGACCGCCGGGCGGCGTTCACCCGCGGGCTGCATCGGATGATCGGCACGGTCGTCGGCGCCGGCATCTATCTGCTGCTGGCGCCGCTGCCCCTGCCGGCGCTGTGGCTCGCCCTCGTGCTCGGCGTGCTCCAGTTCACGATCGAGCTGTTCGTGGTGCGCAATTACGCCCTCGCGCTCGTGTTCATCACGCCGCTCGTGCTGCTGCTGACCGGGGCCGCCACGGGAGCGGTCGACACCGTGGCCGTGGCGACCGAGCGGGTCGTCGACACGCTGGTGGGCGCCGCGCTCGGTGCGGTGAGCGGACTGCTGCACGCGCGCGACGACTGATGCGGCATCCATCGATCGGTTGACATCGGGCTCGACCGCGGGCCGGACGCGTGCGACAGCGTCCGGCGGTGGAGTGGAACGGTGCACCGGTTCACCCATTCCCTGTCTCACGCCCTGACGTCGCGCCGCGGCGCATGGGTGTCGCTCGCCCTCGGTCTTCTCGCCCTCGTCGCGCTGCTCGGGGTCTTCGGCCGTGCGGATCTCGCCGCGGGCAGCGATCCCGTCCCGCCGCAGTTCGAGAGCGGGCAGGTCGCCGCGCTCGCGGACGAGTTCCCGGATGCCGACGAGCAGACGCTGCTCGTCGTCGCGAGCCGCGACGACGGCGGTGCCCTCACGCCGGCGGACCTCGACGGCATCGCCGCGCTCGTGCCCGTCATCGACGCCGAGACCGGAGGCACGTCGCGGGGACCGATCCCCAGCGAGGACGGCGAGGCGGCCGTGATCCAGTCGACGATCGAACCGGGGTCGGGCGAGGACGCGACGGAGCACGCGGTCGACGGTCTGAGGTCGGCGATCGCCGACCACCCGGTCGACGGGATCTCGGTGCAGGTCACCGGGGGCGCGGCGTTCGGCGTCGACGTCGCCGCCGCGTTCGACGGGGCGGACTTCACACTGCTGCTCGTCACGATCGGCATCGTGGCGGCGCTCCTCATCCTCACCTACCGTTCCCCCGTGCTGTGGCTCGTGCCGCTCGTCGTCGTCGCGCTGGCCGACCAGCTCGCGAGCAAGGCGACGGCGGCGCTGGGCACGGCCCTCGACCTCCAGTTCGACACCGGTATCGTGAGCGTCCTCGTCTTCGGCGCCGGAACCAACTACGCGCTGCTGCTGGTGTCGCGCTACCGCGAGCAGCTGCTGCGCGAGGACGACCACCGCGTCGCCCTGGCGCGCGCATGGCGTGCGAGCCTGCCCGCGATCGTGGCGTCCAACGCGACGGTGGTGCTGTCGCTGCTGACGCTGCTGCTGGCCGTCGTGCCGGGGACGCGGGGCCTCGGCATCGCATCGGCGCTGGGGCTGCTGATCGCGCTCGCCGCGGTGCTGCTCGTGCTTCCTCCGGCGCTCGCCGTGTGCGGCCGGCGCGTGTTCTGGCCCTTCGTGCCGCACCCCGGCGCCCCGGCGCCCCGGGTCGGCGCGTGGCGTGCGCTGGGCGCCCGTGTGGTCGCGCGTCCGATGCTCCCCGTCGTCGCGGGACTCCTGCTGCTCGCCGTCGCGGCGACGGGCCTCATCGGCACCCAGCTCGGGCTGACGCAGGCCGAACGCTTCCGGGTGCCGTCCGAGTCGGCGGTCGGGCTCGAGGTGCTGGGCGACCACTTCACTGCGGGGGAGGCGGAGCCGATGGTGGTCATCGCCGACGCGGCGGACGCGGATGCCGTCGCGACGGCGGTCGACGGTGTCGAGGGCGTGGAACGCACCACCCTCGTCGCCGAGAGCGACGACTCGTCGCTCGTGAAGCTGCTCGTGATCGGCGACGCCGAACCCGGTTCGCCCGAGAGCCTGCAGCTGGTGCGCGATGTGCGGGATGCCGCCCATGACGCCTCCGGGTCCGCCCTCGTCGGCGGGCCGGCGGGTGCCGCGGTGGATGCCCGCGACGCCAACGTGCGCGACTTCCTGGTGATCGCCCCGCTGGTGCTGCTCGTGACCCTCGTGGTGCTGATCGTGCTGCTGCGCGCGGTGGTCGCGCCGCTCGTGCTGCTGCTCGTGAACGCGCTCAGCGCGACCGCGGCGATCGGCGCCGGCGCCTGGCTCGGACGCGTGCTGTTCGGGTGGACAGCCCTGGACCTGCAGGTGCCCCTGCTGGCGTTCCTCTTCTTGGTGGCGCTCGGCGTGGACTACACGATCTTCCTCGTGCACCGGGCGCGCGCCGAGGCGGGGATCGTGGGCACGAGGCCCGGCATGGTCAACGCGGTGGCTGCGACGGGCGGCGTCATCACGAGCGCCGGGCTGGTGCTCGCGGGCGTCTTCGCGGCGCTGGGGCTGTTGCCGCTGGTGACCCTGGGGCAGCTCGGCCTCATCGTCGGCGTCGGTGTGCTGGTGGATACGCTGGTCGTGCGCACCCTCGTCGTGCCCGCGCTGTTCTCGCTGATCGGCGACCGGATGTGGTGGCCGGGGCGGCTCTCGGCATCGCACGACGCGGGCGACCGCGCTCGAGAGGAGGGGGTGTCGGGGAATGCCGCAGTTCTCCACGAGCGCGTCGGCTGACGAGGCGCCGCCGACGACGCTGAGGTCCTGGCGGGGACTCGTCGGCTCCATCCGGGTCGGGCAGTCCGTCATCACGGCGGCGCTCATCGTGATCGGTGCGCTGCGCGCGGTCGCGGACGGCACGCCGGTGCCCTGGGTGGTCGCTGTGTCGGTGGTGTTCGCCGGGTGGTACTTCGGCGGGCTGCTGCTGAGCGAGCGCACGCGGGATCACGCGGTCGCGGCCGGTTGGCTCGTCGGACTCGCTCTCATCTGGATCGGGGCGGTCGCGATCTCGCCGGAGTTCGTGTGGCTCGCGTTCCCGCTGTGGCTGCTCGCCGGGTTCGTGATGCGCATGCGGTGGGCGATCCTCTTCAGCCCGGTCGTGCTGCTCGTCGTGATCGCCGCCCCGCTGCTGCACACCGGCACGACGAGCTACGCGAACATCATCGGCCCCGCCGTCGGCGGCGTGTTCGCCCTGGGCATCTCGCGGGGCTACCTGGAGCTGGTCCGCGACGGGCGCGAACGGCAGCGGCTCATCGCGTCGCTCGTGGCCGCACAGCAGGAGACCGCCGCCCTGCAGGACGAGCTCGCCCTCGAACAGCGCGACGCCGGAGCGGTCGCCGAGCGCACGCGCCTGTCGCGCGACATCCACGACACCGTCGCACAGAGCCTCACGTCGATCGGCATGATCGCGGCATCCGCCACCGCCGCTGCGGACTCTGCGACGGGGGGATCGGATGCCGCCGCCCGCGCGTTCTCGCAGATCGGGGAGCTCGCGCGCGAAGGCCTGGCCGACACCCGCCGCATCGTCGACGCGCTCATGCCCGCGCAGCTGGAGGGCGCGGCCCTCGCCGACGCGCTGCGTCGCATGCTCGTGCGTCTGCACGACGAGACGGGCATCCACACCGAGCTGCGCGTCGACGAGGACTTCCCGCCGCTGCCTGTCACGACCGAAGTCGCTCTGCTGCGCACCGCGCAGTCGGCGCTCGCGAACGTGCGGCTGCACGCCCGTGCGGGCCGGGTCGTGGTGACGATGTCCGACGGGGGCGACACCGTGCGCCTCGACGTGGTCGACGACGGCATCGGCTTCGACGCGACCGGGTGGGCGTCCCGGCCCGCCGGACCCGAGGGCGGCTACGGGCTGCGGGCGATCCGCGATCGCCTGCGCGAGCTGGGCGGAACGCTCGACGTCGAGAGCGCACCGGGCGAAGGGGCGGCCCTCTCGGCGTCCGTGCCGATCATGACGGGCGGGGCGCGATGAGCGGCATCCGGGTTCTCATCGTGGACGACCACCCGATCATCCGCACCGGCGTCCGTTCCCTGTTCACCGGGTCGAGCGGCGTCGAGGTCGTCGGCGAGGCGGCGACCGGTGAAGAGGCCGTGGCCCTCGCCCGCCATCTGACACCGGATGTCGTGCTGTGCGACCTGCGCCTGGGCGAAGGCGCCGACGGCGTGCAGACGACCGCGGCGCTGCGCGCGCTCGAACCGGCTCCCGCGGTCGTCATCCTCACCACCTTCGACCGGGATGCCGAGATCCTCGGCGCCATCGAGGCCGGTGCATCCGGCTACGTGCTCAAGGACGCGCCGCCCGAGGCGATCGTCCGCGCGGTCCACGATGCGGCGGCCGGCAGGCTCGCGCTCACGCCGGAGCTCAGCGCGCGCGTCGTGCAGGTGCTGCGCGCGCCCCGGGTGCGGCTCACCGAGCGCGAGCTCGACGTGCTCCGGCTCCTGGCGACCGGCGCCTCCAACCCCGAGATCGCCAAGACGCTGTTCGTCACCGAGGCGACGGTCAAGACCCACCTCGTCCACATCTTCGGCAAGCTC
>NZ_JBQCIP010000026.1:0-4777 GCF_051953575.1 Microbacterium sp.
CCCCAGGGCGATCTTGCGGAGTGTCCGGAGCCGGAGCGGTGAGCGCCTCCGAGCCGGGGCGGCGTCGAGGGTGGCGGTGGCCATGCGAGTCCGATCGAGGGGTGCGGGAGACGGAGGCGGAGGGACGGGATGCCGCGGGAGCGGGCATCCCGTCCTCCGTTCCTCCGCGCCTACTGCTGCTGGATGAGGCGGCTGTAGTCCGGCTCGGCGTCGATGTACGCGAACTCGACGGCGAGGGCACCCAGATCCTCGATGCCGGCGTCGGAGAGGTCCCATGTGAAGGTCGGCAGCGTGATGCCCGCGGCGGCCTCCTCGGGGATCTTCAGGTTCGTCGCGATCGCCGAGCGCACGGCGTCCTCATTGTCGGCCGCCCAGTCGAGGGCCTCCGACATCGCCGCGGAGTACGACTCCACGAGCTCGGGGTTCTCGTCGAGCAGCTTCTGCGTCGTGATGTTGGTGAGCACCGTGAGGCCCGGGATCGTGGCCTGATAGGGCTGCACGACCGACGTGCCGCCGCCCTTGACGATCGCGGCGCGGAAGGGGTCCGGAGCCCATGCGGCATCCATCGTGCCCGCCTCGAGCTGGGCCGGCACGTCCGGGAACGCGACCTCCACGAACTGGACGGTCGAGGGGTCGCCGCCGTCGTCCTGCACGGCCTTGCGGATGGTGAGGTCGCCCGCGGCGCCGACCGTGTTCACCGACACCTTCTTGCCCGCGAGGTCCGCGGGGCGGGTGATGCCGGAGCCGGCGAGCGCGACCACGGCGTTGACGTCGGTGCCCTCGGCGAGGCTGTTCGCGTAGTCGCCGATGATCGCCACGCCGAGGTCCTGCTGGTCGGCGCGGATCGGGCCGAACGGCTGGCCGATGGCGAACTGGATGTCGCCGCTGAGCAGCGCCGGGATGGCGTTGGCGCCGCCCTGGGCGGGGACGACCTCGATCTCGAGGCCGTGCTTCTCGAAGATGCCCTCGTCGATCGCGGCCCAGAGGGCGCCGGTCTCGGCGATGGGCAGGGCGGCGACGCGGACCTTCGTGACCTCGCCGGACGCGGCGCCGTCGGTCGGCGCGGACGAGGAGGACGGAGCGGCGGAATCGGTGCAGCCGCTCAGTGCGAGCGCGGCGGCGGCGAGTACGCCGATCGTGGCAAGACTCTTCTTCATTGACGGGCCTCTCATGACGGTGCAGGGGGGGTGTGCACGGTCCGGGTGCATCCGACCGCGGCCGGAGTCGGCACCTCGGCGTGCCGGACACAGTCATCGTGCGCCAGCCGAAATGTATTGTCAAGGGTTTTGTGACGCCCGTCACGGAATGCATGAACACAAACGCGTCCCGACCCGACGTGTGACCTCTTGCCAAATACCTATGGACATAGTTATCGTGTGGATGCCGCGGTGCGACGACGCCCGCGGCGGACGAAAGGACTCGTCAGTGACCCATCCGCTCCCGGCGTCACCGGACGCAGCCGCGCTCGTGGACGGCTTCTCGCTGGAGATGACCGGCAAGGACGTCCCCGGACTCGCCGAGGCGCGCGACACGATCCCGCAGGGCACGAGGATCAACGTGACCTTCCTGGGGAACGAGGACCTCGAGATGCGGGTCGCCGCGGCGAAGGCCGTGAAGGACATGGGCTTCGTGCCCGTCCCCCACATCTCGGCCCGTCGGCTGGAGTCGCAGGCGCAGCTCGGCGAGTTCCTCTCGCGCCTGCACGACGTCGGCGCGACCGAGCACGTGTTCGCCGTCGGCGGCGACCCCGCCGAGCCGGCCGGCCCGTTCCCCGACGCGCTCTCGGTGATCCGGTCCGGTCTGCTGCAGGAGCACGGCGTGCGCGAGGTCTCGATCGCCGGGTACCCCGAGGGCCATCCCGACATCGCCGACGACGTGCTGTGGCGTCACCTCGACGAGAAGGCGCTGACGCTCGCCCAGCAGGGAATGGATGCCGTCGTCCTGACGCAGTTCGCCTTCGACACCGACCCGGTCACGGCGTGGATCGGCGAGGTGCGCGCCCGGGGCATCGACGCGCAGATCCGCATCGGCACCCCGGGCCCGGCCGGCATCAAGCGCCTGCTCGGCTTCGCGCGCCGCTTCGGGATCGGCGCGAACGCGATGATCGTCAAGAAGTACGGCTTCTCGCTGACCAACCTGATGGGCACCGCCGGCCCCGACCGGTTCGTGTCGGACCTCGCCGAGCGGCTCGCCGCGCAGGACGCCGGCGACGTGAAGCTCCACTTCTACACGTTCGGCGGGCTGCTCCCGACGTCGCAGTGGGCACGCGAGTTCGTCAGCGCGCAGTCGTCGGGAGCACGGCGATGACGACCCGTCTCGACGCTCGGCGGGACCACGCGTGCCTCATCGTCCACGGCCCCGACCAGCCGGGGATCGTCGCCGCGGTCACCGCACTGGTCGCACGCAACCTCGGCAACATCGTGACGCTCGACCAGTATTCCGACAATCCGATCGGCGGCGAGTTCTTCCAGCGCGTCGTGTTCCACCGCGCCGATCTGCAGGCATCCCTTCCCGCGATCGCAGCCGACCTCGACGAGACGCTCGGACCCCTCTCGCTGGAGTGGCGGCTGACGGACCAGTCCGCGCCGAAGCGGATGGCGATCCTCGCGTCGACCAGCGACCACTGCCTGCTCGAGCTGCTGTGGCGCCACCGTCGCGGCGAGCTGCCGGTGACCATCCCGATGGTCGTCTCGAACCACACCAACACCGCCGAGGACGTCCGCAGCTTCGGCATCCCGTTCTTCCACGTGCCCTCCCAGGGCCCCGACAAGTCGGCCGCCGAGGCCCGGATCATCGAGCTGCTCAAAGACAACGTCGACTTCGTCGTCCTCGCCCGGTACATGCAGATCCTTTCGGACTCGTTCCTCGACGAGATCGGCGTCCCCGTGATCAACATCCACCACTCCTTCCTGCCCGCGTTCATCGGCGCCGCGCCCTATCGCAAGGCGAAGGAACGGGGCGTCAAGCTCATCGGGGCCACCAGCCACTACGTCACCGCGGACCTGGACGAGGGGCCGATCATCGAGCAGGACGTCGCGCGCGTCACCCACGCGATGACCGCGGCAGACCTCCAGGCACGCGGCGCCTACGTCGAACGCGCCGTGCTCTCGCGCGCCGTCGAGTGGCACGCCGAGGACCGCGTCATCCGGCACGGCAACCACACGATCGTCTTCACCTGATCCACCCCGACCCCATCCACGAACAGAGAGGTTCCCTCATGGCGAAGAATCTGCAGGAGCTGATCGACGGACGCAACGCCGTCGAGATGCTGCGCAACTCGCAGATCGGCTCGTACATCTACCCGGTCGTCCCCGCGGACTTCCAGAACTGGATCAAGGAGCAGCGGGCGTGGCGCGACACGGCCGTGCTCTACGACCAGTCGCACCACATGGACAACGTGTTCCTGAAGGGCTCGGACGCGATCCGGCTCATCTCCGACACCGCGATCAACTCCGTCGCGACGTTCCCGGTGAACCGGGCCAAGCAGTACGTGCCGACCACCGCGTCGGGACACGTGGTCGGGGACGGCATCCTCTTCCATGAGGCCGAGGACGAGTACGTCTACGTCGGCCGCGCGCCCGCGTCGAACTGGCTGCTCTACCACGGCGAGACCGGCGGCTACGCGAACCTCGACATCACCGTCGACCGGCGCTCGCCCTCGCGCCCCTACGGCGACGCGGTCAGCCGCCGGTACTACCGGTTCCAGATCCAGGGCCCGGCGGCGTGGAACGTCATCGAGAAGCTGAACGGCGGACCGCTCGAGCAGCTGAAGTTCTTCAGCATGGCCGAGATGCAGATCGGCGGCGTCAACGTCCGCACCCTCCGGCATGGCATGGCCGGAGCCCCCGGTCTCGAGGTGTGGGGCCCCTACGAGGACCACCACCGCGTGCGCGACCTCATCGTCGACGCGGGCGCCGAGTTCGGCCTCGTCCCCGTCGGGTCTCGGGCGTACCCGTCCAACACCCTCGAGTCGGGCTGGATCCCGTCGCCCCTGCCCGCGATCTACTCGGGCGAGGCCGAGCGAGGCTACCGCGAGTGGCTCGGCGTCGACAGCTACGAGGCGACCGGCACCCTGGCCGGATCCTTCGTGTCGGACGACATCTCGGACTACTACCTCACCCCGTGGGAGCTCGGCTACGGCTCGTTCGTGAAGTTCGACCACGATTTCATCGGCCGCGACGCGCTCGAGGCCGTCGACCCCGCCACGCAGCGACGCAAGGTCACCCTCGCGTGGAACGCCGAGGACGTCACGAAGATCTTCGCGTCGCTCTTCGACACCGACGGCGAGAGCTACAAGTTCTTCGACCTGCCCCTCGCGAACTACGGCTCGGCCAATTACGACTCGGTCACCGATGCCGACGGGAACGTCGTCGGATTCTCGATGTTCACCGGCTACAGCGCCAACGAGAAGCGCGCGCTGTCGCTGGCGACGGTCAACCCCGACGTGCCCGAGGGCGCCGAGGTGACGGTCGTCTGGGGCGAGCCGGACGGCGGGACCGCGAAGGCGTCGGTCGAGCCGCACCGCCAGCTCGAAGTCCGTGCCGTGGTCAGTCCCGTGCCGTACTCGACGGTGGCCCGTCAGACCTACCACGGCGGCTGGCGCACGCAGTATCAGTCGGCCTGACCCTCCGTCGAGACCCCAGCCGGCGCGGTCGGGGGGGGTTTAGCCGGTCGGTCAGGCCGACTTTTACTTCCGGCGCCAGCCGCCGTGGTAGGTCGGAACGGCCACCGTCCAGTACGGCACGGGACAGTCCCCGGCACGGACTTCGAGCGGGGG
>NZ_JBQCIP010000027.1:0-16978 GCF_051953575.1 Microbacterium sp.
ATGCCCGGGGCGCACAGCCCCGGGCATCCACACGGCGCGGCATGACGCCCGCCCTGCTGCGAAGGAGCCGAAGATGGAAACCCTTCTCGTCATCCTGCAGGCCTGCGTCGTGCTCGGCGCCATCATGCTCGGCGTCCGCACGGGCGGACTCGGGCTGGGCCTCTGGGGCGTCGTCGGCACGACGATCCTGGTGTTCGTCTTCCGGCTCGAACCCGGCTCGCCGCCGATCGACGCCTTCTTCATCATCATCGCGGTCATCACCGCGTCCTCGGCCATGCAGGCGGCCGGTGGCATCGACTACCTGGTGTCGATCGCCTCGAAGATCATCCAGCGCAACCCCCGGCGCCTCACCTACGTCGCCCCGATCGTGGCCTTCGTGTTCACGGTGCTGTCGGGCACGTCCAACATCTTCTTCGCGCTCATCCCGGTGATCTACGAGACCGCGTACCGCAACGGCCAGCGGCCCGAGCGCGCACTGGCCGCCTCGACGGTCACCTCCGGCCTCGGGATCACCGCGAGCCCGGTGTCAGCCGCCATGGCCGCCTACCTCGTCCTGATGGCGGGCACCGGCTACGAGCTGCCGCAGATCCTCCTCATCACGATCCCGTCCGCGATCGTCGCGTGCATCGCGACCTCGTTCGTTCAGCAGCGCCTCGGCAAGGACCTGCTCGACGACCCTGAGTTCCTCAAGCGCGTCGCCGACGGCCGCGTCGAGCTGTCGCCGGCCCTGCGCGCGCGGTACGACGCGAAGATGGCGGCGACCGCCGACGGCGGAACATCGGATGCCGCAGGCCCACGCCGCACGAGGACCGCCGAGAAGGCGGCATCCGCTCCCATCGAGCACCCGGTGCCCCCGGGCGGCCAGACCGCCGCGCTCATCTTCATCGCCGGCACGCTGCTGGTCGTCGTGCTGGGCCTGTTCCCGAGCCTGCGGCCCGCCTTCCCCGACGCGGAAGGCGACCTCGTGCCGATCGGCATGGCCACCGTGATCGAGATGGTCATGTTCACCGCGGCCCTCGTGATCATCCTGGTGCGGCGGGTCAAGCCCAGCGAGGTGGTCGAGCAGCCCCTGCTGAAGGCGGGCTACGTCGCCGCCGTCGCCCTGTTCGGCATCGCGTGGATGGCCGACACGTTCATCTCGGCCAACGAAGAGACCATCATCGAGCCGCTCGGAAAGCTGATCGTCGCCAACCCGCTCCTGCTTGCCGTGGCGCTGTTCATCGTGGCGGGCCTCACCACGAGCCAGTCGGCGACGACCAACACGCTCGTGCCGATCGCGCTCGCCGCGGGCCTGGCGCCCGGGGTGATCACGGCGATGTGGCCGTCGCTCATCGGCGTGTGGCTGTTTCCGGCCAACGGGTCGCAGATCGCCTCCGTCGAGACGGATGCGACAGGCTCGACCAAGCTGACGCAGGTCCCGATATGGCACTCCTTCACGATCCCGATGCTGGTGTCGTGGGTCGCGGTCGTCGCGTCGGGCCTGCTGATCCAGCTCGTGGTGCCCTCCTGACCGACCCGGCCTCCTGACCGAACCGGCCTTCCTGACCGAACCGGCCTTCCTGACCGAGTCGGACCTCCCGGCGACGCAGTACCGACAGAGAAGAGGAATCATGTCCGATCGCTCATCCGACGTCGAAGAGCTCATGCCCGAGGTCCTGGACCGCCTTAGGGGTCTCGTGCGGATCCCGTCCGTCGCCTTCCCCGGCTTCGACCCCGACCCGGTCCATCGCATGGGCGAGGCCGTCGTCGAGCTGTTCGAAGCGGCCGGCGCGACCGAGGTCGCCCTGGTCGACGTGCCTGGCGGGTATCCGTGCGTGTACGCCGACCTTCCCGGTCCTGAGGGGTCGCCGACGGTGCTGCTGTACGCGCACTATGACGTGCAGCCGGCGCCCGCCAGCCAGGGATGGTCGATCCCCGACCCGTTCGAGCCGGTCACCGGCGAGGACGGACGCATCTACGGGCGCGGCGCCGCCGACGACAAGTCGGGGCTGGTGATCCACTACGGGACGCTCCGGCTTCTCGGTCCTGACCGCCCGTGCCGCATCAAGCTGCTGGTCGAGGGCGAGGAGGAGACGATCTCGCACCTCGAGGACTTCGTCGAGGCGAACCCCGAGAAGTTCGCGGCGGACGCCTTCGTGATCGCCGACATCGGCGGACAGGTCGTCGGCCGGCCGGGCCTGACGACGGCGCTCCGCGGTGACGTGGCCTGCACCGTCACGGTGCGCACACTGTCGTTCCCCGTGCACTCCGGGCTCTTCGGCGGCGCGGCGCCCGACGCGATGACCGCGATGATCCGCATCCTCGACACCCTCCACGACGAGGCGGGCGACACCGTCATCCCCGGCGTCGACACGTCGACGTGGGACGGCGCCGCGATGGAGGAGGGCGTGTACCGCGACGGCTCGGCGATCCTGCCGGGCGTCGACTATCTCGGGTCGGGGTCGCTGTCGGACCGGATCTGGGCGAAGCCGTCGGTGACGGTGCTCGGCATGGACCTGCCGAGCGTCGCCGAGGCGTCGAACGTGCTGCTGCCCCAGGTCACCGCGAAGCTGTCGATGCGGATCGTGCCGGGCTCGGACGCCGATGCGCAGCTGGAGGCGCTCATGGCGCACCTGCGGGCACAGCGCCCGTGGAACTGCGAGGTCGAGGTGACGAAGGTCAAGACCGGCCATGCGTTCGCCGTCGACGAGACGCATCCGGCGATCGTCGCCGCCAAGGACGCCCTCGCCGAGGCGTATGGCGCGCCGGTCGAGTCCATCGGCAGCGGCGCGTCGATCCCGCTCGTGGCATCGCTGCAGAAGATCGCGCCCGGCGCCGCCATCGTGCTGTGGGGCGCCGAAGACACCGCGAAGGCCCGCATCCACGCGTCGGACGAGTCGGTCGACCCCGCCGAGATCGCGCGCATGATCGCGGCGCAGGTCGCGTTCATCGAGAAGGTCGCTGCGACCGCGAAGGCGTGAGGCTCAGCCGCCGATCACGCTCTCGTGCCCGCCGGACGGGGCGGGATCGGGAAGGCGGCGCATCCGCAGGGCATTGAGGGCGCCGGCGCCGGCGGCGATGATCGGCACGAACAGCGCGACCTGAAGCGCGAACGGGCCGGCCTCGTCGTTGATGCGGACGATCTCGTCGGCGGTCGCCGGCGGCTCGTCGGCGAGCATCTCCTGCAGCCCGGTGTTCGACATGAGTTCGGCATCCTCTTCGAGCACCGCGTTGACCTGCGTCTTCTCGTCGTCCGTGAGCACGGTGCTCGACGCGGTGAGGCTCGCGAAGCTGCTGGCGAGCGCGGCCAGCAGGATCGCGCCAGCGAAGGCGAGGCCGAACGAGAGGCCGAACGAGCCGGCGGCCGAGTTGACGCCGGCGGCCTCGCTGACCCGTTCCTCGGCGATCGGCGACAGGGTGTAGTTGTTGAGCTGCGAGACCAGCATTCCCAGGCCCGATCCGACGACCACGAGGGGGAGTGCCAGGTACCACCCGCTGGTGGCGATCGGCACGAGCGGCACGAGGACGACGAGACCGATCAGCGCGAGCAGGAAGCCCCACAGGATGACCGTCGCGGGCCGCCGCTTGATGCCGCGGCCGGCCAGCAGTGCGATGACGAACATGCTGAGCGACAGCGGCGCGATCGAGAGGCCCGCGAGGAACGCGTCGTACTCCAGCACCATCTGGAGGTACAGCGGGAGGACGATCATCGTGCCGCCGAGGGTGATCTGCTGCAGCAGCTGACCCGCGGCGCCGGTGCGGAACGGCTTCGAGCTGAACAGCGACGGGTCCAGCAGCGTGGCCCTGCCCGCCCGCTTGCGGCGCACGAGCCAGAATCCCAGCCCGACGAGGGCGATGACGCCGAGTGCGATCGTGGCGCCGACGTACGCGGCTCCCTCCTGCCACAGCAGGATGCCGAGCACGATGCCGCCCATGCCGACGACCGAGAGCACCGAGCCGACGACGTCGACCGAGCGGTCGCCGCTGAAGGGCACGTCCTTCACGAGCCTGACGCCGATGAGCACGACCAGGATCACGAGCGCTTCGAGCGCGAAGCCGACGCGCCACGACAGGAAGGTCGTGATGGCGCCGCCGAGGAGCGGGCCGACGGCCGCGGCGATCGCGGCGGCCGCGCCGACCATGGCGTACACGCGGGTGCGGTGGGCGCCCTCGAAGTTGCCGTGGATGAGCGACTGCATCGACGGGAGCAGCAGGGATGCCCCGAGCCCGCCGATGATGGCCCAGAAGATGATGACTGCGGTGAGGCTCCCTGCGAAGGTCATCGCGATGGCGCCGACCATGTAGCCGATGAGGCCGAAGACGTAGGCGCGCTTGCGTCCGATCAGATCGCCGGTCTTGCCGCCGATCAGGATGAACGCGGCCGACACCAGCGCCTCGAGCGCGATGGCGCCCTGCACCCCGCTGGCGGTGGCATCCAGATCCCGCACGACGGCAGAGATCGAGACGTTCATCAGCGACGTGTCGACGACGAGGACGAACATCGCCATCGCCATGAGGATCGCGACGCGCGCGTTGAAGGGAGGTGCCTCTCGCCCGCTGCTCATGACGGAAGCGAACCATGCTCGCGGCCTGCTGGAATCACCCCCGCCGGGTGACGGCATTCGGTGAAGACTGACGCCATGAGCCGGATCTCGTCGGATGCCGCCCCGGATGCGGTCGCGCCCGAGCAGACTCCCCGCACCGAGCGGGAGTCGCTCTACCTGTCGCTCGGCGCGCAGGTCGTCGGCGCGGTCTACGGGTTCGTGCTCGCGCAGTTCACCGCGGCCCTGTCGCTCACGGGCGACGACCCGTTCGCGATGTGGGCGGCCGCCGGCGCGGCGGTGGTCGCCGCCGTGGCCGCGACCGCCGGGTACTGGCGTTCCCGGTCGCAGCCCGAGCAGCGATGGCGGCGCGACCTGCCGCCGTGGCTGTTCACGGTCAACACGATCTCGGTCGTCGTCGTCCACGCGGCGCTCGCGTTCGTCGCGACCTACGGCCTCTACCGGCTGCTGGCGCTGGGCTTCATCGGCCTGCCCATCATCACGTTCTGGGCGGTCGTGCTCATGGCCGTCACCCTCGGACTGTCGACCTACTTCGTGTACCTGTCGTCGTCGAGCATCACGACGCAGCGGCTGTCGACGCTGCTCATGGCGTTCATCTCGATCGGCACCCTCACCGCGACCATCACGACGCCCGATCCGCAGTGGTGGACGGTGCACTTCAGCCAGCTGGGCACCTTCGACGACCTGTCGAGCTGGATCTTCAACGGCACCCTCATCGCCGGCGGCCTGCTCGTCACGACGTTCGCCGTCCACATCTCCCGCGACCTCCAGGCGCTCACCGAGGCCGGCACGCTCGTCAACCATGGCGTCGCGCGGTTCGTCAGCACCGCGTTCGTGATCATGGGCATCATGCTCGCGTTCGTCGGCATCGTGCCCGTCGACGTCAACCTCCTCATCCACAACCTGTCGGCCTCGGGGATGGCGGTCGCCTACCTGGTGCTGCTGATCGCCGGCTACCGCGTGCTGCGGGGGATGCCGCGCGCCTACTTCGTCGCGGCGTCGGCGTTCCTGGCGGCCACGGCCGTGTCGATCGTGCTGTTCGCCGTCGGGTACTTCTCGCTCACCGCGTTCGAGATCATCGTCTTCGCGCTCATCTTCGGCTGGATCGCAGTGTTCATGCGATTCCTCGGCGTCGCCGGACGCCGGGACGCCCCCGACCCTGGAGGCACGGCATGACCGACCTGCCCGACCCACAGCCCGTCGCAGCACCCGTCGCCCCGTCGATCGAGGAGCCGCCCGTCCGCCGGCGGGGTCCTTTGAACGTGCAGGCGCTGTTCCAGCGGCCGCTGGTGTCGGGATTCCTTGCGACGATCGGGGTTCTCGGGGCGCTCCTGCTGGGCACCGCGGTCACGTCGATCGGCACGATCCTGCTGTACATCGTGCTCGCGATGTTCCTGGCGCTCGGCCTCGACCCGATCGTGCGGATGCTGGAGCGCCGCAAGTTGAAACGGCCGGTCGCGATCCTGATCGTCTTCGGGTGCTTCGCGGTGCTGTTCGTGCTGTTCCTCGTGTTCGTGCTGCCGCCGCTGCTGACGCAGATCGGCGAGTTCATCAAGGCGATCCCGGACGCCCTCGACAAGGTCGACCAGACGGCGTGGTACGCGGCCCTCCCGCCCGACATGCAGGCGGCCATCACGGGAGTGGCCCAGGGGCTCGCCGAATGGATCGCGAGTCCGCAGACGCACGCCGCGATCGGCGTGGGGATCGTCGCCGCGGGGGTCGGCTTCGTCGCGGCGATCTCCGCGAGCTTCATCGTCGTCGCGCTGACCCTCTACTTCCTCGCATCGCTGGATGCGACCAAGCAGGCGTTCTACCTGCTCGCCCCGGCGCACAACCGCCCGAAGCTGCAGGAGCTGACCGAGCGCATCACGGCATCGGTGGGCAGCGCGCTGCTCGGCTCGGTGACGCTGTCGGCGCTGAATGCGGGTGCGGTGTTCGTGCTGCACCTCGTCATCGGCCTGCCGTTCGCGGCCCTGATGGCGGTCATCGCGTTCGTCATCACGCTCATCCCGCTGTTCGGCTCGATCATCTTCCTCGTGATCGGCACGGCGGTCGCGCTGTTCTCCAGCCCGACGCAGGCGCTCATCTTCCTGATCTGCTACCTCATCTACATCCAGATCGAGTCCTACGTGCTGAGCCCGCGGATCATGAACCGCGCGGTGTCGATCCCTGCCGCGCTCGTGCTCATCGCCGCGATGGTCGGCGGTGCGCTGGGCGGCGTCGTCGGAGTGCTGGTGGCCCTGCCGGTGACGGCATCCATCCTCCTCATCATCCGCGAGATCGTCGTGCCGCGGCAGGACCTCAAGATCACCCCGTAGGGGTGAACGTTCCCTCGGTAGCGTCGGACACATGACCACCGCCACCGGAGGATCCACCGAAGCACCCTGGTTCGCCCAGGAGGCGGATGCCGTCGTCGCGAGCGTCGCCACCGACCGCGACGCCGGCCTGACCAGCGCAGAGGCCGAGCGAAGGCTCGCCGAGCACGGCCCGAACGCGATCGCGGCCGAGCCGGCGCCGTCGGTGTGGCAGGTGTCGCTCAGACAGCTCGCCGACCCGATGAACGTGATGCTCGTCGCCGTCGCGATCATCAGCCTGTTCATCAACCAGGTGAGTGTCGGCATCCTCGTCGGCGCCCTCGTGATCCTCAACGTGTTCCTCGGCACGCGGCAGGAGATGAAGGCGAAGGCGTCCGTCGACGCCCTCGCGAAGATGCAGATCCCGAAGGCGAAGGTGATCCGGGACGGGGTGCTGCTGCAGGTCGATGCGACCTCGCTCGTGCCCGGCGACATCATCACCCTCGAGGCCGGCGACATCGTGCCCGCCGACGGCAGGATCATCCGGTCGGCGACGCTCGAGACGCAGGAGGCCGCGCTCACCGGTGAGAGCGCCCCGATCGCGAAGGACGCCGCCGTCATCGCCGACCCCGAGACGACCCTCGGCGACCGGGCGAACATGGTGTTCCAGAACACGCAGGTGACCCGCGGCACGGCCACGGCCGTCGTGGTGGCGACGGGCATGGGCACGCAGATGGGGCAGATCGCCTCGATGCTGTCGGCCGTCAAGCCGTCGAAGTCGCCGCTCCAGCGCGAGCTGGACTCGCTGACCGGCGTCCTCGGCTGGATCGCGTGGGGCGCCGTCGCGGTCATCATCATCACCGGGCTCCTGCGCGGCCAGGAGATCACCTCGGTCATCCTCCTCGGCATCTCGATGGCGATCTCGGCGATCCCGACCGGCATGCCCTCGTTCGTGCAGGCGATGCTCTCGTACGGGTCGCGGCAGCTGGCCGAGCACAAAGCCGTCGTGAAGAACCTCACCGACGTCGAGACCCTCGGGGCGACGAGCGCCATCAACTCCGACAAGACCGGCACGCTCACGATGAACGAGATGACGGTGGAGTCGCTGTACTACGCCGGCGAGTGGTTCTCCGTCAGCGGCACCGGGTATGAGAAGACGGGTGAGATCCGCCACGCGGCGGGGCTGGCGGTCCCCGACTTCACCCAGCTCGCGCTCGCGCTCACCCTCTGCAGCGACGCGACCGTCTCGGACGACGGCGACGTCATCGGCGATCCGACCGAGGCCGCCCTCGTCGTGCTGGCCGCGAAGATGGGGGCGGATGCCGCCCTCACCCGCGTGCAGCACCCCCGGGCCGCGGAGGTGCCGTTCGACTCGGCGTACAAGTTCATGGCGACGTTCCACGAGCGCCCCGCCGCCGGCGGCGGGACGGAGCTCGTCGAGCTCGTCAAGGGCGGCCCGGACGTCGTGCTCGAGCGCTGCTCGTCGGTGCTCACCGTCGACGGCGCCGCCCCCATCGAAGAGAAGCGGCAGGCGATCCTCGACGCGAACCGCGAGCTGTCGGAGCGCGGGCTGCGCGTCCTCGCATTCGCCGTCCGGCGCTTCGCGCCCGGCACGCCGACGCCCGCCGACCCGATGGCAGAGGTGAAGGACCTGAGCCTCGCGGGGCTCGTCGGCATCATCGACCCGCTGCGACCGTCGTCGAAGGAGGCGGTGCGGATCGCCCGCGAGGCGGGCATCGAGGTCCGCATGATCACGGGCGACCACGCCATCACCGCCGCGGCGATCGGCGCGCAGCTCGGGCTCGGCGACGGGGCGGCCAGCGGCGCCGAGATCCAGGCGATGTCGGACGAGGAGCTCAAGGCGAAGCTCCCGCACCTGCACGTGTTCGGCCGCGTCACCCCCGAAGACAAGCTGCGCCTCGCGCGTCTCATGCAGGAGGACGGCGCGGTCGTCGCCATGACGGGCGACGCCGTCAACGACGCGGCGGCGCTCAAGCAGGCCGACATCGGCGTCGCGATGGGCTCCGGCAGCGACGTCACCAAGCAGGCCGGCAAGATGATCCTCGTCGACGACAACTTCGGCACCCTCGTCACCGCCGTGCGGCTCGGCCGGGCGATCTACGACAAGATCGTCAGCTACGTGCGGTTCCAGATGTCGCAGCTGTTCTCGCTCGTGCTGCTGTTCCTCGTCGCGAGCCTCTTCGACATCAACGACGGCGTGCCGCTGACGCCGATCATGGTGCTGTTCCTGAACTTCTTCATCGCGATCTTCCCGGTCATCGTGATCCTGCTGGACCCGGCGCCCGAGGGCATCATGCAGAAGCCGCCGCGCGACCCGAAGAAGACGATCGCGAACGGCGGCGCCGTCGTGCTGTGGTTCGTCTACGGCGGCCTCATCTTCATCACGACCCTCATCCCGTTGCTGCTCTACCCCGACCAGCTCAGCTCCACCGCCCCGAACGCACCCGTCACCATGGCCTTCGTGGTCGCCGCGCTCGGTTCGATCTTCGGCGGCCTGGTGATGCGCCGCGACCCCGAGTCGGGCCTCACGGCGCCGATCCTGGTTGCGGTCAAGTGGCTGGCGATCCCGCTGGCGCTGACCGTCGCGGCGGTCGAGATCGGCTTCCTCCAGCGGCTCGTGGGCACGACATCGCTGACCGGGAACGAGTGGCTCATCTGCCTGGGTCTGTCGCTGCTGGTGCCTCTGTTCATCGAGCTCGAGAAGCTGCTGCGGCGCTCGCGGCACCGGCGTCAGGCTGATGCCTCGTGAGCGAGGAGGATCTCGGCGACGAGACGGGAACGTCGCCGTCGCTGCTGCCGATCCTGATGACGGAGGAGGCCATCTACGGCCTGATCCTGGTCTCGGGCATGATCGTCGTCGCCGGCAGAGGGGCCTCGCTCGAGGTGCTTCTGACGGTCGTCGTCACGGTGCTCGTGTTCTATGCGGCTCACGTGTACGCCGGCGCCGTGGCGCGCCTCGCCGAGTCTCGCGGCAAGGCATCGCCCGCCGGGAGTCTGGCATTCGCGGCTCGGGAGTCCTCGGGGCTTCTTGTAGCGAGCGTCGTGCCGGTCGTCATCCTGTTTCTGGGCACCTCTCACGTCATTCCCGACGTGGTCGCCAACTGGGCGGCGCTCATCGTCAACACGATCCTGCTGGCGGTGCTCGGGTGGATCGCCGTCGGGCGCTGGCGGCCGAGGTTCACTGCCCGACTGCTCGGCGCTCTCATCGCGGCGTCGTTCGGCGTGATCCTCATCCTGCTGAAGGCGTTCGTGACCCACTGACCCCGCCGCACGGCGACGGATCGGTGAATCGTCCGTGAGTCTCTCCAGCGGTCCCGGCATCCCCAATAGGGTCCGAGGTGGGGGCTCCGGGTGCCCTCGACACGTCAACGAAGGAGAGCCCTGTGCCTCGCGATTTCCAGGGGAAGATCGAACTCGACATCCGCGACTCGACGCCTGACTGGGGCGCCTACGAGCTGACGAAGGCGCCGAAGGATGCGCCGAACGTCCTCGTCGTCCTCTACGACGACACCGGCCTTGCGGCGTGGGAGCCGTACGGCGGGCGGATCAAGATGCCGACCCTTCAGCGCCTTGCCGACAACGGTCTGACGTACTCGCAGTGGCACACGACATCGCTCTGCTCGCCCACGCGGTCCACCTTCCTCACCGGTCGCACGCATCACCAGAACGGTTTCGCGACGATCTCCGAGTCGGCGGTCGGCTTCCCGGGCTACAGCGGGCACATCCCGAAGTCGAACGCGTCGATCGCACGCATCCTCCGCGACGCGGGGTGGTCGACCTACTGGGTGGGCAAGAACCACAACGTGCCGGTCAACGCCCTCTCCAGCGGCTCGGATCGGAGCGAGTGGCCGCTCGGTCAGGGGTTCGACCGGTTCTACGGGTTCATCGGCGGCGAGACGAACCAGTGGTATCCCGACCTCGCCGTCGACAACCACTACATCGATCAGCCCTACATGCCCGAGGACGGCTACCACCTGTCGAAGGACCTCGCCGACCAGGCGATCCGGATGCTGCGCGACACCAAGCAGTCAAACCCCGACAAGCCCTGGTACCTGTGGTTCTGCCCCGGCGCGAACCACGCCCCCCATCACGCGCCCCAGGAGTACATCGACAAGTACAAGGGTGTCTTCGACGACGGCTATGAGGCCTATCGCGAGTGGGTGCTGCCGCGCATGATCGAGCGCGGCATCCTGCCCGAGGGCACCGAACTCACCGAGATCAACCCGATGACGGAGGGGACGTTCTCGCCCGGCGACGCGGTGCGACCCTGGGCCGAGCTGAGCGACGAAGAGAAGAGGCTGTTCAGCCGCATGGCCGAGGTCTTCGCGGGGTACAGCGAGTACACCGACGCCCAGGTCGGCCGCGTCATCGACCATCTCGAGAAGTCGGGACAGCTCGAGAACACCCTCATCATCTACGCGGCCGACAACGGCGCCTCGGGTGAGGGAAGCCCCAGCGGCTCGGTCAACGAGAACCTCTTCTTCAACGGCTACCCCGACGACGTCGCGCACAACCTCGAGATGATCGACGAGCTCGGCGGCCCCGAGGCCTACAACCACTATCCGACCGGGTGGGCCGTGGCCTTCTCGACGCCGTTCCGCATGTTCAAGCGGTACTCGTATGCGGGTGGCTCGGCCGATCCGCTGATCATCCACTGGCCGGCCGGCATCGCCGCGAAGGGCGAGGTGCGCGATCAGTACCACCACTGCACCGACATCGTGCCGACGATCCTCGAGGCCTGCCGCGTCACGGCGCCTTCCGTCGTGGACGGCGTCGAGCAGACACCGATGCCGGGTGTCTCCATGAATTACACCTTCGACAGCGGCGATGCGCCGACGAAGAAGGAGACCCAGTACTACGAACTCGCCGGCACCCGAGGTATCTGGCACAAGGGGTGGAAGGCCGTCGCCGAACACGGGCCGATTCCCATCGGCCTCGGGAACTTCGACAAGGACCGCTGGCAGCTGTTCCACGTCGACGAGGACCGCTCAGAGGCGCACGACCTCGCCGCCGAGCATCCTGAGAAGCTCGAGGAGCTCACCGCGCTCTGGCTCGAAGAGGCGCACAAGTACGGTGTGCTCCCGCTGAACGACCTCAGCGTCCCCGAGCTCGTGAAGCTCGAGTACCACCTGCCCGTGCCCGTCGACGGCCGCTACATCTACTACCCCGGCACGACCGAGGTGCAGGAGCAGCTCGCCGCGCGTACGCAGCAGGTGTCGTTCAAGATCCTCGCCGACGTCGACTTCACCTCCGATACGGAGGGTGTCATCGTCGCGCAGGGGTCGCGTTTCGGCGGCTACAGCCTGTACGTGAAGGACGGCGAGCTGTCGTTCGTGTACAACTTCCTCGGCATCCCACCCGAGCAGCGCGTCACCACCGGCGCGCCCTCCGAGGGCCGCCACGTCGTCGGGGTCGGGTTCGAGAAGAAGGGCCATGGCGGGCATGGCGAGGCCCTCGGCACGTTGACGCTCTACGTGGACGACCAGGCCGCGGATTCCGCCGACATCCGCACGCAGCTCGGCCGCTACGCCCTGACCGGCGAAGGTCTGAGCGTCGGATACGACTCCGGCGACACCGTGACGACCGCCTATCCCAACCGGTTCGCCTTCACCGGCGGCGAGATCCACGAGGTGGTCTACGACGTCGCAGACGATTACTACATCGATATCGAGAGGGAGTTCGCCGCGAAGCTCGCGAGCGACTGACACAGGCAGACGAGGGGGTGGATGCCGCGGCATCCACCCCCTCGCGCTGTCTCCGCGGCCTCAGACCGAGGCTGCGGCGAGTCCCTCCGGGACGGTCGCGTGGACGCGGCCGTCCCGTTCGAGGCTCTCGAACCACGGGGTCTTGCGGGCGATGGCGGTGGCCTTCTCGGGAAGGCGCGCCAGATGCAGCACGATGCCGAGCTGGGCCAGCTCCCGGTCGAGGCTCTCCAGCGCGTCGAGGATCGTGACGGTGACGATGTCGAGCCGCTCGACGTCGAGCACGCGTGCGTCGACCGGCGGAGTCTGACTCGTCGCGAGGGCGATGATCGCACGGGCGTTCTCGGCGGCATTGGCCGTGTACAGTCCGCGGCCGAGGTGCACGGCGACGACATCGCCCTCACGGCCCGTGATGTCGAGCCGGGGGATGTTCACCTCGCGCAGGACGAGGACGAGGGTCATGACGACGCCGATGGCGACGGCCGGGAGGAGCCCCGCCGAGAGGCCGATGAGCGCCACGACCAGCGCGATCCAGAAGTCGATCCTGCTGATGCGCGCCCACCGCACGAGCTCGGAGATGTTGATGAGACCGACGACGGCCACGAACACCATGGCGGCGAGCGTCGCCTGCGGGAGCAGGCTCAGCACCGGCCCCAGGAACAGCGCGACGAGGATCGCGAGCACGACCGTGACCATCGTCGAGACCTGCGTCTTCGCGCCCGCGTTCTGGTTGACGGCGCTCTGCGAGAAGCCAGCGGCCGCGGGCATCGTCGTGAAGAAAGCGCCGACGGCATTGGCCGCACCGGTGGCGAACAGCTCCTGATTGCTGTCGACCTGAGGCTCGGTCGTCTTGCGGATGCCGCGGGCCACGGCTGCGGACTCGAGGAACGCCATGACGGCGATCGCCAGCGCGCCCGGGACCAGCTCGGGGAGGTGCGTGAAGTCGGGCAGCGACGGCGTGGGGAAGCCCGACGGCACCGGGTCGATGAGGGCCACACCGGCGGCGGTCAGGCCAGTGAAGGCGCTGAGCAGGATGCCGCCGACGACGACGATGAGCGCGCCCGGAACGCGCGGCGCGAACCGCTGCAGCAGCACCAGCACCAGGATCGAGCCCACCGACAGTGCGACGGTGGGCCAGTTGACGCTGTCGAACGCCTTGCCCGCCGCCACGAGCGAGTGGATGAACCCCTCGCCCGACACGTTGCCGGTCTCGCCGAGGAGCTTGGGCAGCTGCCCGACGGCCACCGTCGCACCGACGCCGATCTTGAGGCCGAGCACGGTCGCGCCGCTGATGTTCTCGACCAGCGAGCCGAGCCGGAGCAGCCAGGCGATCAGCAGGATCCCGCCCACCAGCAGCGTCAGTGTCATGAGCGAGCCCAGCGCCGCGTCGGGGTCGTCGGCGGAGGCCGCGACGCCCGCCGACACCATCGTCGTCGCCGTCAGCGTGGCGATCGTCGACGTGGTCGACACGCTCATGGCGCGGCTGCCACCCAGCAGGGCGTACACGAGCATCGGGAGGATGCAGGTGTACAGACCGACCTGCACCGGCAGATTCGCGATGGTCGCGTACGCCATCGCCTGTGGCACCACCACGGCGCCCGCCGAGAGGCCGCCCACGACGTCGGCCCCCAGCCACTCGCGGCGGTAGCCGGTGAGAGAGGGCAGCAGCCAGCGCGGACGTCGGGAGGCGGGCGCGGGCGAGGTCACCCTCGCGAATCCACCGGGATCGGCGTGTGATGCGGCACACTGCTCACGTGGACTCCGGTTTCTTCGCCAATCTCGGCTGGACGCTCAGCGCTCTCGTGGTGCTCGCCATCAACATCACCGCGCTCATCGTGATCCCCAAGGGCCGCAAGCCCACGGCGGCGATGTCGTGGCTGCTGCTCATCTTCCTGCTGCCGATCGTGGGCATCGTGCTGTTCCTGCTGATCGGCAACGTCAAGCTGCCGAAGAAGCGGCGCGCCGAGCAGGCCCGCATCGACCGCATCCTCCGAGAGCGGGTCGCGGCCGCCGCCGCCCAGAAGGCCGACACGTCGTCGTGGCCGACGTGGTTCACCCGCGTGACCGTGCAGAACGAGACGCTCACGAGCCTGCCCCCTGTCGGCGGCAACCGGGCCGAGCTGATCGACGACTACGAGGCATCCATCATCGCCATGGCGGCGGCGATCGACACCGCAGAGAAGTTCGTGCACGTCGAGTTCTACATCGTGTCGTGGGACAAGACGACCGAGGTCTTCTTCACCGCCATGGAGAACGCCGTCAAGCGCGGCGTCACCGTCCGCCTGCTCGCCGACTACATCGCCTCGCGCAAGGTCGCCGATCAGGAGAAGACCTTCGCCGAGCTCGACCGCATCGGCGTGATCTGGTCGTGGATGCTGCCCGTGCAGCCGTTCCAGGGCAAGTACCAGCGGCCCGACCTGCGCAACCACCGCAAGATCGTGGTGGTCGACGGCCGCACGGCGTTCGTCGGATCGCAGAACCTCATCGACCGCACCTACAACTCGCCCAAGAACATCAAGCGCGGCCTCAAGTGGCAGGAGCTCGTGTCGCGCGTCGACGGCCCCGCGGTCGCCGAGATCGACGCGGTCTTCCTGTCGGACTGGCTCATCGAGACCGGTGTGCAGCTCGACGACGAGCATGTCGCCGCGGCCGAGGTGCCGGCATCCGGTGATCTGGTCTGCCAGCTGGTGCCGAGCGGGCCCGGCTACGAGACCGAGAACAACCTGCGCCTGTTCCTGTCGCTCATCCACGGGGCGACCGAGCGCGTCATCATCACGAGCCCGTACTTCGTTCCCGACGAGGCGATGGTCTACGCGATCACCACCGCCTGCGAGCGCGGACTCGAGGTGCAGCTGTTCGTCTCCGAGATCGGCGACCAGGGCATGGTCTACCACGCGCAGCGCTCGTACTACGACGCGCTGCTGGAGGCCGGCGTGCGCATCTTCATGTATCCCGCGCCGTTCATCCTGCACTCGAAGCACTTCTCCATCGACGACGACATCGCCGTCATCGGGTCGAGCAACATGGACATCCGCTCCTTCAGCCTCAACATGGAGGTCTCGATGATGGTGCTCGGCGAGTCGTTCGTCGCCCAGATGCGCGAGGTCGAGCAGGCGTACCGCGACGCCGGCCGCGAGCTCACGCTCGAGGAGTGGCGCCGCGAGCCCGCGAAGGCGACGTTCCTCGACGGCGTCGCCCGCCTCACGTCCGCGCTGAACTGACGCGGGCCGCGCGAGACCGGGCATCTGCCTGCTGAAGCGGGGGATCGTCGCTCGAGCGGAGGCGTCGTCAGGGGTCTCGGCGGGAATCTCTTGAATTCGGCGTGAACAGGCCGAATCAGCCGATCCGGGTGATTTCTTCGAGCCACGGTGGGGAGTAGTGTCGCGAGCAGGAACGGCGCGCCGCGCTGTTCCTCTCGTCACCGCGACGGGCCCGGGGCCCGTCCGACAGATTGGCAATCGCATATGGGTTTCTGGGACCTGCTCGCCTGGATCTTCTGGGTCTTCGTCTTCGTCGCTTACCTGATGGTCGTCTTCTCGATCATCGGCGACCTGTTCCGCGACGAGAAGCTGAACGGCTGGCTCAAGGCGGTCTGGATCCTGTTCCTCATCTTCGTGCCGTTCCTGACGGCGCTCGTCTACCTCATCGCCCGCGGCAAGGGCATGCAGGAGCGCTCGCTCGCCCAGGCGAAGGCGCTGCAGGCCGCGCAGCAGGACTACATCCGTCAGGCGGCGGGCACCACGGCCAGCCCCGCCGACGAGGTCGCCAAGGCAAAGGCCCTGCTGGACGCCGGCACCATCACCCAGGCCGAGTTCGACTCACTGAAGGCAAAGGCGCTCTCGGCCTGAGAGCGATCCGCGAAACGGAGAAGACATGACTGACTTCGACTACGGCCCCATCGAGTTCTACGCGATCGGGTTCGAGGGCGACCGCCCGGGTCCCGCCGTGCTCCAGGCCATCGACGACCTGGTCGCCGCGGGCACCGTGAACCTCCTCGACCTCGTCTTCGTGCGACGCTCGCCCGAGGGCGAGCTGGAGATCCTCGAGCTGTCCGACACCGTCGAGAGCGACGTGCCGTCGCTCGACCTCGAGGGTCTCGCCGGCGAGGAGGACATCCTCGCCCTGGCTGCGGGCCTGGAGCCGGGCACGTCGGCGGCGATCCTCGTCATCGAGCTGCTCTGGGCGAAGGCCTTCGCATCCGCGCTGTACGACGCCGGCGGTGCCGTCATCGCGCGCGAGGGCGTCCCCGCACCGATCGTCAACGCGTTCCTCGCTGAGAACGCCGACTGAAGGAGGAAGACATGCCACTCGGAAGAATGGGCCGTCCCGGCCTGATCGGTATGGCTGCACGCACCGCCGTCGTCGCCGGAACCGCCACCGCGGTCTCGGGCGCCGTCGCCGGCCACCAGCAGCGCAGGGC
>NZ_JBQCIP010000028.1:0-21557 GCF_051953575.1 Microbacterium sp.
GCACAGTGGTGAGTGCTTGGCAGAAGGAGCAACCATGAGCGACATCCAGGGCGACCGCCCGGAAGACCAGACCCCCGCCGTCCCGCCCGTTCCTGCGGCTGAGCCCGCCTCGCCGTCGGCCTCTCCGCAGCCCGCCGCCGAAGGTGCGGCTCCGCAGGAGGAGGCCGTGCCGCCCGCCGCGGAGCAGCCCGCCGCCCCCGCGCAGCCCGCCCCGCCGGCTCAGCCGGTCGCGCCGGCTCAGCCGGCCGCGTCGGCCGCACCGGCAGCGCCGGCCGCGGCCCCGGCGCAGCCGACGGCATCGACGGCCCCTGTCGCGCCGGCGCAGTTCATGCCGCCCGCGCAGCCCGTCCCGCCCGCCGGATACCCGGCCGGTGCCCACGCCTACGCCCGTCCGCAGGGGTACGCCGGTCAGCCGGCCCCCTACCCGCACGCGTACGCGGGTCAGCCCGCTCCGGGCGCGCCGGGTGCCTCGTTCGGCGCCGCGGCCGCCGACGCGCAGCCGACGCTGCCGATCGGCGGGCAGTCCGGCGCCGTCCCCACCGCGACGGCCACCGCCCCGGCGTCCAAGAAGTCGTCCGGCGCCGGCAAGGTCGTGGGCCTCATCGTGGCCGCCGCGATCGTCGGCGGCGCCGCCGGTCTCGGCGGCTCGTACGCCGGCGTGAACTGGTTCGCCCCCTCCACGTCGTCGACCGCCGAGGCGAGCCCGCAGACGGTGGTCGTCAACGACTCCGGCCGGGTCAACCAGACCACGGCCATCGCCGCGAAGGTCGTGCCGAGCGTCGTGACCATCGAGGCGACGAGCTCGTCGGCCGGCGGCACCGGCTCGGGCGTCGTGCTCACATCGGACGGCTACATCGCGACCAACACCCACGTGGTGACGCTCGACGGCGCCACCGCCGACGCCACGATCCGCGTCACGACGTCGGACGGCAAGGTGTACGACGCCGAGGTGGTCGGCACCGACCCCACCTACGACCTCGCGGTCATCAAGCTGAAGGACGCGTCGGGCCTCACCCCGATCGAGTTCGGGGACTCGGGCAAGCTGAACGTCGGCGACACGACCGTCGCGGTCGGCGCTCCGCTGGGCCTGGCGAACTCCGTCACCGAGGGCATCGTGAGCGCGCTCAACCGCTCGATCTCGATCGCCTCCTCGGCGGCGCCCGACAGCGGCGACCAGGACCAGTCGCAGCCGGATGAGAACGGCCAGCAGGCGCCGTTCCAGTTCGACTTCGGCCAGGGCCAGAACCAGCAGCAGGGCGCGACCGACACCATCTCGATCGCGGTGATCCAGACCGACGCCGCCATCAACCCGGGCAACTCGGGCGGCGCGCTGGTCGACGCCGACGGCAAGCTCATCGGCATCAACGTCGCGATCGCGACCGCCGGCGGATCCTCCACCGATGGATCGGGCTCGATCGGCGTCGGCTTCTCGATCCCGTCCGACATCGTCAAGCGCATCACCGGCGAGATCATCGACAACGGCGAGGCCACCCACGGCCTGCTCGGTGCGAGCGTCCGCGCTGCGGCATCCGTCGAGGGCGCGACCACCACCGGCGCCTACATCGCCGAGGTCACCGACGGCGGAGCGGCCGCTGCCGCCGGCCTGCAGAAGGGCGACGTCGTCACCGAGTTCAACGGCGTGCCGATCACCGACGCGACCGACCTCACGGCGCAGGTGCGCGCCGCCGCGGCCGGCAGCAAGGCCAAGCTCACGTACGTGCGCGACGGCAAGGCGCAGACCGTCGAGGTCACGCTCGGGACGCTGCAGCAGTAATCCGCACACCACTCAGGACGCCATCGTGCGAGCAGGATAGGCTCGCACGATGGCGTCCTTCTCGTTCGGCGCGGGGAATGCCCGAAAGCTCGCGACGATCCCGCTGTATGCCGCAGGCCGCCTTCTGACGCTCGTCGTCCCGCGGTCGCGCGACGAATGGGTGTTCGGCTGCGCCGTCGGCATCGGCGACGGCGCGCTGGCCCTGTGGAAGGCCGCGGAGGGCGACCGTCCTCCGGCGGTCTGGCTGGTGGCCTCCGACCGCGAGGCACGGGATGCCGCGGCCCGAGGCATCCCGACGGTCCGCAAGAACTCCTGGCGGGGACTGTGGCGCACCGCCCGCGCGCGCGTGATCGTGGTCACGCACGGCTTCGGCGACGTCAACCGCTACGCGGTCACCGGAGCATTCGTCGTGCAGCTGTGGCACGGCATCCCCCTCAAGCGCATCGGGCTGGACTCGCCCGAGACGCTGCGCGTGCCGGGCGTCGTCGCCCGCACGCCCGTGGCGCCCGTCGTCCGCGGGCTGCTGCGCACCATGTACCGCGCGGCCGCGCGGCGCATCCGGGTGCTGCCGGCGGCATCCCATCTCGTTCGTGGGCGGCTCGAGTCCGCGTTCGCCCTGCCCGACCGCGCCGTGCCCGTCACCGGCGACCCGCGTGTCGACGTGCTCTCGCAGGGAGCTCCCGACGACCGCAGGGTCATGGCACGCGCAGCGATCGGCCACGCGGTACCGCGACTGGATCCGGCGAGTCGCCTGGTGCTGTACGCGCCGACGTGGCGCGACGGAGACGCCGACCCCGCGGTCCCCACGGACGAGGAGTGGACGACGATCGTCGACGTGCTCACGCGCCACGGCGCCACGCTGCTCGTGCGCTCGCATCCGCTCGGCGCGGGGGAGTACGCGCCCCCGTTCGCCACGGATCGCGTGCAGTCGCTCGGCAGCGACCTCGTCGCCGACGTCACGCCCCTGCTGCCGGGGGTCGACGCTCTGGTCACCGACTACTCCTCGCTCGCCTTCGATGCAGCGCTCGTGCCGCTGCCGACGCTCTTCCTCGCCCCCGACGTCGACGAGTACGCGCGCCGCCGCGGGTTCTACGGCACCTACGACGATGTCGCGGGCGCGGACTGGAGCGAGGACTGGACCGCAGCGGCCGCGCAGCTCGATGCCCTCCTGGGCGACGATGCCGCGCGGGAGCGGCGGATCGCCCGTGCCCGCGAACTCAGCGCGCGTGTCCACGCGCATCGCGACGGCCGCAACGCCGAGAGGGTGTACCTTGCCATTCTGGCCGGGACGGCCCCCGCCCGACCCAGGGAAGGAACCCGATGACCGAGGCGCGCTTCACGACCGACGAGGGCCCTGCTCTGGTGCTCTCGGGCGAGGGGGAACGGCCGTCGTCGGTGGACCTCGTCGGTGCTCGCGCGCGGGTCTCAGGCCGCCTGACCGGCCGTGGCAAGACGTGGCGGGCGGTCCTGCCGCTGCGCGCCGCACGGTGGGGCGGACCCGAACTGCCTCTGCCGTCAGGGGCGTACGAACTGCGGATCGTGGATGCCGGCGGCCGCGGCATCCCGGTGTCCGAGACCGTGCCGCTGACTCAGCTGGGGACGCTGCGGGCCTCGCTCGAAGGGGGCCGCCTCGAGGTCGGGCCGCCGATCGACCCCGCATACGACTCCGGCGAGGGGCAGGACGCGCTGGAGCGCCGCTACGCCACCCGTCCGGCCTCGGGCTTCGAGAACGCGGTGTTCTTCGAGAGCTTCTACGGGCGCAACGCCAGCTGCAACCCGCTGGCGATCGACCGCGAGCTCGCACGGCGGGCTCCGCAGGTGACCCGCTACTGGAGCGTGGTCGACCTGTCGGTCGCGGTGCCGGACGGCGCCATCCCCGTCGTCGAAGGCAGTCCGGAGTGGTGGCGCGCCCGCGGCGCCGCGCGGCTGCTCGTCGTGAACGACTGGCTGCGGCGGCGCTTCGCGCGCCGGCGTGGGCAGATCGTGCTGCAGACATGGCACGGCACGCCGCTCAAGCGCCTCGCGCTGCACCGGCCCGGGTTCGACCCGCGCCGCATGGCTGCCGTCGTCCGCGAGTCGCGACGGTGGAACGTGCTCCTCGCGCAGAACCCGTACGCGGCGCGCATCCTCGGCAAGGCGTACGCGTTCCTCACGCGACCGGTGTGGGTCGAGGGGTACCCGCGCAACGACGTGCTGACGACGGGCGACGGCGCCGCGACGCGTGCGGCGCTCGGCATCCGCCCCGACGAGCGCGTCCTCCTGTACGCGCCGACCTGGCGGGACGACCGTGACCAGATCGTCGACTTCGTCGACCCGGCTGCGCTCGCCGCCGCCACCGACGCGGTCGTGCTCGTGCGCGGGCACTCGCGGACGCTCCTGCCCGGACGCGACGCCGAAGGGCCGCGCGTCGTCGACGTCACCGGCTTCCCCGACACGTCCCTGCTGCTGCTGGCGGCCGACGCGCTCATCACCGACTACTCGTCGGTCATGTTCGACTTCTCGGTGACCGGCAAGCCGATGTACTTCCTCGTCCCCGACATGGAGCACTACCGCGGAGAGCTGCGGGGCTTCTACTTCGACCTCGCCGCGCATGCTCCCGGCGCGCTGGTCCGCTCGCAGGACGAGCTCGTCGCGGCGCTCGCCGCCGACGACGCGGAGCAGCACGCCGCTCGCTACCGCGAGTGGCAGGCGAAGTTCAACGCCCGCGACGACGGGCATGCCGCCGAGAGGGTCGTCGCCCGCATCCTCGACCAGGGCTTCATCCGCGCCTGACGCTCACGGCGCCGCCGCGACGTGCTCAGGGGAGCGGGGTGTTGCGGCTGCCGAGGCGCGATGTGTCGACCGTGTCGCGCGCGCCGCCGATCACCCCGCCCAGGAATCCCCAGCCCCACGACAGGTGCATCGTCGGCAGCACGGCCGCCGACCACAGCTTGTCGCGCCACCCGTGGCCGCCGCCCGCACCGAGCGCGACGGCCAGGATAAGGACGGCGTACGCGATCACCGGCACGTAGACGAGGGATGCCGCCACCGACCACCAGCCGGTCAGCACGCCCGTGAGCTGCAGCACCGCCACGACGAGCGCGAGCAGGATCGTGAGCACCAGCGCGGGCGGTGCGAAGAACCGCAGCGAGTTGCCGCGGCCGAACCGCCGAACGAGCTCGCCGCGCCAGCGCCCCGTCGCCGCGAACTGGCGCACCAGCCGCGTCCAGCTCTCGCGCGGCCAGTACGTGACCGACAGCGACGGGTCGAACCACACGCGGTAGCCGGCACGGCGGATCCGCAGGTTCAGCTCCCAGTCCTCGCCGCGGCGGATGCTCTCGTCGAACAGCCCGACCTCTTCGAGCACGTCCCTGCGCATCACCCCGAGGTAGGCGGACTCGGCCTCGCCCTCCTGGGTCCCGCCGTGGTACGCGCCCCCGCCGAGGCCGATGGGGGAGTTGTAGGCACGTGCGACGGCCCGCTGGAAGGGCGTCCGTCCGTCGGCGTGCATGACGCCCCCGACGTTGGCGGCCCGGACGCGGTCGAGGGTCTGCAGCGCGCTGCGCGCGTACGACCGGTCGAGCTCGGAGTGCGCGTCGACGCGGACGACGGTGGGGTACCGGCCCGCCCGGATCGCCAGGTTGAGCCCGACGGGGATGTCGGCCGCCGGGTTGTCGACCAGCACGATGCGGGTGTCGCCGCGGGCCAGCTCATGGGCCAGCTCGGTCGTGCCGTCGTTCGACGGGCCTAGTGCGAGGATCAGCTCGGTCGGCGCGTCGATGTCCTGTGCCAGCACGGTCTCGACGGCGCGGCGCAGATAGGCGCGCTCGTTGAGCACCGGCATCACGAAGCTGACACCGGCGCCGGGAGGGGGGATCGGAGCGTCCCTGCGTCCGTGTTGCTCGTCCTGCACTGGTCGATCATGTCATGCGTGCCGGTCGATAGGCTGGACGTGTGGGTCTGGTCTCGGATGTGAAGAAGGCGATCGCGCTCGTGCGCAAGGCCGTGCGCAATCGCTCGGCTGTCATCGACGTCCGGCGGAGGCTCGCGTCGGGGCCGCAGCATCCGCCCTTCCACTATCGCGTCGCCGTGTACTTCGCCGACGGCGCGGTCAACATGTACCAGATGCGCCAGTGGTACAAGCCGCTCGCCGGCCTCGCGAAGAAGTGGCCGGTCGTCGTGCTGAGCCGTGCCGCGACCGGAGCCGAAGCGCTCCTCGTCGATGGAGCGCTGCCGGTGGCGTTCGTGCCCACCGTGCGCGACCTGGAGCGGTTCATCGCCCAGCAGGACATCCGGCTCGTGCTGTACGTCAACCAGAACACGCGGAACTTCCAGATGTTCCGGTACGGCCGCCGCTGGCACGTGTTCATCAACCACGGCGAGTCCGACAAGATGTACATGACCACGAATCAGTACAAGGCGTACGACTACGCCATGATCGCGGGGGATGCCGCCCGCGAGCGCCTGCAGCGGGTGCTGTGGGACTACGACATCGACCGCCGCACGATCGAGATCGGGCGTCCGCAGGCGGACCACTACTCGGGCACGCTGCCCTACACGCCCGACGAGCGCACGGTGGTGCTGTACGCGCCGACGTGGGAGGGCGACCGGCCATCGGCGCACTACGGCTCGATCGTGTCGCACGGCGAGGCGCTCGTCTCGGCGCTGCTGGCGACCGGGAAGCACCGCGTCATCTACCGCCCGCACCCGCGCTCCGGTGTCGTGAACCACGAGTACGGGGCCGCGAACAAGCGCATCATCGCCGCCATCGCCGCCGCGAACGCGGCCGATGCGTCCGCCCGTCACGTGTTCGACGACGGGCCCGAGCTCGGCTGGCAGCTGGCGGCTGCCGACGTCGCGATCGTCGACATCTCCGCGATGGTCTACGACCGTCTCGCCGCCGACAAGCCCCTGCTGATCACGCGGCCGGTCGATCCCGCGGCCGCGATCGACACGCACGGCTATCTGTCCGCCTGCGAATGGCTGGACGCCTCCGCCGCTCCCGAGATCGTCGCCGAGACCGATCGTGTGCTGGGCGACCCCGACGCCGTGGCGCGGCTGGAGCAATGGGTGACCCACTACTTCGGCGACACCGCCCCGGGCGCGGCGACCGCGCGCTTCGAGACGGCCGTGCAGCGTCTCATGGACGACTGGGAGCGCTGGTACGCCCGCTCGGTCGCCGAAGAGGACGAAGAGCCCGACGACGAGGCCGACCTCGACGACGAGGCCTGATACCCCTCAGGCGACGGGTGCGGGTCTTTCCACCAACCTCGCGACGGCGCCGAGGGGGATCGCGACCCACGTGGGTCGGTTGCGCGCCTCGTAGATCGCCTCGTAGACGGCCTTGTCGAGTTCGAGGGCGGCGAGCAGTGGATGCCGCGGGTCGAGGTCGGTGCCCGACGTCGCCGCGTACCCGTCGACGAAGGCCGCCCGGGCGGACGCCACCCAATCTCTGACGGCCTCGGGGGAGCGCTCCGGGTCGTCGAGCCGGAGCGATCCGGCCACGTAGTCGAAGGAGCGGAGCATGCCTGCCACATCGCGGAGCGCGAGATCGGGCTGCACGCGTTCCGCCATCGGCCTCAGCGGCTCGCCCTCGAAATCGACAAGGACCCAGCCCCGGCCGGGGGCATGGAGCACCTGACCGAGGTGGAAGTCGCCGTGGATGCGCTGCAGCGCGGGCCACGGCACATGCATGGCCCGTCGGTACACCGTCTCGATCGCTTCGCGCTGCGCGGCCAGGTCGGGGACCTCGGCGATGGCGATCGCGAGGCGGCGCTCCCACCCGGCCGCGGTGGCCTTGCGATCGGCGGCCCCCGCAGGGTGAGTGGGGAAGCAGCCGGCGAGGCCGCGATGCACATCGGCGGTGGCGACGCCGAGCGCGTGCGCGGGTGAGCGGAAGTCCTCTCCCCGCGCGGCCGCGTGAAGAGCCACCCGCCAGGCATCCTCGACTCCCGGCAGGAACTCCTGCGCGAACGCGAGCGAACCGCGCACCGCGCCGTGCGCGGTCGACAGATCGGGCCACGATCCCTCGACCCAGCCGATCGGCGTCGGCACGTGGTCCGAGCCCGCGGCGGCGAGAGCCTCTTGCAGTTCGATGTCGGGGTTCAGGCCCGCGTGCAGCTGGCGATAGACCTTGCAGATGACGGGGATGCCGTCGCCCTCGTAGATCAGCGAGGTGTTGGACTGCTCGCCGCTGACAACGCGCGCCACCCGCAGGCGTCCCGCCGGGTCGGCGGCCGGCGCCGGATGCCCCGTTGCGGTGGTCTGCGGGCCGTCGGCGGTACCGCCGTGCTCCACGAGCGACAGCAGCGCCTGGGCGTAGGCGTCGTCGAAGGGCCCGTCGATGAAGGTGCTTCCGGGCTCGGGACTGCCGATGATGTGCTCGGGGTCCGCGTCGATGGTCTCGGTCGCGCGCTCGACGACGGGGATCTGGTACAGCACCGCGGGGAGGGCGCCCTCATCGGCGACGAGGTAGGTCCGCACCCGAGCGCCGTCGTCGCTCGCGCCGCCGCGGTCCGCCGGAAGGTCCCACCACGACACCAGTCGCAGGCTCGGTGGCCGGCCTTTCGCCGCGTACCACCGCTGCCGCGGCATCCATGCCGCCAGGCAGGCGAGGGTGCTGTCCATACGAGCGAGCGTATGCCTCGCGCCGTGGCCTGTCGAGGAGTGACATGCAAGCGCTTGCAGCGGGTGTCAGTGGTCCTCGCCGGATTCGTGCGACTGTGCGATCTCGACCGCGGGCGTCACCGGGATGACGATCGACTCGACCGCTACGCCGGCGGTGGGATCGCCGAACCCGAGAGCGCCCAGATCCGACGACGGCGCGGACGTGAGGCGCTCGGCCTCGCTCTCGGCGCGGGAGGGCTCGGAGGGGAGCCCGGCCCACTCCACGGGCTCCTCGGGAAGCTTGCTGAACAGACCCATGCGGCTATTGTCGCGCCGTCTGCCGCGTCGCGTCTCACATCGCGAAATTCCACAGGTACTCCACGCCGTTCTCGGGGCGGAACCAGGCGATCGTCACGGTGGTGTCGCCGGGGTCCGCGTCGCACAGGCACAGCTCGGCGGTGTCGCCGGCGGGCATCCGGCCCCAGTGCTCGGTCGCCGACCCAGGTCCGTGGTCGATGAGGACGCGGACGAGGTCGACGGCCGCCGGCCCGGCGTTCGTCACCAGGGGGTGCCGGTCGTACACCCGGTCGACGCGCCAGGGCACGCGGTAGGCGAGGGGCGGTCGGGGTTCGTCGGGATCCAGCGCGCGAAGCATCCCGCCACGGTAGGAGCGGCATCCGACGCGGACGAGGTGTCAGGGCCTGGGCGAGCCGCCGACTGTGGACGGATCGTCGACGCCCGTCGCCGGGGAGGAGGCTCCGCCGGCAGGGGCCTCGAGCGCGGGCCGGCGACGCCGCACGACACCGGCCACCGCGGCCGAGCCGCGGGTCACGCCGCCGACGACGGCCTCACCCGCCCGTCGGATGCCGCGACCGGCGATGCGTTCGAGGCGGTCCGCGCCGGGACGCGGCTCGAGGTCCGACGGAAGCTCGAAGGGCGGCAGGCCGAACGCCTTCCTCGAGCCGGTGAGCACGCGGCGGCCGAGGATGTTGTTGCCGGCGCCGCCGACGGCCGCGCCGATGCCGAACGGCAGCGCCTTGCCGATCCACGATGCCCCGCCTCGGGCGGCGAACTGACGGATGAACGTCGACTTGAGCCGGTCGACCATCGGCCCCACCGCGGCGCGGGGGAGCGTCTTCGTGATGAGCTCGCCCCAGTACGTGGAGCGGTTCGGGCCGCGGCCTGCTGCCTGGCCCGCCAGCTGGGCGACGAGGTCCACGCCCTCTTTGCCGAGCATGAGCGTCAGCACGAGGGCACGTGCGCGGTCGGGATCGGCGACCGGGATGCCGTGCACCTCGGCGACGGACTGCGCGAAGAGCGTCGTCGCCTCGAGGAAGGCCACGGTCTCGACGCCGCTCAGGGCGAGCGTGACACCCGTTCCGATGCCCGGCACGACGGCGGTCGCGCCGACGGCGGCGCCCCCGGTCGTCACGGCGGCGAGGTAGCGCCGTTCGAGGATGCGCACGATCTGGGCGGGCGTGGCCTGCGGATGCCGGAGCCGGATGCTGCGCAGATGCGCGAGGACGGCGGGCCGCTGGATCGCGAGCACCCGGTCGAGCGCCCGGATGGTGAGCGGATGCTCCTCCGAGCCCGCAGGCGGAAGACCGCCCTGCCACGGCGCGCCGTCGGGCAGGGAGTGGATGCGGTGAACCTTCTCGGTCATCGTGGTCAGCCTAAGACGAACCGCTGGACGAATGCCGCGAACGGCATCCGGCCAGCGGTCCGGTGCGTCTGATCAGACGAAGAGGTTGGCGCGCTCGAGGTCCTCGGCGAAGTCGACCTCGACGGCGTACAGGTCCGAGATGTCGAGCGGCTGGAGCAGCACGCCGTCCTCGGCGATCGCGAGCTCGAGGCCGCGCTCGAAATAGTCCTGGTCGTCGACGCGCGTGAGGTGGCGCATGAACGCCTTCTTGTCGGCGCTGGAGATGTAGTTGATGCCCACGGCCTCGCCGATGCCGCCCTTGACGGTCTTCGACAGCTCCTTGATGAAGCCCTCGGGCGTGACGGTGTACTTGACCTCTTCGTCGCTCACCTTGGACGTGTTGACCGTGACGAACGACTGGTCGCGCTCGATGAGCTCGATGGCCCGCCCGAGCACGCGCGGGTCGAAGACGACGTCGCCGTTCATCCAGAGCACCCCGCTGCGGCCGGTCTTCGCCAGCGCGCGCAGCAGGCTCTTGGACGTGTTCGTCTGGTCGTACCGGTCGTTGTAGACGTAGTCGACGTGCGGGAACGCCTCGACGATGGTCTCGGCGCGGTAGCCGACGACGGTCGTGATCCTGGCGTCGCCGCCGAACGCGGCACGGATGTTGTCGTGCTGCTGCTGCATGATGCTGCGGCCGTCGCTGAGCTCGGTGAGAGGCTTGGGAAGGCTGCGTCCGAGACGCGAGCCCATTCCTGCGGCGAGGATGACGGTCTGAAGGGTCAAAATCTGCTCCTGAAGTGCGTGATTCACTGCCGGTTAACCGGCGCGACACCCCTTCGTGCCTGAACCAGGGTATCGAAGGCGACTGAAAAGGTGCAGAATGAGCGCCTCCCGTTGCCGTTTCGTGACATAACGCGAATGTCGAGACTCGATGACGCGTTCTGGCCTGCGATCAGGCCCGCTTGATACGTTGGTGCAGTGACAGCCTCCCTCCCGGTGCCGAACGACATCGATCCGGAAGAGCCGGACCGTCACTCGGACGCGCGCGTCGTGCGGATCTCGGATTCCGTTCCGCAGCCGTCCGACAAGCCTCGCCGGCCCGGTCGGGCCCCGCGTTCGACGGCCAAATCCGCCCCGCGCAAGAAGCGCGCAGTCGCCGCTCCTGTCGACCCCGGTCCGCCTCCTCCGCTGCCCAGCGACCTGGAGATCGCCGCATCCGTCGCCGCGGCCATCGTCGTCCCGCCCAGGCCCCCGCTTCCCGTCGAGCCCACGGCAGCCTCCGAGGCTCCGGAATCGGCGCCGGTCGCCGAACCGGCGCCGGTGGCCGAGCGTGAACCCGTCGCGGAGCCGGTGCCGATCGACGAACCGGCGCCGGTGGCCGAGCCCGAACCCGTCGCGGAGCCGGTGCCCATCGCCGAACCGGCGCCGGTGGCCCAACCGGAACCTGTCGCCGAACCGGCGCCCGCCCCCGTGCCGGTCGAAGAACCCGCACCGCGGCTCGTCGCGGAGTCGCTTCCGGTCGTCGTCCCGCCGCCGCCCGCGCCCCCGGTGGCCGAACCGGCCGGCCCGAGCGAGGTGGCGCCGGCGCCGCCGCCGGGCGCTTCCGATGACGTGACGGCATCCCTCCCCGAACCGATCGTCGAACCGGCGCCGGCCGGCGCGACGGGCGACGCGCTCGTCCTGCGCGGCGTCACCAAGCGCTTCGGGAGCACCCACGCCGTCGACGGGATCGATCTGACGGTGCCGACCGGCACGTTCTACGGACTGGTCGGCCCGAACGGCGCCGGCAAGACCACCACGCTGTCGATGATCGCGGGCCTGCTCGAGCCGGATCGCGGCACGATCCAGGTGGCGGGAGTGGATGCCGCCGCCCACCCGCTCAAGGCGAAGAAGCTGATGGGCGTCCTGCCCGACCGGCTGCGGACGTTCGACCGGCTCACCGGTCGCCAGCTCCTCTACTACTACGGCGTGCTGCGGGGGCTGCCCTCGGCCGTCGTCGAGAGCCGCACCGCGGATCTCGCCCGCGCGTTCGACCTGCAGGAGGCGCTCGGGCGCAGCGTGTCGGACTACTCGGCGGGCATGCTGAAGAAGGTCATGCTCGCGGGCGCCCTCATCCACTCGCCGCGTGTGCTGGTGCTGGACGAGCCGTTCGAGGCGGTCGACCCGGTCTCGAGCGCGATCATCCTCGACATCCTCTCCGCGTACGTCGCGCACGGCGGCACGGTGATCCTCTCCAGCCACGGCATGGAGCTCGTCGAGCGCGTCTGCACGCGCGTCGCGGTCATCGTGGCCGGCCAGGTCCTCGCCGAGGGGACCGTCGACGAGGTGCGCGGCGAGCTCACCCTCGAGCAGAGGTTCGTGGAGCTCGCCGGCGGCCTCAGCGACGTGGAGGGCCTCGAGTGGCTGCACACGTTCTCCGGCTGAGGCTGGCGCTGCTCCTCGGTGCGCTGCGCGGTGACGCGGGGCACGTCGTGCGGGTCGTTCTCGGGCTGATCGCGCTCGTCATCGCGACGGTCGCCGCGTGCTGGGCGCTGCTGACGATGAGGGATGCCTCGACCGACGCGGTGCGGACGGTCACGGTGCTGGGCGGCTCGGCGGTCGCGCTGGGGTTCGCGCTCGCACCGCTCATCGGGGCGATCGACGACCCGCTGGACCCTCGGCGGTTCGCCCTCTTCGGGCTGTCGCGCGGACGGCTCGCAGCCGTGCTGGCGCTCGTGGGACTGATCAGCGTGCCGATCCTGGCGCTGCTCGCCGTGGCGGTGTGCTCGGCGATCGTCTGGGCCGACCGCGGCGTGCCGGTCGCCGTGGGCGTCGTCAGCGTCGTCCTCGGCGTGCTCACGTGCTCGCTGCTGGCGCGCGTGTGCGGTGCGCTGGCGTCGCTCTTCCTGCGCGAGCGCCGCTCCCGCGAGCTGTCGGGCCTGTTCATCCTCGTGGTGCTCGTCGTGGTGGTGCCCGTCGGAGTGTTCCTCGCATCGCTGGAGTGGGACGGCGCGGTTCCGCCGCAGCTGCTCCGAGCCGTCGACGCGCTGGCGCTGACCCCCTTCGGGGCCGCGTGGGCGCTCCCAGGCGCGGTGGCGGCGGGGCGGTCCGCGGGCCTCGTGTCGCTCGTGGCCGTCGCGACGATCGCCGTACTGGGGCTGCTCTGGGTGTGGGCCGTGCGCCGCCTGCTCACGACCACGGAGCGCCCTGGGACGGGGCGCGAGCGTGCGGGTCTCGGCTGGTTCGGCGTCGCCCCGGGCACGCCGGGCGGAGCGATCGCGGCCCGGAGCCTCGTGTACTGGTTCGGCGACCGACGCTACGTCGTGAACGCGCTCGTGATCCCGGTCGCCGCGGCCATCACGACGGTGCCGCTGCTGATCGCGGGCGTGCCGCCCGAGATCGTCGCCCTCGTGCCGGTGCCCTTCGCCGCGCTGTTCCTCGGCTGGCTGCCGCATGACGACGTCGCCTACGACTCGACGGCGATCTGGATGCACATCTCCAGCGGCGTGCGCGGCGTATCGGACCGGGTCGGTCGGCTGGTGCCGGTGCTGCTCGTGGGCGTTCCGCTTCTCGCCGTCGCTGTGCCGGTGGCGACCTCGCTCCACGGGCGCTGGGCGATCCTTCCCGCGCTCACCGGCGTGTGCGCGGTCCTGTTCCTGTCGGGGCTCGGACTGTCGAGCATCTCATCGGTGGTCGCGCCGTACGCCGTGTCGCGGCCGGGCGAGAGCCCCTTCCAGCAGCCGCAGCGCACGGGCGCCGGGGGAGCGATCGCACAGGGCGTCGTCATGGTCGGCGTGCTGGTGCTCTCCGCTCCCGTCGTGTGGTGCGGGTGGCTGGCGCTGGGTGGCGACGCGGAAGCCGCGACGACAGCTCTGTGGGGCGGACTTGCGATCGGACTCGGCGTCCTCCTGGTGGGCATCGTGATCGGCTCCGTCGTCTTCGAGCGGCGCGGCGGACGCCTGATGGAGTTCGCGGAGTCCACCTGAGCCGGCCCGAGCCGCCCCGGCGGCGCCTGCCGCGACTACACTGGCAGACCATGAGCACGCCCCTTGACAGCCCCGACCAGGGCGGTATCGCGACCCTCGATCGCGAGCTCGAAGAGCTCCTCAAAGAAGAGCAGATCGAGCCGGGCGATCATGAGCGCTTCTCGCACTACGTCAAGAAGGACAAGATCCTCGAGTCCGCGATCACCGGCAAGCCGGTGCGCGCGCTGTGCGGCAAGAAGTGGACGCCGGGCCGCGACCCCGAGAAGTTCCCCGTCTGCCCGACCTGCAAAGAGATCTACGAGTCGCTGCAGGGCTGAGCGTCACCCCGCGTCGACGTAGACCGTCGGGATCGCGGGATCCGCGCGGCTGAGGCCGAGCGCGCGCACCGGCAGCTCCTCGCGCACGCGCAGGTGGTGCGCCCGCGCCGCCTCGACGCCGACCGGACCCTCGTGGGCGGCATCCGTCTCACCGTCGACGACCAGCGGAACCTGGAGCGGACGGGCATCCGGATGCGACGAGGCCGTCCCGAGGGCTTCGAAGCCGTCCGAGACGACGATCAGCTCGCTCGTGGCCGTGCCGGCGTCGAGTGTGCGGAAGGCGGCCTTGCGCCCGCCCTTCGAGGCCTTGTCGGTGGACGCCTTCGCGACGCCTACCCAGCCGCCCGCGGCGTCCTGGCGGGCGACGAGCTTGTAGACCATGCCCGCGGTCGGGGTCCCCGATCCCGTGACGACCGAGGTGCCCACGCCGTAGGCGTCGACGGGGGATGCCGCCAGCGCGGCGATCGCGTACTCGTCGAGGTCGCTGGTCACCGTGATGCGGGTGGCGGTCGCGCCGAGCTCGTCGAGCTGCGCGCGTACCTGCGCCGCGACGGTGGGCAGATCGCCGGAGTCGATCCGGACGCCGCCGAGTTCGGTGCCGGCGACGCGGATCGCGGTCTCGACCCCCGTGCGGATGTCGTACGTGTCGACGAGCAGGGTGGTCCCGACGCCGAGGGCGGCGATCTGGGCGCGGAAGGCGTCCTCCTCGGTGTCGTGCAGCAGCGTCCACGAATGCGCGGCCGTGCCCATCGTCGGGATGCCCCACGTGCGCCCTGCTTCGAGGTTCGAGGTGGCGCCGAACCCGGCGATATAGGCGGCGCGGGCGGCTGCCACGGCGGAGGACTCCCCGGCGCGGCGTGATCCCATCTCGGCGAGCGGGCGGTCTCCGGCGGCGACGCTCATCCGTGCGGCCGCGGTCGCGACGGCGGAGTCGTGGTTGAGGACGCTGAGCGCCAGGGTCTCGAGGACGACCGCCTCGGCGAACGTGCCTTCGACCGTCAGGAGCGGCGACCCGGGGTAGTACAGCTCGCCCTCGCGGTACCCCATGATCGAGCCGGTGAACCGGTAGCCCTCGAGGAACGTGAGGGTGGCGGCATCCACCACCCGCTCATCGCGCAGGAACCGCAGCTCGTCGTCGCCGAAGCGGAAGTCGCGCAGCAGCGACAGCAGCCGGCCCGTGCCGGCGAGCACCCCGAAGCGGCGTCCGCCCGACAGTCGCCGGCCGAACAGCTCGAACACGCAGCGGCGGTGGGCGGTGCCGTCCCGCAGTGCCGCGTCCAGCATGGTGAGCTCGTAGCGGTCCGTCAGCAGAGCGGTGGATTCACCCATGCGGGTCAGCCTAGTGAGCGCCTGGCGTAGGCTGGGGCATCGTGAACGACGCGCCGATCGGAATCTTCGACTCCGGTGTCGGCGGGCTCACCGTCGCTCGAGCAGTGTCGGCCCTGCTGCCCCGGGAGTCGATCCTCTACATCGGCGACACGGCGCGCTCGCCGTACGGGCCGAAGCCGATCGCCGATGTGCGCCGCTATTCGCTCGAGATCCTCGACGACCTGGTCGAGCAGGGCGTGAAGATGCTCGTGATCGCGTGCAATACCGCCTCGGCGGCGATGCTGCGCGACGCCAGGGAACGCTACGACGTGCCCGTCGTCGAGGTGATCAAACCGGCGGTGCGCACGGCCATGTCGACCACCCGCAACGGGCGCGTGGGCGTCATCGGCACGGCGGGCACCATCGGATCCGGCGCGTACCAGGACATGCTCGGCGTCAACGAGCGTCTCACCGTGTTCGCACAGGCGTGCCCCCGGTTCGTCGAGTTCGTCGAGGCCGGCGTCACCGACTCGCCCGAGGTGCTCGCGGTGGCCGAGGAATACCTCGCGCCGCTGCGCCACGCCGGCGTCGACACGCTCGTCCTGGGCTGCACCCACTACCCGTTCCTCGAAGGCGCCATCAGCTACGTGATGGGCCCGGACGTGTCGCTCGTGTCGAGCGACACCGAGACCGCGAAGGACGTCTACCGTCAGCTGGTCTCCCGCGACCTGCTCGCGGGGCCGGATGCCGCACCCCGTCACGTCTACGAGGCCACAGGGGCCTCGGCCGACGAGTTCCTGCGTCTCGCCCACCGCCTGATGGGCCGCGAGGTGACGAACGTGCGCCTCGTGCAGACGGGCGCCATCGACCTGCCCCGCCTCGACGACCCTGCCCGCCTCGGCTGAGGCATCCATTCCTCCGGAGGAGAACCGCATGACCGACATCACCCGTGCCGACGGCCGCCGCGTCGACGAGCTGCGCACCGTCACGATCGAACGCGGCTGGAGCGCCAACGCCGAGGGGTCGGCGCTCGTGTCGTTCGGCGGCACGAAGGTGCTGTGCACGGCGTCGTTCACCAACGGCGTTCCGCGGTGGCTGACCGGCAAGGGCAAGGGCTGGGTGACGGCGGAGTACGCCATGCTGCCGCGCGCGACGAACAGCCGCAACGACCGCGAGAGCGTCAAGGGCAGGATCGGCGGTCGCACGCACGAGATCTCGCGCCTCATCGGCCGGGCCCTGCGCGCCGTGGTCGACACCAAGGCGCTCGGCGAGAACACGATCGTGATCGACTGCGACGTGCTGCAGGCCGACGGCGGCACCCGCACCGCAGCGATCACGGGCGCCTACGTCGCGCTCGCCGACGCGATCGAGTGGGGCCGCGGCAAGAAGTTCATCGGCCAGAAGGCGCAGGTGCTCGTCGACTCCGTGTCGGCCGTCTCGGTCGGCATCATCGACGGCGAGCCGATGCTCGACCTCGCGTACGTGGAGGACGTCCGCGCCGAGACCGACATGAACGTCGTGGTCACCGGACGCGGCCTGTTCGTCGAGGTGCAGGGCACCGCCGAGGGGGCGCCGTTCGACAAGCGGGAGCTCGACGCGCTGCTGCAGCTCGGCGTCGACGGCTGCGCGTCGCTGCGCGACATCCAGGCCGGCGTCTTCGCTCCCGCGGGGGAGTGAAGGATGCCGCGCCGCATCGTCCTGGCCACCCACAACCCGCACAAGGTCGAGGAGTTCCAGGCGATCGTCGCCGCGACGCGGCCCGACATCGAGGTCGTCGGGTATGACGGCCCGGAGCCCGTCGAGGACGGCGTGACCTTCGCCGAGAACGCGCTGATCAAGGCGCGCGCCGCGGCCGCCCACACCGGGCTGCCGGCGCTGGCCGACGACTCCGGCGTGTGCGTCGACGTGCTGGGCGGAGCGCCGGGCGTCTTCTCGGCGTACTGGGCCGGCCACGCGAAGGACGCGTCGGCCAACCTGAACCTGCTGCTGGACCAGATCTCCGACATCGCCGACCCGCACCGCGGCGCGCAGTTCGTCTCGACGATCGCGCTGGTCGTGCCATCGGCGGACGGCGGCGAGCCGGCCGAGCACGTGGTCGAAGGCGTGTGGCCGGGGCGGATCGCCACGGCGCCGTCGGGAGCGGGCGGATTCGGGTACGACCCGGTGTTCGTGCCCGACGGGCAGGAGCCCGGCGCCGAGCGCAGCGTCGGTGAGTGGACGGCCGAGGAGAAGAACGCGGCATCCCATCGCTCGCGGGCGTTCGTCGCGCTCGCACCGCTGCTGTCGTCGCTGTGAGCGGTGCCCGACTGCGACTGAGAATCACACTCATTCCCGACTAGCCGAAACAGCCCGGCGCGCCTGCGGGCCGGGCTTAGCCTGGGCACATGCACGATCACGCGCCCACCGGGATCCGCGGCTCCGGCAACCGCCGGCTGCTCGCGATCTCGCTCGCGATCACGTCCACCGTCATGGTGGTCCAAGTGGTCGGCGCGATCCTGTCGGGGTCGCTCGCGCTGCTCGCGGACGCCGCCCACATGTTCACCGACGCGGCGGCCCTCGTCGTCGCGCTCATCGCGAGCACCGTCGCCGCGCGCCCCGCCAACGACCGACGCACGTTCGGCTATCAGCGCGCAGAGGTCTTCGGGGCGCTCGTCAACGGCATTATCCTCATCCTGCTATCGGCCTGGGTGGCGTATGAGGGCATCATGCGCCTGCTGCACCCCGCCGACGCCGAGGTGCAGGGCGGCCTCATGCTCGTCGTCGCCATCGTCGGCCTCGTCGCGAACGGCGTCGCGATGTGGCTGCTGAGCTCGGCGCAGCGGCACAGCATCAACGTCCGCGGCGCGTACATCGAGGTGATGGGCGACCTCATCGGCTCGGCGGCCGTCATCGTCGCGGCGATCGTCGTCGTGACCACCGGCTGGGACCAGGCCGATGCCATCGCGTCCCTGTTCATCGCCGCCATGATCGTGCCGCGCGCGTTCAGCCTGCTGCGCGAGGTGGTGTCGGTCTTCGCGGAGTCCGCGCCACAGGGCACGCGTGTGCAGGACATCCGTGCCCACATCCTGGGCGCGCCCGGTGTCGTCGACGTCCACGATGTGCACGTGTGGCAGCTGACCCGTGGCGCCCCGGTGTTCACCGCCCACGTCGTCGTGGAGGAGGCTGCGCTCGCGGACGGCCGGGCCGCCGGCATCCTGAGCGGACTGCAGAGCTGCCTGTCGGAGCACTTCGACGTCGAGCATTCGACGTTCCAGCTGGAACCCGCGGGCCACGTCGAGCACGACGCTCACGCCTAGCCCGCCTAGCCTTCGCAGCGCACGTCCTCGGGCGATTTGTCGGGGCGCAGTCCTCGCCACCGAGGATGGCGGAGGATGCCCCCGGGGGTGAACTCGCCGTACTCGACCTCGCCGACGAGCTCGGGCCGCACCCACAGCGCATCGCGCGCGTCGGCGGGGGGAACCCCGACCAGCGGATTCTCATCGGTGCGCAGCGGCGTGAGTGTGCGCATGAGCGTGGCGAGCATCGAGTCGCTGAAGCCGGTGCCGACGCGACCGGCGTACTGCAGGCCGTTCTCGCCGGGGATCCCGAGCAGCAGCGAACCGAAGGTCCCGGACCGTGCGCCCTTGCCGGGGCGGATGCCGGCGATCACCACCTCCTGCGTGCTCGTGTGCTTGACCTTCAGCCATGCCTCCGACCGCCGCCCGCGCAGGTACGGCGACGCGGGGTCCTTCACGACGATCCCTTCCAGCCGCAGCCGCGCGCTCGTCTCCAGGGCGACGTCGACGTCGTCGAACACCGGAGGCACGGCGATCGGATCGATGGATGCCGCCGCCACCGCCTCGAGCACGTCACGCCGCTCGCGGAGGGGCAGGTCGGCCAGGTCGTCGCCGTCGTGCGCGAGCACGTCGAACAGGTAGTAGCGCACAGGAGTCCGGCGGGCCTCGCGCGCGATGTCGCCCGCCCGCTCAAGGTTCATGCGGGTCTGCAGCAGCGGAAAGCTCGGGCGTCCGTCGGGCTCGAGCGCCACGAGCTCGCCGTCCACGACACATGGCTGCGCACCCAGTCCCGCATCGACGCCGGTGAGCTCCGGGTAGCGGTGGGTGATGTCGTTGCCGCTGCGCGCGTACAGCCGGAGCCGCTCGCCGTCCCAGGATCCGACCGCCCGGATGCCGTCCCACTTCATCTCGACCCAGGCAGGGTCGCCCCAGCGGTGCGCCGCGATGCGCGCCAGCTCCGGCGTCGCCGACGTCGCGAGCATCGGTGACAGGTCGGCGCCGGATCTTCCCGCATCCGCCGCGCCACGTGGTCCGGGTGCGCGTGCGCTGCGGGGCTCGTCGGCCTGGGCGCTGGGCTCGACGACGACGCCGTCGGGCTGCAGGCGGCCGTCGACGTCGGTCTTCATCCGGTGCAGCAGCCAGCTGGACTTCTCGCCCTCGCCTTCCGTGCGGATCAGGGCGAGGCGCACGCGTCCCAGGGGTCCGCCCGGGCGACCCTCCAGGGTGGCGATGATCTCGTCGTCCCGCCACTTCTCCAGGTCGTACCGGCCCTCGTCCCAGATCGTGACGGTGCCCCCGCCGTACTCTCCGGCAGGGATCGTCCCCTCGAACGTCGCGTACTCCATCGGGTGGTCCTCGGTCATCACCGCGAGGTTGTTGCGACGATGCGAGTGCGGTACCCCGCGGGGTACCGCCCAGCTCACCAGCACGCCGTCGTGCTCCAGTCGGAAGTCCCAGTGCAGCCGCGTCGCATGGTGCTCCTGGATGACGAAGCGGGGCTTCTCATCGCTGGGTGTCGCGCCGAGCGGGTTGGCGGGCACCGGTTCCGGAGTGCGTGCGGCGCTGCGCTTGGAGATGTAGGCCGAGAGCGGTCCCGACTCGGCCTCGCGCCCTCCCGCGTGGAAGCCCAGCGGCGCCATGGGGTCGCCGATGTCGTCGACACGCGCGAGCACTTCGGCGAAGTCGAGGTGCCGCAGCCCCGGGTCGTCCAGCTCCTCCCAGGTGCGCGGGGCGGCCACCGTCGGATGCGGTCGCCCGCGCAGCGAGTAGGGGGCGATGGTCGTCTTGGACCCGTTGTTCTGGCTCCAGTCGATGAGCACCTTCCCGTGCCGCTCGGTCTTCTTCATGCTGCTGACCACGAGGTCCGGGTGATCGGCCTCGATCGCCCGCGCGAGCTCGTTCGCGAGCGCGGACGCCTGCTCGGTGGACTGACCGGGCGGCAGCGCGGTGTACAGGTGGATGCCCTTGCTGCCGCTCGTGACCGGAAACGGCTCCAGCCCCATGCCCAGCAGGATCGTCCGCGCCCAGCCGGCGACCACGGCGCACTCGGCGAGCCCGACTCCTGGGCCGGGGTCGAGGTCCAGCACGAGACGGTCGGCCGGTCCGCGGCCGCCGTCGGCCGCGAAGCGCCATTGCGGCACGTGCAGCTCGAGGCTCGCGACCTGCGCCAGATACACCAGCGTGGGCACGTCGGAGACGAGCGGGTACTCCTTGGTGCCGGTCGAGTGAGGGATCGGCATCCGCCGCACCCAGGAGGGTGCGCCCCGTTCGAGATCCTTCGCGAAGAAGACCATGCCGGGGTCGTCTTCGGTTCCCACGCCGTCCGGCCAGCGCTTGCGCGTGACGGGGCGTCCGACGACGTGGGGGATCAGCACGGGCGCGATGCGCGTGTAATAGTCGATGACTTCGCCCTTGGTGGTGCCCGTCTCGGGATAGAGCACCTTGTCGAGGTTCGTGATGCGAAGCCGGCGACCGCCGATGCTCACGTACTGCTCGGCGGACTTTCCGCGGGGCTGGGCCATGCGCCCATCCTGCCGTGAGTTGTCAACACCCGGGTGCGGGCTAGCCGCGACGGGCGTGACCGGTGTGTACTGGTGCGATGAGAGCGATCTGGAAGGGCGCGCTGACCTTCGGCCTGGTCAACGTCCCGGTCAAGGTGTATTCGGCGACCGAGGACCACGACGTGTC
>NZ_JBQCIP010000029.1:0-4007 GCF_051953575.1 Microbacterium sp.
AAGTGGCTTCGGCGGCTAGGGATGGGGGGAAGGCGGGATAAGGTGGAGAGCGATGTTGAGCGGCTCGCGCAAGGGGGAGAGTTTCACGTGAAACAACCCGACGAGACCGAGGCTCAGGCATCCATCTCGTCTGACGAACCGTCATCCGTCGCGACTCCCGACGCGCCAGAAGCCGCGGCTCAGGAGGACCTTCCTGCCTCGACCGCGGAGTCAGCGGCCGAGTCTGACGGCGATGCGGATGCCGCCGATGCTGAAGCTGCTGACGCTCCCGCCGAGCCCGACGCCCCCGCCGAGCCCGACGCCCCCGCCGAGCCCGACGCTCCGACCGACGAACACCCCGACACCGACCGCGTAGAGGATGCCTCCCCCCAGGGCGCCGACCAAGACCCCGTGTCGATCGCTTACGAGGCGATCGGAAACGACATCGTGACTGCTCCCCCGGCCGATGGCGATGTCGTATCCGGCGAGTACGCTGACGATGTCTCCGACGCATCCCCCGAAGAAGCACCCGCGCAAGAGCTCGCAGAAGCTGCGCTCGAAGAGCACCCCGCCGCCGCCGAACCCGAGGCGCCGGCCGAGCCGACATCGGACGAGTCGGCCGATGACACCCGTGTCACGCAGGAAGAGGAATCCCCCATCGCGCAGGAAGACCCCGCCGACACCGTCCCAGACGAGGACGACTCTCCGATCGCGCGGGAACTCGCGGATCTGTCGGCTCGCCGCAAGGCGCTCGAAGAGGCCGAGGTCCACCTCACCGGCCGCACGCGTGTGCTCACCGTGTCGAACCAGAAGGGCGGCGTCGGCAAGACCACGACGACCGTGAACCTGGCCGCGGCGCTGGCCGAACGCGGTGCGCGCGTGCTCGTCATCGACCTCGACCCGCAGGGCAACGCGTCCACCGCACTGGGCGTGCCGCACACGTCCGACATCCCCAGCGTGTACGACGTGCTCATCGATGAGTTCCCCCTGGCCGACATCATCCAGGTGAGCCCCGAGTCGCCGAACCTGCTGTGTGCGCCGAGCACGATCCATCTCGCCGGCGCTGAGATCGAACTCGTGTCCCAGGTCGCGCGCGAGCACCGCCTTCGCGTCGCCGTCGACGACTACCTCGCGAAGAACCCCGAGAAGCTCGACTTCATCCTGATCGACTGCCCGCCGTCGCTCGGTCTGCTCACCATCAATGCCTTCACGGCAGCGGGTGAGCTGCTCATCCCGATCCAGTGCGAGTACTACGCCCTCGAGGGCCTGAGCCAGCTTCTCGGCACGGTGCAGATGATCCAGAAGCACCTCAACCCGCGACTGCAGCTGTCGACCATCATGCTCACCATGTACGACGGCCGCACACGTCTGGCGCAGCAGGTGGCCGACGAGGTCCGTGCCCACTTCCCCAAGGAGGTGCTCGACACCATCATCCCGCGTTCGGTCCGGGTGTCGGAGGCGCCGAGCTTCGGCCAATCGGTTCTGGCCTACGATGGACAGTCTGCCGGCGCCATCGCCTATCGTGAAGCGGCCGTCGAGATGATCCGGCGCGACAGCGCCTCGAATGAAAGGGGCGCCTGATGGCAGCGAAGCGCACAGGACTCGGCCGCGGAATCGGCGCACTGATCCCGACCACCGAACAGGCTGACGAGCGTCCCGCCGACGTCTTCTTCCCCCGGGCCGTCGCTGTCGACGAGGCCGAGCCGGCGTCCGGGACCGAGTCCGCTGCGACGCCCGAGCCGCAGGAAGACCTCGTCGAGGTCCCCGGCGCCCGTCTCGTCCACATCAACCCCAACGAGATCGTCCCCAACCCGCGCCAGCCGCGCACGAACTTCGACCCCGAGCACTTCGCGGAGCTGGTTCACAGCGTGCGCGAGTTCGGCGTGCTGCAGCCGGTCGTCGTCCGACTCAACGAGAAGGGTGAGCACGAGCTCATCATGGGTGAGCGCCGTACGCGCGCCGCGCGTGAGGCGGGGCTCGAGTCGATCCCGGCGATCGTGCGCGACACCGCGGACGAGCACCTCCTCCGCGACGCCCTGCTCGAGAACCTGCACCGTTCAGAGCTCAACCCGCTCGAAGAGGCATCGGCGTACCAGCAGCTGCTCGAGGACTTCGGCATCACGCAGGAAGAGCTCGCGACTCGCATCGGCCGGTCGCGCCCGCAGATCAGCAACACCATCCGTCTGCTGAAGCTGCCCGTGCCGGTGCAGCAGCGCGTCGCTGCAGGTGTGCTGTCGGCAGGCCACGCGCGCGCCATCCTCTCGCTCGAGGACGCGACGGCGATGCAGCGCTTCGCCGACAAGATCGTGAACGAGGACCTGTCGGTCCGCGCTGCGGAGGCCGCCGCCAAGCTTCCGAATGCTGCCCCCGCGCGTGCGCCCAAGCCACAGGCCGGATCGCGCCGTGCTCACCTCGACGAGGTCGCCGACCGACTGGGCGACCGTCTCAACACACGTGTCAAGATCTCACTGACGGCAAGAAAAGGCCAGATCAGCATCGACTTCGCGACGATCCAGGATCTGAACCGGATCCTGGGTGAGCTCGGCGAGACCGAGTACGGAGCAGCCGAGGCCTCCTGAGCCCCCGACGGGCTGGTCAGCGACCGGGTAGCGAGGGCGGACTCGCCGACCCGAGCGCAGCGGCGCGCCGCCGCAGGACCTCGGTCTCGGCGGCGTTGCCGGGGAGGGCCGCTGCGGCGAGGAATTCGGCGGCGGCGGCATCCACTTTTCCGAGGCGCTCGAGAAGCTCGGCCCGGACCGCGACCAGAGGCCGGAACCCGGCGAGCTCGGGCTCGAGTTCGACGACCGACTCGAGCGCGCGCTCGGGGCCGTCGACCATCGAGACCGCCACGGCGCGGTTCAGCCGCACGACGGCAGACGGGGCGAGTGTCTCGAGGGCGTCGTACAGGCGCAGGATCAGAGGCCAGTCGGTGTCGGCGAACGTCGGTGCCACGGCGTGGCACTGGGCGATGGCCGCCTGAAGACCGTAGTAGCCGAGGCCACGGCCGGCGGCATCCGCTCTCTGCAGAGCGGCGGAGCCGCGTGTGATCGCGGAGCGGTCCCATCGGCGACGGTCCTGCTGCTCGAGCGTCAGCGGGAGTCCCTCATGATCGGTGCGGGCGGCGAAGCGCGAGGACTGGAACTCCATCAGTGCGATGAGCGAAGAGATCTCGGGTTCGCCCGGCATGAGCGTCTCGAGCTGGCGTCCCAGGCGCACGGCCTCGCGGGCGACGTCCGGGCGCAGCGCACCCTCCCCTTCCCCCGATGAGTACCCCTCGGTGAAGAGCAGGTAGATGACCTGCAACACGCTCGCGAGCCGGGCGGGGCGCTCGGCGCGGTCAGGGACCTCGAAGGGCACGTTCGCGGCGGCAAGCGACTTCTTCGCTCGCACGATCCGCTGCTGCACGGTGGGCACCGTCATCAGCAGGACGCGGGCGATCTGCTCCGAGGTGAGTCCCGCGATCGTGCGCAGGGTGAGGGCGAGTCGCGCCTGCGCGGGCAGCACCGGGTGGCACGCGACGAAGACCAGGCGCAGCACGTCGTCGTCGATGCGGTCGGGGTCGGCCTCGACGGGGACGGGATCGGATGCCTCGGCCTCGAGCGCCTCCGTCACGAAGAGCGGTTCCCGCTGGGCCATGCGCTCGCGACGGCGCCATCCGTCGATCGCGCGCCGTTTGGCCACCGACATCAGCCATGCGCCGGGGTTGTCGGGGATGCCGGTCCTCGGCCATGCGTCGAGGGCTTCGACCAGGGCCTCCTGTGCGAGATCCTCCGCCCAGGCGAAGTCGCCGGTGTGGCGGGTGAGGGCAGCCACGATGCGGGCGGACTGATCCCGCCAGACGGCCTCGACGGCACGACGCCCGGACTCTCGCGGGTCGGTCGGGGGCACCGGCATCATGCTCTCAGCGTACGGGGACTCTCCCCCGGGCGACCCGCGGTGTCGGCGAGGCGACGTACCCTGGATGGGTGGCGAACGACGAGCAGACTCCGAGGAGAAGAGCCAGCCTCGAGCTGCTGCGTGCCGAAGCC
>NZ_JBQCIP010000030.1:0-30859 GCF_051953575.1 Microbacterium sp.
GGCGAATGCAGGGTTCGAGCCCGAGACGAATATGGGGTGACGGCAGGTCATCAGAGTTCAAATCCCACCGTCACCGCCAGTTTTGGGCCGGATCGACCTCCTTCTTCAGGAGGTTTCGATCCGGCCCATTCTCTTGGGTCCGCGGCCCTCCCCACCTGGTCGATTGCGATCAGATCTTGCTGGGGAAGGTGAGCAGATGATGACTCTCACAATGCTCACGACGATCCTGGGCCAAGCAGGACCCGACTTAACGCGATGGACTGCATCAGGGCGGCTCTGACACGACGCGTCGCGGGGTTCGCTGATAGCGACGTTCACGAACCTGTGAGCTACACATCTAGGAGGCGTACCGTTCGATCATGGAGACACAGACACGAACGAGCGGCATCGATGTCGCTGCGCTGGGCCTGGGATCAGTGCTGGTGGGGTCGTTGCCTGCTGCGCTGCTGACAGACCACGCCCCGGAGCGTTACACGGTGGAGGCGGTATTCACCCGTCGCCCTGAACGCGACGAGGTCACGGAGATCCTGGGGATCGAGACGCGGGACCGGCTCGCGCGGGCCGGGTACCCCACCGTCGAGGTGACGGTCTCGGACCGTCGGCTGGAGATCTCGAACACGAATCTGGAAGAACTCAGGGACGGGCTCGCGGCGGTCCTGGCGGATCGACTGGCTGAGATCAGTGCGGGTGTTCGCGCGCGCCAGGATGCCGCTGCAATGAAGTTCCACGATGCAGCGGAGACCGAGCAGGCTCGCGCGGCCGCGGTGGCGGCGCTCGCTGAGTCGATCACCTTCCAGGCATCCGCGTCGGCGAAGGCGCCCGGATCTGCGGGCGATCAGACGGCAGGGGCCGCGACCGATCAAGAGCAGATCGATAGTTGGGGAACCGAGGGCGGGCACAGCCGCTGAGCACGATGCAGGTGCCCGGTGCTATCCGGACCGGCAGATGAGCAGATCGGAGCAGAGGAACGGAGGGCATCCGCACGCGGCGGTCGTATACAACCCGACGAAGGCGCCGGTCGAACGCATCCGCACGGCGGTTGCCGAGCATGAGCGTCGTATGGAGTGGAAGCCGACCCGGTGGTACGAAACCGCGAGCGAGGATGCCGGCCGAGCTGCCGCGGCGCAGGCTGCCGCGGGCGACCCGGCGGTCGTGATCGTCGCCGGCGGAGACGGCACCGTCCGCGCCGCGGCCGCGGAGTTGCGCGACACGGGCATCCCGATTGCGCTGGTCCCCTCCGGCACGGGGAACCTGCTCGCCCGCGACCTCGGCACACCCCTCAACGACATTCCCGCCAGCGTCTCGGTGGCCTTCACCGGGGTCGATCGCACGGTCGATGTCGGTGTCGCGGAGGTCGAGGACGAGGATGGCGTCCGACAGGCGCACGTGTTCATGGTGATGGCGGGGATCGGACTGGACGCCCAGATGGCGCAGGAGACCAGCGCGGTCGCGAAGAAGCGCCTCGGGTGGTTCGCGTACGTCACACCGATCGCACGGTCGATCGTCGCGAATCGGCTCTTCCACCTGACCTACCGCATCGACGGCGGACGCAGCAGATCCACCCGCGCGCACACCGTCATCGTGGGCAACTGCGGAACCCTTACGGGCAATATGCTGCTGATCCCGGCCGCCGTCATCGACGACGGACTCCTGGATGTCGTCATCATGCGGCCGGCGGGTCCGTTCGGCTGGGCGCGGATCGGAACGAGGCTGACGCTCCAGAGCGCTGCTCGCCGCTCCCCGTTCACCCGGCGATGGCTCTCACGGTCGCCGGACCTTCACGCGCTCGGCTACGTCCAGGGCAGGCAGTTCGAGGTGCGCTTCGAAACCCCTCACGCGGTGGAGCTGGACGGTGACCCCTTCGGGCACGTCGTCCGTGCGCGCATCAGCGTCGCACCGGGTGCGCTGCACGTCCGCGTCGTGGCCCCGCCGTCGACGGCGTCGTGATCCTGCTCGCTCAGGGCCTGGGGCGCCGGGCGCGCTGGCGGAGGATCCCGAAGATGAGGGTGCCGACGAAGAGCACGATCCCGATGATGCCCAGCCACATCAGGCCGTCGAAGACGAAACCGACGATCGACAGCACGACCCACGCAACCAGCAGGATGAGAAGGACTGTCCACATGTTCTTCACAGTACGCTCCTCGCCCGACCGAAGACAGAGCTCCGCCCGTGCGCGTACGCTCATGAGCAGGGCACCGAGACCCCGCGCCTGGTCATTCTGAGATGAACGGTGGCGCAAGCGATGTCCACGAGTCCCGACCACCAGCCGGGTGATGCCCTTGAGATCGCCGTGGCCGCGCTCGTGGCCGGCGGCGACGACCTGTGCTCGCCGTTGCGAGCGGCTGTCGCGATGCCCGGCGCGGTGGTGTCGACACTCGGCTCGCCGATGGGCTCAGAGACGGTGTGCGCCAGCACGAAGCTCGGCGCACGGATCGACGAGATCCAGATCGACCTCGGCGAGGGGCCGTCCTGGGAAGCTCTCCGCACGAGGCTTCCTGTCACGGCGTCCGACCTGCAGGTCGATGGCGGGGCGTTGTGGCCCGGCACATGGGCCGCCCTGCGAGAGCTCGATGTGGGAGCGCTCTTCGCGTTCCCGCTGTATGTCAGCACGCTCGGCATCGGCTCGATCGCCCTCTACTCGATGACCGCCCGCGAGTTGTCCGATGCTGACATCGAACGGATGAGCCGCCTGGCGGCCATCGTCTCGAGCACTCTCCTGAGGAGGGCGCTGAACCGTCTCGATGCGCCGGACGACGGTGCGCGGGACGAACCGTACTCTCGTCGTGAGGTTCACCAGGCGACCGGAATGGTCGCAGCACGGAACAGCATCGGCGTGGACGACGCCCTCCTGCTCCTCCGCGGCCACGCGTTCGCGGCGGGGCGTCCGGTGCGCGACGTCGCGGCGGACGTCATCGCACGCCGGCTCGACCTGAGACTGTGATCCCAAGGCTTAGGATGACGGCATGACGGCGCTCACCCGCGAGCATCAGCTGCTGGGAACCTTCGTCACTCTGGCGGACTCCCTCGTCGACGACTTCGACATCGTCGACGTACTCCAGCGGCTCGTCGACGACTGCATCTCGCTGTTCGACGCGTCGGCTGCCGGCATCCTGCTGCTCAGCCCGTCCAACCGGCTGGAAGTGATCGCCTCCACGAGCGAGCGGAGCGAACTCGTCGAGCTGATGCAGTTGCGCGTCGGCGCCGGGCCCTGCGTCGAGGCGGCGACAGGGGGAGAGGTCGTCTCGGTCGACGACATCGATCAGATCGCCCATCGTTGGCCCGCATTCGCCACCGATGCGCGCGCTTCCGGGTTCTCGTCGATCCATGCGATCCCGCTGCGGCTCCGCGACTCGACGCTGGGATCGCTGAATCTGTTCCGCGATGAGGCCGGCGCGCTGAACGCGGCCGATGCCGCGGCCGCGCAGGCATTGGCCGATATCGCCACCATCAGCATTCTGCAGCAGCGTTTGGTCGAGGAATCCGAGCTCGCACAGGCTCAGCTGCAGCGCGCGCTCGACAGCAGGGTCGTGATCGAGCAGGCCAAGGGATACCTCGCCCAGATGCGGGACATCGACATGGATGAGGCGTTCGCACGGATCCGGAGCCACGCCCGCTCCACACAGACGCGCATCGGCGTCGTCGCGCGCGACGTCATCGACGGGCGACTGTCGCTCTGACTCCTCGATGGCCGGGCGAGCAGCTAGACGGCTTGTCGTTGCTGGAGCAACGGGCACTCGAACGGATCGCGCTCGCCGAGTCCGACCCTGTTGATGTACCGGACGACGATTCCGTAGGACTGCCAGAGGCCCGTCTCGGTGTAGGGGACGTGGTGCTCCACACAGAAGGCGCGGATCATCCCGGACGCTTGACGGAGGTGAGGTCGAGGCATCGAGGGGAACAGGTGATGCTCGATCTGGTAGTTGAGTCCTCCCATGACCGTGTCGAGCATCCGACTGCCACGGATGTTGCGGCTCATGAGCACCTGCCGGTGGAGGAAGTCGACCTTCACGTCGGCCGGGACGAGCGGCATCCCCTTGTGGTTGGGCGCGAACGCCATTCCCATGTAGACGCCGAACAGCCCGAGCTGGACGCCGAGGAAGGCGAAGGCGATCCCTGGGGACAGCACGAGGAAGACGAGCACGACGAACCCGACGATCCGCACTGTGAGGAAGGCGATCTCGATCGGACGGTGTCGCAGCTGCTCACGTGCGAACACACGCCGCACGCTCGACGCGTGCAGCGAGAGCCCTTCGAGCAGCAGGATCGGGAAGAACAGCACCCCCTGATGGGCGATCAGCCAGCGCAGCGGTCCGCTTCGACTCGCACGCCGCTTGTCGGCCTGCTCGGGGGTGAACGCGATGACCGGGAGTTCGATGTCGGGGTCGCTGCCGATCTTGTTGGGGTTGGCATGATGCCGCGTGTGCTTGTGCTGCCACCAGCCGTAGCTCATGCCCACGAGGAGATTCCCCAGGACGAGGCTGGTCCAGTCGTTCCACCGGCCGGAGCGGAAGATCTGCCGATGCGCGGCGTCGTGCCCGAGCATCGCGACCTGGGTGAGCAGGACGGCGAGGACGGCGCCGGTGACCAGCTGCCACCAGGTGTCGCCGAGGAGCACGAAGACGGCGAGCACGCTCGCGATGACGATCGGCGCCGCGATGAGCTTGGTCCAGTAGTACCCGTAGCGGCGCCGCATGAGGCCGCTTCCTGTCACCGTCTGCGACAGCTCGGTGTAGAGGTTCGGCGCTTTCGGGGTCGTTGACCGCACGCTGGAGGCGATCGACCCGGCAGTGTTGATGGCCATTTCGTGCTCCTGTCAGATGTAGCGCACGGCGTGCGCCGAATGACAGGGTCTAGGCCATCTGACCTCAGATTACGCCCCTTCCCGAGTGTGGGTGTCGGCTTGCAGCAAACGCGAAGGCGATCCCCTCGAATTCGCTGCCGGGCTACCGAGCCAAGTGCGCGAGAAGCTCGTCGACCTCGATCGAGCACACGCCGATGCGCGAGTCTCCGATGCCGATCGGGACCCAGATCACACCGTCCACGATGACCCCGCCACACGAGTACACGACGTTGGGCACGTAGCCGTCGCGACGGTCGTCGATCGGTTGCACGATCGGAGTGGCGGTCTGGCCGAGGACGATCGTCGGGTCGTCGAGGTCGAGGAGCAGCGCTCCGAGGGAGTATCTGCGCATCGGGCCCACTCCGTGAACGAGCACGATCCAGCCGTGCGGTGTCTCCAGTGGCGGGCCGCAGTTGCCGGTCTGCACGATCTCCCAAGGTTCCGACGGGGGGTGGATGGTACCGGTCTGGTTCCAGATCACGCCGTCGTGGGACTCCGCCAGCGAGATGTTCTCGCCCCCGCTGCGGCTCAACGCGAGGTACCTGCCGCCTACGGGGCGAGGGAACAGAGCCATCCCCTTGTCCTGGGCAGCATCGCCGGTCAGGCGATGGATGTCGAACTCGCGCAGATCCGAGGTGACGATCAGCCGTGGGGCGATGGCGCGCCCGTCGTACGCGGTGTAGGTTCCGCGGTAGTGGGTGGTCCCGGCGAGGTCGGTGAATCGCACGAATCGTGCGTCCTCCATCCCGTGCCGTTCCTCTGCCGCCACCGGGGTCAGCACGCGCTGGCTGAGGGAGGTCTCGGGGGAGAACACGGCGCGATAGACGGAGATCGCCAGCTCGCGAATCGCCTCGATGTGCCGAGCGCTGTCCGCGCGCCGAGAGAGCGCCTTCGGCAGGCGTGTCACGGAGGCCTCGACGTCTGACACGGTGAACCGGTCGTCAAGCCCCTGCAGCACATTGTGCGAGATCTCATTGACGAGCCCCGCCTCTTCGACTGCGGCGCGGAAATGGGCGATGCTCCAGTCTCCTTCGTCGATCCGCGCCCGCCAGAGCGGCAGCATCCGATCCACGAATGTCCAGCGGCGGCCGGGACCGATGATGGCTTCGGCGAATTCGATGGAGGAACGGTGACCCTCCCCGATGGCGCGGAGAGCTACCGCGACACGCAGCTGCCCGGGATCCAACCCTGTCTGGTCGGGATGCTCGATCGCGCTGGGGTTGCACAGCGCTGCGCCTTCGACGGCGTACTCCGCCGTGAAACTCGCGCCGAGCACCAGACGACGCTCGACGCTGATGTCGACCGGGTCGCCCAGGCGGGAGCTCACGACGGCGGCGTTCTCCAGGAACAGCGCGCGGATGTCGGGATGCCGCGAACCGAAGTCATTGGTCAGCTCGGCCGCGAGCGCATCGATGCGGTCGTCCGGTATCGCGATGACGCGCGCGATGATCTCTCCGGCGCGAGAGTGCTCGGCGGACCACTCCTCGCCCGGGAGGAACAGCTGGGCGATCACCCGGTCCGGCTGCGGTGTCAGCCCCGTCGCGTGGATGCGGGTCGTCATGGCGCTGTCAACAGACCGTGTCGGAGAGCTTGCTGGTAGGTGCTCAACGCGGCCAATGTCGATTCGGCGCCGCGGTTCTCGTTCCTGCCGTCGGGTTCGAGCCCGTCGAAGCCGGCGCCGGTCTCGGCGTCGAACATGATGGTCCCGCTGTCGTTGAGACCGGTGAACCACTGCCACGCGAGCGTGATCGGAGGGAGCCACACCGGGTCGCCGGTGACGGCGTGCGCCGTGGCGCACGCGTCCGCGAGCGCGGCGAGCTCCAGCGGCTGCTGATCGAATGACGGGCCCTTCTCGCGGGGTCCGCGCCCCGCCGTCCCCGTCACGGAGAATCGGCCGTTCGATGTCTCCACCGAGAGCAGAAAGTCGAGCATCCGCAGCCCCTGGGTCGTGGCCGCCTCGTCTCCGAGGGCATCGCCTGCGGCGATCAGCGCTTCGGCGATCGATGCGTTGCCGTAAGCCAGGCGACGTTCAGGCCACCGCCAGGGGGGAGCCGGCAGATCGGGCATCGCCCGGATGTATTCCCGGAGAAGCGTCCGGGCGATGTGGTCGTCGGCGCGCACGCGCACGATCTCCGCCGCACCGAGGGCCGCGTAGGCAAGGGTCCGCAGACTCGTCGACCGCTCGCGCGCGGCGATCCGGAACGTCCGCAGTGCGCGCGCACGGGTCCACGGGTCGCCTCGCTGCGCGGTGATCGTGCCGAGTGCCCACAGCAGCCGTCCCCACCAGTCGCCCATGGCCGGGTCGTCGGACCACTCCCCATCGGAGCCCATCCGATTGTGCGCAAGACCGTCTGCGCGCACCGCCGACTCAAGGAAACGCAGATAGGTCGCAGCCAATCGTCTGAGCTCGACGGTCTGCTGCTGTTCGCGCGCCACCACGATCAGCGCGCGCGCCACATCGTCGACGCAGTATCCGTGTTCGCGGCGAGGCTCGGCGAGGAGGGCGTGCTCGAAGACGCCGTTGTGATCCGTCAGCGCGCGGAGGTGGTCGTATGGCGGAGACGGGACCATCATGCGGCCCTGCCGGCGGCGAGCCGTGCTGTGACGGTGCGGTAGCGGTCGGCGACTGCGGACCACGTCGTCTTGTTCGTCTCGCGGAGCGCGGTCTCGCGCATGCGATCGGCGACGGCCGCGCTGGTGATGATCTCGCGCAGCGCTCGCGCCGTGGCGTCGGGGTCCTGGTGGGGGACCACGATCCCGGCTCCGTTCGACAGCAGCTCCACAGCGTGGGGGAATGCCGTGGCGACGACGGGAACGCCGGCTGCAACGGCTTCGGCGAGGACGCCGGAGGTCGCCTGGTCGAGCGAATCGTACGGAAGGAGCACGACGTCCGCCGACGCGATGAGTGCGGCGAGCTGTGACGCCTCGAGGTAGCGGCCATCGATGCGGACCGACGACCCGATGCCGAGGTCGCCCGCGAGACCCGCGAGCATGGTGCGGTAGCCTTCCCCCGCGTGCGCCAGCACCTTGGGGTGCGTCTGACCGGCGACGATGTACTCGACGTCCGGCGTGATGTCCGTGAGCTGCGCCACGGCGCGGATGCCCCACTCGATTCCCTTGCCGGGCGAGAGGAGGCCCCAGGTGACGACGCGGCGGCCGCTGTGCGGCTCCGATTCGCGGAGAGCCACATGCTGCACGCCATGCGGGATGACGCGAACGCGGGTGAGATCGACCGCGTAGGTCGCGGCGAGGTTGTCACGGGCGTGGATCGTCATCACGACCACCACGGACGCGAGTCGGCACACTTCCTCGAGGACCTCCCGCTGATGCGGCGTGGGCGCCACGAGCACGGTGTGGAGCACGACGACGGCGGGGATCCGCAGCGCAGCGAGCACGCCGATGACCTCATCGCCGTCGCGACCACCGTAGATCCCGTACTCGTGCTGCACGATCGCGACATCGCACGCGTTCAGCGCCAGGGTCGCGCGCAGCGCGCTGAGGCTGTCGCCGGCGATCAGGTCGGTCCGCACGCGCGACCGTGCACGAGGATCTTGGTGACCCCGCTCCTCGGGCTGATCGAGCGCACGGACGACGGTGCCCTCGTCGTCGTGCCGGACGAGCGCAGCGGAGAGCGACTCGGTGAAGGTGGCCAGCCCGCAGCGGGTCGGCGGAAAGGTGCTGAGGAATCCGTAGTGAGTCACGGCGACGCTCCCTGATGATGCCCGGGGGCAGTCGCCCCAGGCGATGGCGAGACGTCTGCCGGCGGCATCCCTCGTGGAACCGCGCCTTCATCGCCGCGGTCCGGTCCACCTCCGGGTTCGCACCCGGACGCTGTGGTTGCACGGTACACGTCCGACCTGGACGTCGTCACAGGGTCAGCGAGCCAGCACGGTCTCGTAGACGCCCAGGTACTCGTCGACCATCCGCTCCACGCCGAATCGCGCGATCGCGCGTTCGTGGACGCGACGGCGGTCCAGCGACGCGACGGCCGGGAGAGCCGAGATCGCCTCGTCGATCGAGGCCACGGTGCTGCCCGTCACACCCTCGTCGATGACCTCCGCCATCGATCCCCGGCGGTACGCGAGAGCCGGCGTTCCGCACATCATCGATTCGGCCACCGAGAGCCCGAACGGCTCGTCGAAGTCGATCGGGTGCAGCAGTGCGGCGGCGTGACCGAGGACGCGCGCGCGTTCCTCGGGGGCCACGGCGCCGAGGAAGACGACGCGGTCCCCGTCGATGTGGGGCTCCACCTCGTCGCGGAAGTAGTCGACGTGCTGGACGAGGCCGCAGATCACCAGCCGGCGGCCGGCCCGTCGCGCGATCTCGATCGCCGTAGCGGTGCCCTTGTCGGGGTGGATGCGTCCGAACGACACCAGGTAGTCGTCCGGCTCGGGTACGTACGGGAGTTCCTCGGGATCGATCCCGTGGTGGATCGTCGCGAGGTACTCCAGGCGGGGGGAGCGGTCGGCGTCGGAGATGGAGACGAACGTCGAAGCCGAGGCGAGATACGCGGGCAGGATCGCGGGACCGGAGAAGCCGTGGATCGTCGTGACCATCGGGGCGGCCCAATGGGCGGTGAAGGCGAGCGGCAGCCAGTCGAGCTGGTTGTGCACGAGATCGTATTCGCTCGACCGTTCCAGCGCGTGTGCGACGTGAAGCGCCTCCCACACCCGGCCGTCCATCGTCGGGTCCTCCGCGTAGCCGTGCGGCGCGACGGCATCGAGGTCGCCGCCGGTGATCGAGTCGGCGGTGGCGAACAGCGTCACGTCTACCCCGCGACGCACCAGCCCCTCGGTCAGCAGGCTCGTCACGCGCTCCCACGGCCCATAACTGATCGGCGGCGTCCGCCAGGCGATGGGACCGAGCATCGCGACCTTCACTCGAGCACTCGTCGGTTCGTCGCGGTGGCCGGCACGTCGCTGCCGTTCGTCTGTGCCTGTGCGCTCATGATCGGACGTTACGCCCCCATCCTGGATGGCTCACAGCTCGAGTCGGCTCGTGCGCCCGACGCGCGACTCCGTGGTCGAGGGGGGCAGCCGATGCAGGACCTTCGCAAACCGTTCTCGTACTGAACGGCAGCCTGCGGAGCTTGCTCGCACTCACGTGTCGCGATCGTGAAGGACCGTGATCTTCCGCGGTGGGCGGCCGGCGGGTCAGCTCCGGAGAACGGAGTCCAGCAAGCCCGGGAACAGCTCGTCGAGATCCTCGCGCCGGAGTGTCAGCATCCGCCCGCGCCCGTTCGGTTCGTTGCGGATGACGCCGGCCTCGCGGAGGACCTTCATGAAGTGCGACTTGGTCGACTTCGGCAGGCTCGGGTCGGTGGCATGGCAGGCCGCCATGTCGAGGGGGCCATCGGCGAGCTGGCGCGCAATCGCAAGGCGCTCGGGGTCGCTGAGCGCGAAGAGCACATCCGTGAGCTGGATCTCGGAGCGCTCGGGGTGCGGAAGGTCGCCGGACATGGTTCGAGAATAGTTGAACAATCGCGAGAAAGCACGTACGCTCCGATAGTTCGAGAAAACTCGAACCCTGAGAGGAGCCGTCATGACCACCACCGCCTCCAGCCCCGTCTTCGCGCGAACGAAGAGCGGTGAACCAGTCCCGCGTGGCACTCGTTTCGGCTTCGTCCTTGCCATCGTGGCTCAGATCCTGATGATGGTCGGGGCGAGTGCGCCCTCGCCGTTCTACCCGGTGCTGGCGCAGCGGGTCGGGTTCGATGCGGCCGTCATCGGTGGGGTGTTCGCCGTCTACGCGGGGGCGCTGCTTCTCACGCTGCTGACAGCCGGCTCGCTCTCGGACCACGTCGGCCGCCGCCCCGTGGTGATCGCAGGGTTCGTGCTGCTGGCGGGGAGCATGTTCGTGTTCTGGCACGCGGATGCTGTGGCATTGCTGTTCTTCGCCCGGACTCTGCAGGGTGTGGCGAGCGGTCTGCTCATGTCGGCGCTGTCGGCGACCGTCCTCGACTTCGCACCGAACGGACGCGCGGGGGTCGCCGGGCTCTGGAACGCACTGAGCGCCGGCATCGGGCTCGCGCTCGGCGCACTGGTCGCGGGCGTGCTGCTCGACGTGAGCGGCGAGGCGCTGCTCGACGTGTTCGCTCCACTGACTGCCCTGTATGCGGTGCTCGCAGTGTCGTTCTTGCTGGTCCCCGAGACGGCGCCTCGCACGTCAGGGGCGTGGGGGTCGCTGCGCTTCCGGCTGACTGTTCCGTCGGTGATCCGCGCGGACTTCTGGCGCGGAGCTCCGGCCGTGGTCGCCGGATGGGCGACAGGCGGCCTGTTCTTGTCGCTCGGCGCGACCATCGTCCGCGGCGAGCTGGGTGGCGAGGCGCACTTCTGGCAGGGGCTCGGGGTCGTGCTGCTCGCCGGAGTCGGCGCCCTGACGGCGTTCGTGCTGCGCAAGCGCACCGCTCGGACGCTGGTGCTGTTCGGCACGGCCGCGCTCGGCACAGGGACACTGTTGTCGCTGGTCGCCCTCGGCGTGGGGTCGCTGCCGTTCTACCTCGTGGCCACCGCGGTGACCGGAATGGGTTTCGGAACCGGGTTCTCGGGTGTGATCGCCTCTCTGGCCCCGCGGATTCCGGCGACCCAGCGGGCGGACACCTTCGCGGCGCTGTATGTGCTGGCCTACCTCTCGTTCGGTGTGCCCGCGGTCATCGCCGGGGCGCTCGTGGGGGCTGTCGGCCTGGGCGCCGTGGTGGTGGGTTACGGCGTCGTCGTGATCGTGCTGGCGGGTGTCGCGTTCGGATTGCGCGTGCGGCGGGGAGCGTGACGGATCGCAAGACCTCTCAGAGGTGGAGCACGCCTTCGGCGACGACGATGCCCGAGCCGGACAGTTCGACATGGTCGCCGTCGACGACGACCTGCAGGATGCTGGGGCGGCCGATCGCCCGTCCCTGCTCGATGCGGATCGGCGTGTGCGGTGAGGCGAGGCCATCGCGGACGAGGAGTGCGGCGAGCGGGCCGGCGGCGGTCCCCGTCGCCGGGTCCTCGACGATGCCGACAGTGGGGTTGAAGAAGCGGGAGTAGGCGTGCAGCCCGTCGTGCGCGTCCTCGGTGGAGTAGACGTAACACCCCTCGGCTCCTGCCTGGGCGAGGAGCGTGCGCAGGTGGGCGGCATCCGGTTCTGCGCGGTCGACGTCCGACCGGGAGGCCAGCGCGAGGAGCAGGTGCCCGGCGCCTGTCGAGACGACCTCGGCCGGTCGCCCCTCCACGAGCGCTGCGGGATCGACGGCGAGCGCGACCGCGAACTCCGCGACGGCGTCGACGCGGCCGAGGAAGCGGGTGCGTGCGTGGCGCATCGAGACCCGGACGCGTCCGTCGTCGGTCCTGCCGACGCGGACGGGCAGGACGTCGTCGCCGATCTGCTGGGCGAACTCCGCGCGCTCGGGATCCAGCAGGCCCGCTTCGGCGAGCCAGATCCACGCCCCCATGGCGTTATGGCCGGCCCCGAGCACCTCCGCCCCGGCGACCGTGAAGGAGCGCAGGCGGTGGTCGGCGCCGGGCAGCGTGGGCGTCACGAGGAATGTCGTCTCGGACTGGTTGAACTCTCGCGTGATCGCGCGCATGCGCTGCTCATCCAGGTCGTCCGCGTCGGGGACGAGCGACAGCGGGTTGCCGGTCAGCGGGGACTCGGCGAACACGTCGATCCACCAGAAGCGCTTGTCGGCCACGGCGTCCTCCTTCTCGTGCCTCCACACTATGGACCGGCATCCCCCGCCACGACCGTGGTGGGGGCACGTGACCTCGTGTGACACACCCCGTTCGTGACGGGATGTGACGGACGGGCTCGGCCAGACGGTCCGCGTCGTCGACAGTGAACATGTCGTCGTCGGTCTGCAAGGAGGAGACATGACTCTCACCGACACCGGGGTCCCCTCGGCATGACCGCTCACGCAGACCACCCCGTCGCTGCGGCGGACCAGCGGATCAGCCTCGACTGGTTCCTTCCGCTCACGGGCGACTCGCGCACCGACCTCAGCCTCGGCAGCGCCACGAACAACGACCCGCTGCACAAGCCGGTGGCCCAGCGGGCGGCGACGATCCCCTACCTCTCGCAGGTGGCCCGCGCCGCCGAGTATCTGGGCTACGAGGCCGTCCTCATCCCCACCGGAAGCGGCAACGAAGAGAGCTGGACGATCTCTGCCGCCCTCTCGCAGCACACGCGCTCGCTCGAGTACCTGGTCGCGGTGCGCCCGGGTCTCATCTCGCCGACGATTCAGGCGCAGCTGGCATCGACCTTCCAGAACATCAGCGACGGCCGGCTGCGGATCAACGTCGTCGTCGGCGGCGAGGACATCGAGCAGCGACGGTACGGCGACCATGTCGGCCACGATCACCGGTACCGTCGTGCCGCGGAGTACCTCGGCATCCTGCAGCGTCTGTGGTCCGGAGAACGCATCACGCACCGCGGCGAGTTCTTCGACATCGAGGACGCGTACATCGCGCCACCGCTGCGGGTGCCGCCCGTCTACCTGGGCGGCTCGTCCGACGCGGCCATCGACGTCGCGGCCGAGCATGCCGACGTGTACCTCACGTGGGGGGAGCCGCCGGCGCAGGCCGGCGAGAAAATCGAGCGCGTGCGTGAGCGCGCGGCAGCCCGAGGGAGGGTGCTGGGCTACGGCGTCCGGCTGCACGTGATCGCGCGGCCGACGTCCGAAGAGGCCTGGGCGATCGCGGACGGGCTCGTCGCGGGGCTCGACCCGGAGCTGATCGCGCGCCGGCGAGCCGCGTTCGCCGGGTCGGGGTCGGTGGGGCAGCGCCGTCAGCACGCGCTCACGAACGGCGGCACGACGCGCGCGGACCTCGAGATCCATCCGGGACTCTGGGCCGGCGCCGCGCTCGTGCGCGGTGGTGCCGGAACGGCGCTCGTGGGCAGCTACGAAGAGGTCGCCGACCTCATCGGCGAGTACCACGGGCACGGGTTCCGCGAATTCGTGCTGTCGGGTTACCCGCATCTGGAAGAGGCGTACTGGTTCGCCGAAGGGGTTCGGCCGCTGCTCTCGCGGCGCGGGCTGCTCTGACGACACGTCTGCACGGCGTGTGCATCCTCGCGTGACCGCCCATGACGGACTGTTTCGCAGGGCCGTCGACCGGCGAAGGCGGGCTCCCTAGCGTCGAGACATGACCGTTCAGCCCAGCACGAACCGCAGCGTCGAAGAGCACCCGGCGAACCGCACCATCGGCGCGGCCGTCTCGTCCGACGACTTCCGATCGCTGTTTCGCGGCCATCCGAGCGGCGTCGCCGTGATCACCGCGACCGGCGCGCAGGGGCCGGTCGCGCTGACGGCCTCGTCGGTGGCGTCCGTCAGCGCGGACCCGCCGCTGCTCGTGTTCTCGGTGTCGGCGCTGTCGTCGGCGACGCCGACCCTGCTCGCGGCGGACTCCATCGTCGTCCACCTGCTGGACGCCGACGACCTCGACATCGCCCGCCTGGGCGCGACCAGCGGCATCGACCGCTTCGCGGACACGGAGTCGTGGGCGCCGCTGCCGACCGGAGAGCCGCTGTTCCGCGGAGTCCGCGCGTGGGCGCGGTGCGCGGTGGTCAGCCGGATGGATGCCGGCGGCTCGACCGTCATCGCCGCCCACGCGCTGCAGGCGCATCTGGCGCGCGATGTCGAGTCCGACGGCGCGAGCGCCGCCCTGGTGTACCACAACCGCAGCTGGCACCGCCTCGGGGAGCACTCCCGCGTCGGCTGAGGCGGCCGACACGCGGCGCGCAGGGAGCAAGGAGCACGAGATGTCCTGGACGCACAGTTACCGCACGGAAGACGCCGGCGACGGCATCCCGGTCCGCCTGCTCGACGCGCGCGACGCCTTCATGGAGGCGCAGCGGACGCTGGAGGCCGCCCGTGACGACCTGTTGCGGGCGCACGCCGAGACGAACCGCCTGTGGGGATCGAGCCGCTAGCCGGCACCCGGCATGGGCGGGCTCCGCGGCTGCGGGCCTTCGTTACGCCCTCTGGCGCCGTGAGTCTCCCCGTGTCATCGGGCGTTGGACGCCTCGCCGCCGCGGCGAGATCGTGAGACGGATCGCCCCGGCGCAGAAAGGACCGATCCCGTGACAGAACAGCTGCACCTCGCCATCGCCCTCGAGCGGGCGGGATGGCATCCCGCCGCCTGGCGGGAGGAGACGGCCCGCCCGCACGACCTCACGTCGCCGCGATACTGGCGCGACCTGCTGCGCATCGCGGACGACGCGGGCGTCGCGCTCGCGACGATCGAGGACGCGCTCGCGCTCACCGACAGGTTCGAACAGGTCGACGGGCTCCGCCGCGACCGCGTCCGGGGCCGACTCGACGCCGTGCTCGTCGCCTCGTTCGCCGCGCCCCAGACGCGTCGTATCGGCCTCGTACCCACGGTCACCACCGCGCACCCCGAGCCGTTCCACGTCGCCACCGGGATCCAGACCCTCGACTTCGCCAGTCGCGGCCGCGCCGGCGTGCGCCTGGTCGCCGGAGCCTCTGCGGCCGAGCGGGCGAACTTCGGTCGGCGTGCCTCGGGAGTGGACTCGTTCCCGGCGTCGGGCCGCGTCGAGGATTCGCCCGAGATCGTGGCCGCCTTCCGCGAGGCCGGCGAGTTCGCCGACGTGCTGTCGCGCCTGTGGGACTCCTGGCAGGACGACGCGATCATCCGGGATGCCGCGACCGGACGCTTTCTCGACGCGGACCTCATCCACAACATCGAGTTCGACGGCGAGTTCTTCTCGATCACGGGCGCCTCGATCGTGCCGCGCTCGCCGCAGGGACGACCGCTCCTCACCGTGCTCGCCCACCAGACGGTGCCGTACCGGCTGGCCGCCGAGCACGCCGACCTCGTGTTCGTCACCCCGCGCGACGACCTCGCCGGCTTCGCGCCGAGCGAGATCCTGGCGGAGCTGGAAGCCGCCTCCGCCGACGTGCGTGTCGCCCGCGAGCCCCTGCGGGCGTTCGCGGACCTGCTCGTCCTCATCGAGGAGACCGCGTCCGCCGCGCGGCTCGCCGCGGACCGGCTCGACGACCGCGCCGGCGCGGACCTGACGTCGGACGCGCGCATCGTCGTGGGGACGGCCGCCGACGTCGTGGACGTCGTGCGCGAGCTCGCGGCGGCCGGGTTCGACGGGGTGCGCCTGCGGCCGGCCCGGCAGCCCGCCGACGTCATCGCCATCGCGGAACAGGTCGCGCCGCTGCTGCGCGCGGCCGGTGCGCTGCGCGAGGACGACGGCGCGGGAACGCTGCGTCAGCGCCTGGGCCTCGTCCGCCCCGAGAGCCGCTACGTCCGAGAGAAGGAGTTCGCACTGTGAGCAGCATCCGCCAGATCCACCTCGCCGCCCATTTTCCCGGCGTGAACAGCACCACCGTGTGGACCGACCCGACGGCAGGCAGCCAGATCGACTTCGCCTCCTTCGAGCACTTCGCCGCGACCGCCGAACGCGGGTTGTTCGACTACATCTTCCTGGCCGAAGGGCTGAGACTGCGCGAGCACAAGGGTCGGATCCACGAGCTCGACGTGCTCGGTCGGCCCAACACCCTCTCGATCCTCGCCGCACTCGCGGGGATCACCGAGCATGTCGGGCTGGTCGGCACGCTCAACACGACCTTCAACGAGCCCTACGAGCTGGCGCGTGAGCTCGCGACCCTCGATCACCTGTCGGGAGGGCGAGCCGGATGGAACGCCGTGACGAGCTCGGATGCCTTCCACGGGGCGAACTTCCGGCGCGGCGGCTATCTCGACCACGCCGACCGGTACGAGCGGGCGCGGGAGTTCGCGGCGCTCGCCAAGGAGCTGTGGGACTCGTGGCCGGAGCGCGGGGTGCGCGCCGACGCCGGCACCGGCGTGTTCCTCGACGACGACGTGCCGGCGCGCGTGCGGCACCGCGGCGCCCAGTTCGACGTCGACGCATTGTTCGACGTGCCGCGATCCCCGCAGGGCCGGCCGGTCATCGTGCAGGCGGGCGACTCCGCCGACGGCCGGCGGTTCGGCGCCGAGCATGCCGAGGTGATCTTCTCGCTGCACACGGGCTTCGACGACGCGCGCGCGTTCTACGACGACGTCAAGGGGCAGCTCGCCGCCTACGGGCGCGAGGAGGACTCGCTGAAGATCCTGCCGGCCGCCACGTTCGCGATCGGCGACACCGACGAGGAGGCGCGCGAGCGTTCCCGTGAGATCGCCCTCCAGCAGGTGCGGCCCGAGGTCGCCCTCACGTACGTGGAGCAGGTCTGGGGCCGCGACCTCTCCGGCTACGACCCCGACGGTCCCCTGCCCGATATCGACCCCGACACGGGGTCCGAGACGGCGCGAGGCTGGGCCAACCGGCATGCGGCGGTTCGCGCGCGCATCGCGAAGCTGCGCGAGCTCTCGGAGACCGAGGGGCTCAGCATCCGCGAGACCGTGATCCGGCTGACCGCGACCCACACCTTCGTCGGGACGCCCGAACGGATCGCCGGCGAGATCGACCGGTACGTGCAGGGGCGCGCGACCGACGGGTTCACGATCGTGGGCCATCTCACCCCGCACGGTCTCGACGAGTTCGCCGCGCGGGTCGTTCCGCTGCTGCAGGAGCGCGGCTCGTACCGCGAGTCCTACGACGACGGGGCGACGCTGCGCGACCTGCTGGGGCTGCCCGCCCCGACGACGGCGCCGGCCCCGGCGCTCGCGGCGCGATGACCGGGCGCCCGCGCCTGCTGTTCGTCGGAGCGGGGCCGCGGGCGGCGATGCTGCTGGAGCGCGTGCTGGCGCGCACCGACGAGCAGACGCAGCTCGACATCGATCTCGTCGACCCGTTCCCGCCCGGCGCGGGGCGGATCTGGCGGCACGCGCAGTCGCCGCTGCTCAAGCTCAACTCGATGACACGAGACGTCACCGTGTTCACCGACGACTCGTGCACGATCGACGGGCCGGTGCGCCCGGGGCCGTCGCTCAGCGAATGGCTCGGGCAGTGGCGCGACGGCGCACTGCCCGACGTCGCCCTGGACGAGCTGTCGGCGGCCGAGGCGCGCGTGCTCGAACCCACGGGGTTTCCGACGCGCCGCCTGCACAGCCACTATCTCGACTGGTTCTTCCGGCGCACGGTCGCCGGCGCCCCGGAGGGGGTGCGCATCCGGGTGCTCGCCGGCACCGTCGTCGCGGTGCGTGCCGCGGCGCGTAGCCGACACATCGCTGCGCTGGCTGACGGCGGCGAGATCGAGGCGGATGCCGTCGTCTACTGCCTCGGCCACACCGAGCGCGACTTCGACCCGGCCTCGTCGGCGCTGGCTGCGGCATCCACTCGTCTGGGGCTGCAGTACGTGCCACCCGCGTTCACCGCGGACGCCGACCTGTCGCAGCTGGCCGAGGGCGGGGACGTGATCGTGCGCGGCATGGGGCTCGCCGCCGTCGACCTCGTCGTGCTGCTCACCCAGGGCCGCGGCGGGAGGTTCGATCGCGACACGGGCGGTTCGCTGCGCTACCGCCCGTCGGGTCGTGAACCGCGCCTGCACCTCGGCTCGCGACGCGGGGTGCCGTACCGGTCGAAGGTCACCTCGTCGCTGCAGGGCGACCCGCCGGCACGCGAGGTGCTCACCCCCGCGGCGGTGGCGGCGCTCGTCGACGCCGGGCATCCCCTCGACTTCGAGCGCGACGCCTGGCCGCTCATCGCCGGCGAGCTGCTGCATGGGCACTACCGCGAGCTCTTCACGGGGCACCCCGGTCGCGTCTCGGGCACATGGGAGGAGTTCCGGCAGGTGCTCCGCGCGCATGCGTGGGACGACCCCGGCCTGCGTGCCGCGATCGACGCCGTCGTGCCCGATCCGCTCGATCGGTTCGACGTCGCCGCGTTCGACAGGCCGTTCGACGGCGTCGAGTTCGCCGACGCCGACGACGTGCAGCAGCGGGTGCGGGCGCACGTCGCACAGGACCTGCAGCTGCGGACGACGCAGGAGCGCAGCCCGGCGCAGGGCGTGTTCATCGCCGCGCTGCTGTCGTTCATGGCGCTGGCCGAGATCCCGAAAGAGCGGTGGAACGCGCGTTCGCGTGCCCACACCCTCCCGGTGCGGTGGCACACGTTCTTCAGCTATCTCGCGAGCGGACCGCCCCCGCACCGCCTCGAGGAGCTGCTCGCTCTCGCCGACGCGGGGATCGTCCGCTTCCTCGGCCCCGACATCGAGGTGACCGCCGGGGAGCGCGGGTTCGTCGCGACGAGTCCGCACGGCGCTGGCGAGACCGTCGCCGGCGCGCTCGTGGACGCCTGGCTGCCTGCCGCCGACGCCGCGCTCAGCACCGAACCCGCGCTGCGCGAGCTGGCGACGGTGCACGGGAGCGGGCTGCGCGTCGTGGATGCCGAGTACGAAGGGACTCTCGGCCGCGTGCGGGTCACCGACGAGGGCCGGGTCGTGCGGCACGACGACTCGGTCCACGACGGGCTGTTCGCGATCGGCCCGTTCACGTCGCAGATCGAGGCGGGCGCCTTCACCCGACCCGGAGCGAACTCGCTGTCGCTGCGGCAGAACGACCGCGTCGCGGCGGCCCTCGCCGCGCACCTGGGCGTGGCCGTGCCGGTCGCGCCCTGACCGGCTCCGCCGCCTGAGCGCGGGAGTCCCACGGCCGGATGTGACGCCGGATGACGGCCCGTGACCACCCGCGACACCGATTCACGCCGCATGACACGACCGGTGGAGGCGCGCACGGCGCCTCGGCGACGCTGTAGCGACGCGCCGGCATCCCGATCGCGATCCCTGACACAGCTTCTGGAGACACCATGTCGTTCACCCGACCCCGTACCGCCGCGCTCGCGGCGATCGGAGCCGTCGCGCTCGCGCTGACCGCGTGCGCGAGCGGGTCCGGCGCCCCCGCCCCCTCCGCATCCGCGGACGCGGAGCCCACCAGCGGCGGCAACCTCACGTTCGCGATCTCGGTCGACAGCCAGTGCATCGACCCCCAGCAGGTCGGGAACAACGACGCCATTGCCATCGCCCGCCAGACCGTCGCGTCGCTCACGATCCAGGATCCCGAGACGGGCGACATCCTGCCGTGGCTCGCCGAGGACTGGAAGGTGAACGACGACGCCACGAGCTTCACCTTCACGCTGCAGGACGGCCCCACCTACGCCGACGGAGAGCCCATCGACGCGGCATCCGTCAAGACGAACTTCGAGGCCATCGTCGCGCTCGGCGCGAAGGCGACGCTGGGCTCGTCGTATCTCGCAGATCTCGACAGCATCGACGTCGTCGACGATCACACCGTCACGATCAACTTCACCCAGCCGAACGCGCAGTTCCTGCAGGCCACGTCGACCTTCACGCTCGGTCTGCTCTCGCCCGCGACGGCAGCGGTCAGCCAGGCCGACCGGTGCCTCGGGAACTACATCGGCTCCGGCCCGTTCTCGGTGCAGAGCTACACCCCCAACGAGGGGGCCGTGCTGGAGCGTCGCGACGGCTACGACTGGGGGCCCTCGATCGCAGGGCACACCGGCGAGGCCTACCTCGACACCATCACCTACAAGGTGATCCCCGAGTCCGGCAACCGGACCGGCAGCCTGCAGTCCGGGCAGATCGACGCCACGACGGGCATCGCCACCGCCGACGCCGTGCTGTTCGAGGGCGACGACTTCTGGAGCCTCAACCGCGCCAACCCGGGCTCGGTGTACAACCTGTTCGCCAACCAGTCCACCGAGAAGCTCTCGGACGAGAACGTGCGGCTGGCGATCCAGAAGGGCATCGACCGCGAGCAGATCACGTCGACCCTGCTCGGACCGGACGACAAGCCGGCGGTGTCGCCCCTCGCCTCGTCCACGCCGTACTTCACCGACCTGAGCGACGTGCTCGAGTACGACCCGAAGGGCGCCGAGAAGCTCCTCGAGAAGTCCGGCTGGACCGTCGGCGACGACGGCATCCGCGAGAAGGACGGCGAGAAGCTCAGCTTCCACGTCACGTACTGGCAGTCGCCCAAGGAGGTCCTCGAACTCGTGCAGCAGCAGCTGCGCCAGATCGGCGTCGACCTGCAGCTGACCTTCGCGAGCATCGCCGACGTGCAGGCCGCGAACGCCGACGGCACGTACGACTTCTCGTACGGCAACCTGACGCGGGCCGACCCGGACGTGCTGCGCACCGTGTTCTCGGTGAACGGCACCAACAACGCGACCAAGCGCACCGAGCCCGCCGAGATCGACGAGCTGCTGGACGAGCAGGCCGCGATCACCGACCCGGCGGAACGGCAGACGGTGGTCGACGAGGCCGCGAAGCTCCTCATCACAGGGGGCTACTCCATCCCGATCTACCAGCTGTCGACGACCATCACGGCCGCCGCCAAGGTGCACGGTCTGACGTTCGAGGCCTCCAGCCGCCTCGACTTCTACGACGCCTGGGTCACCGAGTGAGCCGCGGGCTCTGACACGGAAGGGATGAGGAACGAGACATGTGGTGGAGCTACATCGCCCGCAGGATCGGACAGGGCCTGCTGGTCCTGTGGGCCGCCTACACGATCTCGTTCCTCATCCTGTACCTCCTGCCGGGTGACGCCGCGACGCTGTTCGCAGGCGGTGGGGACCAGGAGACCGTCGACCCGGCGCTCGTGGCGAAGCTGCGCACCGAACTCGGGCTCGATCGTCCGCTGTGGGAGCAGTACCTCGTGGCGCTGGGCAAGGCGCTGACCGGCGACTTCGGCGTCTCGACGCAGACCGGGCGCCCGGCATCCGAGCTGCTCCTCGAATCGCTGCCGCCCACCCTGGCACTCACCGCGTTCGCGTTCGTGCTGTCGGTCGTGTTCGGCGTCGTCCTGGCGCTGGCGGCATCGCTCGCCCGGGCCTCATGGCTGCGCAGCGCCCTGTCGTCGCTGCCCCCGCTGGGCGTGTCGATCCCCGTGTTCTGGATCGGGCTGCTGCTGCTGCAGGCCTTCTCGTTCCGGCTGCGGCTGTTCCCGTCCATGGGCAACGAGGGCTTCGAGAGCCTCGTGCTTCCCGCGGTGACCATCGCGATCCCCTCTGGGGCCTTCATCGCGCAGCTGCTGTCGCGGAGCCTCCGGTCGACGCTGGCGCAGCCGTACGTCGAGATCGTTCGAGCGAAGGGCGCGAGTGAGCGTCGCGTGCAGCTGGGGCACGCGTTCCGCAATGCCGCCATCCCGTCGCTCACCATGGTGGGCGTGCTCGTCGGGGGCCTATTGTCGGGCGCCGTCGTCACCGAGACCGTGTTCTCCAGGCTGGGCATCGGCCGGCTCGTGGTGACCGCCGTCAACAACCGGGACGTCCCCGTCGTGCAGGTCGTGGTCGTCTTCGCCGCGCTCGTCTTCGTGGTCGCGAACCTCGTCGTCGACCTCGTCTATCCCCTCATCGACCGCCGCATCACGCTCGCCCGCACGGCGTTCGTCGCGGCCTGACAGGAGCAGCCATGACCGTCGAGAACGTGCTCTCCGCCCCGTCGCGGACCATCGAGCCGCGCGACCCCTTCCTCGAATCCCTCACCGATCCCGACGCGGACCCTGCCGGCGGCCCCACCGCGGCCGCCCTCGAAGAAGAGCGCAGGGATGCCGCCACCCGCCGCGCCCGGGTCCGCCCGGTCGTCGCGGTCCTCACGCAGCCGACGCTCGTGCTGTCGATCCTCGTGCTCGCGCTGGTGACGCTGTGGGCCGTTGCGCCGTCGTGGTTCACGGCGTGGGACCCGATCGAGGGCGTGCCCCAGGATCGGCTGCTGCCTCCCAGCGCCGCACACCTGTTCGGCACAGACAACCTGGGGCGCGACCTGTACGCGCGCGTCGTGTACGGCTCGGCGACCTCGCTCGCCGCGACGAGCGTCGCCGTCGTCGTGGGACTCGCGGTCGGGTCGTTCTTCGGACTGCTCGCCGGGTTCCTGCGCGGCATCGTCGACGACGCCATCATGCGGTTCATGGACGTCCTCCTGGCCATCCCGAGCCTGCTGCTCTCGCTCGCGCTCATCACCGCGCTCGGCTTCGGCACGCTCAACGTCGCGATCGCGGTGGGACTGGCCAGCGTGGCCTCGTTCTCACGCGTCATGCGTGCCGAGGTGCTGCAGATCGCCACGGCCGTCTACGTCGAGGCGGCGCGCGTGTCGGGAGTGCGCTGGTACGCGGTGCTGCGCCGGCACGTGCTGCCGAACGCGTCGGGACCGGTCGTGGCCCTGGCCGCTCTCGAGTTCGGCGTGATGGTGCTCGCGATCTCTTCGCTGTCGTTCCTCGGCTTCGGGGCGCCGCCACCCACCCCGGAATGGGGCTCCCTCGTGTCGGGAGGCCGCGACTATCTCGCCGTGGCGTGGTGGCTGACCACGCTTCCCGGCCTCGTGATCGTGGCGGTCGTGCTGTCGGCCAACCGCATCTCGCGCGCCCTCGAACGTGATGGAGGAATCCGATGACCGCCCTGCTGGAGGTCTCGGGCCTGTCGGTGTCGTACACGCTCGACGGCGAGGCGCGGCCCGCCGTCCGCGACGTGAGCTTCACCGTCGACACCGGCGAGGTGGTCGCGATCGTGGGCGAGTCGGGATCCGGCAAGAGCACCACCGCGCACGCGGTCATCCACCTGCTCGCCCGCAACGCAACGGTGGACTCCGGCACGATCTCGTTCGACGGCACCGACCTCACCGCGCTGTCGCGCCGTGCCTGGCGAGAGGTGCGGGGCCGCCGCATCGGACTCATCCCGCAGGATCCGACCACGAGCCTCAACCCCGTCAAGCGCGTGGGCCGGCAGGTGGGCGAGCCGCTCGTGATCCACGGCCTGGCGAACCGCCGCAGCGCAGATCGGCAGGCCGTCGAGCTCCTGCGCCTCGCCGGCATCCGCGAGCCCGAGGCGCGGGCGCGCCAGTTCCCGCATCAGTTCTCCGGAGGCATGAAGCAGCGCGCCCTGATCGCGGCGGCGCTGGCCGCCGAGCCGCGGCTCGTGATCGCCGACGAGCCGACCAGCGCCCTGGACGTCACCGTGCAGAAGCAGATCCTGGACCACATCGGCACGCTCGCCTCGACGCTCGGCACCGCCGTGCTGCTCATCACCCACGATCTCGGTGTCGCGGCCGACCGCGCGGATCGCATCATCGTGATGCAGAACGGCCGCATCGTCGAGACCGGGCCCGCCCGCGAGGTGCTCGAGCGCCCGCAGCACCCGTACACTCGCGCCCTCATCGCCGCGGCGCCGGGACTGCGCGGCGCCGGTGGCACGGCTCGCACCACGGAGCGCGGTGAGCAGCGCGCCGCCGCCCGCGAAGAGGCGTCGCTGCCCGAGCAGCATGCGCTCCTGGAGGTGGCGGGGCTGCGCAAGGAGTTCCCGCTGCCGGGCCGCGGCAGGCTCGTGGCGGTCGACGACGTGTCGTTCCGCATCGGTCGCGGTGAGACGCTCGCCATCGTGGGCGAGTCGGGATCCGGCAAGAGCACCACGGCGCGGCTCGCGCTCCGGCTGGAAAGGCCCACGGCAGGCGGCATCCGATTCGACGGACACGATCTCGTCGACGCAGATCGGGAGCAGCTGCGTGCGCTGCGCCGGCGGTTCCAGCTCGTCTACCAGAGCCCCTACGCCTCGCTCGATCCGCGCTTCACGATCGCCGACGTGATCGACGAACCGCTGCGGGCCTACGGCGTCGCGCGCGCCGAACGGGCGCGCCGGGTGAGCGAGCTCCTCGACCAGGTGGCGCTGCCGGCAGGAGCAGGCGAGCGCCGGCCCGCCCAGCTGTCGGGCGGTCAGCGCCAGCGGGTGGCCATCGCCCGGGCGCTGGCGCTGCGCCCGGACCTGGTCGTGCTCGACGAGGCCGTGTCGGCCCTCGATGTGTCGGTGCAGGCCCAGATCCTCGACCTGCTGGCCGAGGTGCAGCGCGACGTCGGGGTGTCATACCTCTTCATCAGCCATGACCTGGCCGTCGTCCGCGAGATCTCGGACCGCGTGGCAGTGATGCAGAGCGGCCGCATCGTCGAGCAGGGCCCCACGTCGCAGGTCCTTCATGCGCCGCGAGAAGAGTACACACGGCGTCTCATCGAGGCGATCCCGGGCTCGGCGCCGGCGCGGCGGGACGCTGCGGCACTCGCGGGCGGGGCGGCGGCGTGAGCGCGCTCGTCCCTGCCGCGGGCATCATCCTGGCCGGCACGTACCCCGAGCACGACCCCGGCGCGGGGCTCGAGACGACGCTGCGGCTGTTCGAGCTCGCCGAGGAACTCGGCTTCGACGTCGCCGGCATCCGGCAGCGTCATCTCGAGCGCGGCGTCTCGGCGGCGCTGCCGTTCCTGGCGGCCGCGAGCCAGCGCACCCGCACGATCCGTCTGGAGACCGACGTCGTGCCGCTCGGGTACGAGACGCCGTTCCGGCTGGCCGAGGACTTCGCGACGGTCGACGCCCTCTCCGGCGGCCGCGTCAACGTGGGCGTCAGCACCTCCGCGCCCCACGGCGATCTGCTCGCCGGCCTCGGCAGAGGGGATGCCGCGACCACCGCCGACCCGTACCTCCTCATCGACCGGTTCCTGCAGTCGCTGGAGGGGCACGCGCTGACAGACGAGGAGCTCTCCACGCCGTACGGGCCTCAGGTCCCGCGCATCCAGCCGCACGTGGCCGGACTGCGCGCGCGGGTGTGGCTCGGCGGCGGATCGCTGCGATCCGTGCGGTGGGCGGCGGAGCGGGGGCTGAAGCTGCTGCTCGGCAACGTCGGGGACGGCGAGGCCGCCGCCACGTTCGAGGCGGCGCAGCGCGCGCACGTGGACGCATACCTCGCCGAGTTCACCGGTGACGAGCCGCGCGTCGGCGTGGAGCGCGTCATCGTGCCGACGGACTCGGCGACGGCGGCGCAGCGAGCGCACTACGCCGCGTACGTCGCCGCGCGCGACGAGCGCACCGCACAGCCGGTCACGCTCGGCGAACGCACCGTCGTCTTCCAGCGCGACCTGCACGGCACGGCCGAGCAGATCGCCGAACGACTGGCCGAGGACCCGACCTTCGACGGTCGCACCGAGCTGCGGGTCGCGCTGCCCTACGGGTTCGACGAGGACGAGTATCGCCAGATCCTGACCGACATCCGCGCCGCCGTCCTGCCCCTGGTGGGCTGGCGGCCCGCACTGACACCGGCCCCAGTGGCCTGACCCAGGAGGATCCCATGACCACGATCATCGACACCGACCTCGACCGCGCCCAGTTCGGCCGCGATTGGGAGGAGTGGCATCGCGCCCACGAGACGCGCCGGGCGGACGACCTGGGATTCTTCGCGATCACCGAGCTGCACTGGCTCGGACCCGACCCCGTCACACTCCCCGGCGCCCCCGGCACCTGGCGACTGGGTGCTGCCGGCGTCGTCGTCGAGCTCGCCGACGGAGAGAGCCTGAGCCTCGACGGCGCGACCCTCGCGGGGCGTCACGCCTTCGGCGAGCTGCCCGAGCGCACCAGCATCACGCCGACGTTCCGCGACGGCGACATCGCCGGCGCTGTGGAGATCGCCCAGCGCGGTGGACACACGATCCTGCGCCCCCGGCGGTCGGACCACCCGTTCCTCGCCGACTACGCGGGCACCCCCACCTACGTCCCGAACCCGCGGTGGCGGGTGGCGGCGCGCTTCCGGCCCTTCGACGCGCCGCTGCCCACCGAGGTCGGCGCCGCCGTCGACGGCCTCACGCACGTCTACGACGCGCCGGGCGTGCTCGAGTTCTCGTGGCGCGGCGAGCAGTTCACCCTCATCGCGTTCGATGGCAAGGCTCCGGGCGACCTGCTCGTGCTCTTCACCGACGCCACGAGCGGGCTCACGACGTATGCCGCGAACCGCTCCGTGAGTGTGGACGCCCCGGATGCGGACGGCTGGACGGTCATCGACTTCAACCGTGCCGTCAACCTGCCCTGCGCGTACACCGACTTCGCGACGTGTCCGCTTCCGCCGGCGGGCAACCGCCTGCCCGTCGGGATCGAGGCCGGTGAGAAGACGCCGCTCTCGCGCGTGCGCTCCGACGAGACGCTCGTCGCACCGGAGGCGCGCGCATGAGGTTCCAGCTGCTCGACATCGTGCCCTACCGCGCGGACCCGCTCACGGGTCGCCAGGTCTCGCCGTCGGAGCGCTTCGCCGAGACCCTCCGTCAGGCGATCCGCGCCGAAGAGCTGGGATTGGATGCCGTCGCCATCGGCGAGCGGCACGCCGGGCACTTCATCTCGTCGTCCCCGACGGTGCTGCTCGGCGCGATCGCGGCGCAGACGAGCTGCATCCGCCTCAACTCCGGCGTGACCGTCCTCTCGGTGCTCGACCCGGTGCGCGTCGCGGAGGACTACGCGACGATCGACCAGCTGTCGCGCGGCCGGCTGGATCTCACGATCGGCAAGGGCAACGAGGTGGCCCAGTTCCCGCTGTTCGGTCTCGACATCGACGATCAGTGGGAGCTGCTCGCCGAGAAGTACGAGCTGCTGCGCACGCTGTGGCGCGAGGAGGACGTCACGTGGCCCGGAACCGAGTTCACGCGACCGCTGTCGGGGGTCACGACGCTGCCCCGGCCGTTCGACGGCTCGCCCCGCGTCTGGCACGGCTCGGCCACGACGCTGTTCTCGGCGGGGCTCGCCGCGCGACACGGCGACCCGCTGTTCAGTGCGAACGCGATCCAGCCGCTGGAGAACTACGGCGTGCTGGTGGACCACTACCGCGCCGAGTACTCGCGGCACGGCCACGACCCCGCGGCGTCGTTCGTGGCGGCCGGCTCCGGCGCGCTGTTCATCGCCGACACCACGCAGGAGGCGATCCGCGAGTACGGGCCGGTGTACAACGCGATCGTCGCGGCCACGAACGTGCCGGGCAACAACACCCCGTTCCGCGACATCGAGCACGCCGTGGCCGAGGGGCCGGCGCTGGTGGGGACGCCGCAGCAGGTGATCGACAAGATCGCCCGGTTCCACGGCCGGCTCGGACATGATCTGCAGTCGATCAGCCTGCCGACGACGGTGCCGTTCGCGCGCCAGCTCGAGATCCTGGAGCGGTTCGCCCTCGAGGTGGCGCCCGTGCTGCGCCGCGAGTTCCCGACCACCCTCTGGACGGAAGCCGATCCGCTCGGAAAGCGCACGCGGGAGCTCGCGGCCGCATGAGCTCCGAGAGCCCGGGCGCCGCGCGGCCACCCCGCGCGCGGCCCGCGCTCTGGGCATGCCTCGCGGCCGGATTCGCCACGCTGTTCGATGCGACCGTCATCACGTATGCCGCCCCGGCTGTGAGCTCCTCGCTCGGGGGGTCGACGGCCGGAGTGCAGTGGCTGCTGGCGTCCTTCTCGCTGACCTTCGGGCTCGGACTCATCCCGTCCGGGCGGCTCGGCGACGTCTACGGTCGGCGTCGGCTGTTCCTCGCGGGCCTCGCCGTGTTCCTCGCAGGCGGGGCGGCCGCCGTCACGGCACCGACGGTCGCGGTGCTGGTGGCCGCACGGTTCGTGCAGGGCCTCGGCGCCGGCATCATCAGCGCCCAGGTGCTCGGGGTCATCCAGGACCTCTTCGCCGGAGCCGCCCGGTTGCGGGCGCTCGCCGCCTACACCGCGGTCGGGGGACTGGCGGGCGTGCTCGGACCGGTGCTGGCCGCGGTGCTGCTGGGCGCCGTGGGAGCCGACACGGCCTGGCGTCTCGTGCTGCTGACGCCGCTGCCGCTGATCGTGGCCGCCTTCGTCCTCGGCTGGCTGCGACGCTGCAGGCGGCGCTCGCCACGTGCGCCCTGGGCTCCCTGATCGCGGTGGTCGCCTCGTTCGATCCGGCGTTCCAGCGGGCGGGGAGCAGGGATGCCGTCACACCGGTGGGTCGACCGCCGACGCGCACGCCGGCCGGCGTGTGATGTCGCTCGCACCTGGCTGATGCACGGGTGTGGTGGTCATGGCGCCGCTACGGGCCCGCCCACCGGTCGCGCGGTCACGAGGCCGGCGCGAGCTGCTTCTCGAAGCACTGCGAGAAGGCGAACGCGCGGTAGGGCTCGAAGATCGGGATCGGCCGGTAGCCGATCCGCTCGTAGAGCGCGACGGCGTCGTGCTGGCGGTCGCCGGTCTGCAGGATCAGCCGGCCTGCGCCGCGACGCCGGGCGATGCGCTCCAGCTCGGCCAGCAATGCGCGACTGGCGCCGATGCCCCGGGCGCGAGGCTTCACGAACACGCGCTTGACCTCCAGGTCGCGCGTGCCGTCGTGGGCGAGGTCCCGCAGTGCCGCGTGACCGACCGCGTCGCCGGTCTCGTCGACCACGAGGACCGTGGCCACGATGGTCTCGGGGTGCACCGCGAAGGTCTGCTGCGCCTCGTCGCCGAGGTCGGCGACGGCAGCGGCGAGCCGATCGGCGTACCGGGGCGAGACCTCCGCATCCATCTCCTGCCGCAGTGCCGACGCACGCGGATCGTCCCATTCCACCGTCTCCAGCGTCCAGGCGCGGTCCTGCGGCGGGGCCGCGGCCGGCTCCGGGGCCAGGTCGTAGCCGAACGACAGCAGCTCGATGAACCTGCCGGGCTCGACCTCCGTGAGGCCCTCCCGCTCGGGGAGCCGCCGGAATCCCAGCTTCGCGTAGAGGGCGTGCGCGCCCACCATCTCGGGCCCGCTGTTCATCACGACGCGGTGCGAACCGCGCTCGCGGGCCAGCGCGATCACATGGCGGGTGAGGGCTTCGCCGATGCCGCGCCCGCGGGCGGCGGGCGCGACGGCCAGCTGCCGGAAGTCGGTCTCGCCGGGCCGGGCGATGTCGGCGAGCGGGCGGTTGGGGCGCGAGACCCAGACGGTGCCGAGGATCTCGCCGGCGTCGTCGGCGGCGACCCACACGTCACCCGATCGCACGCGTCCGGCCACGTCGCGCAGCGAGGCGATGTACTGATCCGAGAGCTCGCCGTAGCTCGACAGGTACGCCTGCGCGGTCACCTCGCCGGCCCGCCCGTACTCCTCGGTGCGCACGAGCCGGATGCTCCAGCCGCGTGTGGCGGCGGACGGGACGGATGCCGTCGCGGGCTCCTCCTCGGCGGGGTGTGCGCCCCACGCCCCGGCCAGAAGCTCGTAGGAGCGCAGCCGGTCGGCCGGGTCGTGCGTGACCGTGGTGACCAGCAGCTCGTCCGCGCCGGTCACGCGCTGCAGGGTCTCGAGGCGCTCCACGACCGTCTCGGGCGACCCGGTGAACTGCGTGTCCAGACGGTCGCGGACGACAGCGAGCTCCTCATCGGCGAGGGGATGGGCGGCCGCCTCTTCGGGTGAGGGGAAGGGGACGGCGCCCTGGCCGGCGCGGATGCTGTGCACCCATCGACCGTAACCCGCGGCGAGGCGGCGGGCTCCGGCATCCGTCTCGGCGACCACGGCGTCGACCGAGACGATGACGTACGGCCGGGGGACGCGCCCAGGCCGGAAGGCGGCGCGGTACTCCGCGATCGCGTCGAGCACGAATCCCGGGGCGACGTGGTAGTTCGCACCGAACGGCAGACCGAGCTCGCCCGCGAGCCTGGCGCTCGGCCCGGCTGTCGAGCCGTGGATCCACACCGTGACATCGGCTCCCTCGGCGGGCGTGACATGTATCGGCAGGTTCTCCGGCGGGGTGTACGTGCCGTCGAAGAAGGAGAGGATGTCTGCCACGTCGTCGGCGAACCGCTCGCCGTCGGCCTCGCTGCGACCGAGCAGGCGGGCCTGGACGATGAAGCGCTCGGAGCCGAACCCGGCGAACGGACGCGCGGCGGGGAGGAGCAGCCCGTCGACGACGCGGTCGTGCGGCGTGGCGGCCGAGGTCTGCGGCGCGCCGCGAGATCCCGACCGGCCGATGCCCAGATCGAAGCGCCCAGGATGCAGCTGGGCGACGACCCCCGCGGCCTCGGCGACCTGCGCGGGGGAGTAGTTGCCGATGATGGTCGCGGCGGTGCCGATGCGGATGCTCCGGGTCGCTGCGGCGACCGCGGCCAGCAGCACGTGGGGCGCGGCCCCCGCGATCCCCGGATTGAAATGGTGCTCGGCCGCCCAGTACCGCCGGTAGCCGAGGCGTTCGGCGGCCTGCGCCAGCTCGATGCTGGCCCGCAGGCCGTCGGCAGGGGTCTGTCCGGTGCCGAACGGCGACAGATCGAGGACCGAGATCGGGACGCGGGACATGGGTGCTCCTGAGTCGGGGACGGTGTGCGCGGCGAAGCCGGTCGGGCCCGAGGGCCCGAC
>NZ_JBQCIP010000031.1:0-13787 GCF_051953575.1 Microbacterium sp.
CGGTTCGCCCGAGCCCTCCGCACGAAGCTCATGATGAGCACGGCGAGCAGCATCGCGAAGGCGACGATAGGGGCGAAGTATACGAGGACGCCGACGAGCGGCCAGATGCCGGTGTCCATCTTCGCGCCCGCGGAAGAGGCGATCATGATCGCGAAGAAGCACACGATCGACAGTGCCAGCAGGCCCAGCGACATGAAGGCCAGGATGCGGTCGATGCGGCGTACGGGGACGTCGCCGTCGGGTTTCGTGCTCATCCGCTCCAGCCTACCCGTCACGATCAGGGATTCCGGTCGTCCGGACGCGTCCCTGGGTACCGGTGCGACTAGGCTTGAGGCGTGGGGGTTGCACGACCCCCGCATTCGTCATGCACTGTTTCGCCCGCGGGATTCCGCGCGGCACCCTATTCAGCGAGGTTCGCGATGCCCACCGGCAAGGTCAGGTTCTACGACGAGGAGAAGGGGTTCGGCTTCATCTCTTCGGACGACGGTCAGGACGTCTTCCTGCACGCCACCGCCCTGCCCGCCGGCACGCCCGCGCCCAAGACGGGCACGCGGCTCGAGTTCGGCGTCGCCGACGGCAAGCGCGGCCCGCAGGCGCTCTCGGTGCGCGTGCTCGACGCCCCGGTGAGTCTCGCGAAGCGTTCGCGCAAGCCCGCCGACGACATGGCCATCATCATCGAGGACCTCGTGAAGCTCCTCGACGGCATCGGCGGCGACCTGCGTCGCGGCCGCTACCCCAGCGGCGCGCACGCGAGCAAGGTCGCTGCGGTTCTGCGCAAGGTCGCCGATGAACTCGACGCCTGATCCGACGGCCGACGCCTTCGCCGACGACGGCGACTCCGTCGCCCCCGAAGGGACGGTGGATGCCGTCGCCGCGGCCGATGAGACGCCCGAGGCCGACGTGACGGTGGAGGTCGACGTCGAGGTCGTCGAGGTCGAGGCGGGGGTGCTCGACGCCCTGCTGGTCGATCTCGTGGACGAGGCGGCCGATGCGGACGCCGAAGCCGAAGCCGAGGTCGTCGCGGTCGAGCCCGATCCGTCGCTCTTCGAGGCGCACGATCTGGCCCTGGCCGCCCTGCGCGAGATCACGACGGAGGCATCGATCGGCGAGCCCGCCGATTACCGCGTCGAGCCCGACGGCGTCGTGTCGCTGCGGTTCGCCAACCGGCTGCCCGGGTATCCCGGCTGGTTCTGGACGGTGAGCCTCGCCCGCGTCGAGGGGTCAGAGCCCACGGTCCTCGAGGTCGAGCTGCTCCCCGGCGACGGAGCCCTGCTCGCCCCCGACTGGGTGCCGTGGGCGGTGCGCCTGTCCGAGTACCACGCCGCACAGGCCGCACTCGCCGAGGCGGCGCACGCCGACGACGACGCGGACGAAGACGACGACGTCTCTGATGAGCTCGATGACGTCGACGATCTCGATGCCGCCGACTTCGACGACGACGGGTCCCCGATCCTCCACGCCGGCGATGTCGACGGTGTCGACATCGACGTTCTCGACGCATCCGCGGACGAGGACGAGGACGAGGACGAGTCCGACGAGGACGAGTCCGACGACGACGAGGACGACGACGACTCCGAAGACGACGAAGACGACGAAGACGACGAAGACTCCGACGAAGAGCGTCACGACGCGTCCTGAACCGCGACCGGAATCCGAAAGGGCGGTCCTCCGCGCCCGCAGCGCGCAGAGGACCGCCCTTTCGCCGTCCCTCAGGGGTGCTGGACCGCCTTCGGGTCGGGGGAGGCCACGCGGAATCGGGCGTCCAGCAACGCCTCTTCGCGTGACGACGGGCCGACGAGCAGATCGAACTCGCCGGGTTCCACGATGCGCCGGCCGGCGGCATCCACGATCGTGCACTCCGCGACCGGGACCGACAGCTCGACCGTCACGATCTGACCCGGTTCCAGGTCGACGTGGCGGAACGCCTTCAGCTCCTTCTCGGCCCAGCTGACCGACGTCACGACGTCGCGGACGTACACCTGGACGACCTCGTGCGCGGGGCGCGTGCCGGTGTTGCGCAGCTCGACCGTCGCACGGACGGTGTCGTCGTGGCCGAGCTCGGTGTCGACGATCCGCAGCCGGTCGTACTCGACCGTCGTGTACGACAGGCCCTCGCCGAACGCCCACGCGGGGGACTGCGTGAGATCGGCGTAGCGGTCGCCGTGCTGGCCGCGGATCTGGTTGTAGAAGATCGGCAGCTGTCCGACGTGGCGGGCGAACGAGATCGGCAGACGTCCGCTCGGCTCGATGAGCCCGAGCGCGAGCTCGGCGATCGCGCGGCCGCCCTCCATGCCGGGGGAGGCCGCCCAGATCACCGCGGAGGCGCGCTGCGCCGACGGCGGCAGAACGAGGGGCTTGGACGCCATGAGCACGATCACGAACGGCGTGCCGGCATCCGCCAGTGCGTCGATCAGGGCGATCTGCCCGCCGATGAGGTCGAGGGTCGCCGTCGAGCGGCCTTCGCCCACGAGCTCGATCACGTCGCCCACGACCACGACGGCGACGTCGGACGCCTGCGCGGCGGCGACCGCCTCGGCGATGAGCGCCTCGTCGGGCGGCGAGGGCACCACGATCTGCGGGCGCGGCTGGCCGTCCGGGAAGAACGCGCCGGCCGGATCCTCTTCGAGCGTCAGCACGTCCGCGCCGCGCGCGTGGGTCACCGTCCAGTCGGCGGGCGCGAACGAGCGGAACCCGTCGAGCACCGTCGTGATCATGTCGCGCGGCTGACCGTCCAGCCACCCGGCCTGACCCGAGCCGCCTGCCCAGTCGCCGAGCTGCGTCTGGGCGTCGTCGGCCAGCGGGCCGATCACGGCGACGCGGCGGGCTCCGGCGTCGCCCGGGAGCGCGCGGCCGCCGGCATCCGCCGAGTATCCGCCGTCCAGCGGCAGCAGGCCGTCGTTGTGCAGCAGCACCAGCGAGCGGCGCGTGAGTTCGAGGTTCAGGTCGCGGTGCTCGGCGGTGGCGATCTCGCTCGCGATGCGGGCCTCGTCGGGCAGGCGCGGGTCAGCGAAGAGGCCGAACTCGAACTTGAGCAGGAGGATGCGCGAGACGGCGCGGTCCAGCGCCTCCTCGGTGAGCAGACCCTGCTCGATCGCGTCGAGGGCACCCTGGAAGAAGCCCGGCGTCGTCATGATCATGTCGTTGCCGGCGTTCACGGCGGCCGCGGCGGCGTGCGCGTAGTCGGGCTGCACCTGCTGCTCCCAGACCATGCGGCCGACGTTGTCCCAGTCGGTGATGAGGGTGCCGGTGTACCCCCACTCACCGCGGAGCACGTCGTTGAGCAGCCAGTCGTTGATCGTGATCGGCACGCCGTCGGTGGTCTGGTAGCCGATCATGAAGGTGCGGCATCCCTCCCGTGCGACGCGCTCGAACGGCGGCAGGAACCACGAGCGCAGCTTGCGGCGCGACAGGTCGGCCTCGCTGGCGTCGCGGCCGCCCTGCGTCTCGGAGTACCCGGCGAAGTGCTTCGCGGTCGCGAGGATCGCCGTCGGGTCGGACAGCCCGTGGCCCTGGTAGCCGCGCACCATCGCCGAGGCGAGCTCGCCGATCAGCAGCGGGTCCTCGCCGAACGTCTCGTCGACGCGTCCCCAGCGCAGGTCCCGTGCGATGCACAGCACGGGAGAGAACGTCCAGTGGATGCCGGTGGCCGCGACCTCGACGGCGGTCGCACGCGCGACCTTCTCGACGAGGTCGGCGTCCCACGAGGCCGCCATGCCCAGCTGCGTCGGGAAGATGGTGGCCCCCTCCCAGAACGAGTGGCCGTGGATGCAGTCCTCGCCGACCAGCAGCGGGATCTGCAGCCGCGTCTGCAGCGTCAGCTCACGGGCGCGCAGCACGCGCTCGGGAGACGTGTGCAGGATCGAGCCGACGTGCTTGCGCAGCACGTGGTCTTCGAGGTCGTCGCGCGCATCGAGCTGCATCATCTGCCCGACCTTCTCTTCGACCGTCATGCGGCCGAGCAGGTCTGCGATGCGGTCGGCGACCGGGAGCGTCTCGTCGAGGTAATTCGGGATGGTCGCGGTGGTCACGCGTTCTCCTGGGTCTTTCTGTTCGTGCGCACGACCGTGACGGTGTCGTTCACGTTCATGCCCTTCTTCTTCATGGCGCGGGCGCGCTCGCCGGCAGACCGCAGGCGCGGGTTGACGTATTCGTCGATGCCGAAGTTGATGAGCGACAGCGCGACGCCGATCGCCGCGATGCACAGCCCGGGGGGCAGGTACCACCACCACTGGTTCTGGCGGAACGCGCCCTGCGCGCTCGCCCAGTTGAGGATCGTGCCCCAGTTGTACGTCGTGACCGGGATCACGCCGATGTACGACAGCGTGGTGAGCCCGAGGATCGCGGCCGTCACCGTGCCGACGAAGCTCGCGGCGATGAGCGCCATCAGGTTGGGCAGCATCTCGACGGTGATGATCCGTCGCATCGGCTCGCCGTTGGCGCGCGCGGCCTGGATGAAGTCGCGGGTACGCAGCGACATCGTCTGCGCCCGCAGCACGCGCGCCCCCCACGCCCAGCCGATGAGTCCGAGCACGAGGGCGATCAGGATCAGCGGCGGGTCGTCGAACATCGAGGCGACGATGATGATCAGCGGAAGGCCCGGGATGACGAGGAACACGTTGGTGAGCGCCGACAGGCTCTCGCTGCGCCACCCGCTGAGGTAGCCCGAGATCACGCCGATGACGATCGCGATGATCGTCGCGATGATCGCGGCGAGGAAGCCGACCACGATCACCCCGCGGGTGCCGTGGATCACCTGGCTCAGCACGTCCTCGCCGATGTGGGTCGTCCCCAGCCAGTGCGCGGCCGACGGCGGCTGGAAGCGCGCCGTGTTGTCGATGCGGGTGGGCGGATACGGCGCCAGCACGTCGGCGAAGATCGCCACGAGCACGAAGAACCCGAGGATCGACAGGCCGGCGATCGACTTCGGATTGCGGAACATCGCGAACGCCGAGCCGAGCTTCGACCAGAAGGTCGGCTTCTTGGGGGGAGCGGATGCCGTCGCCTGCGGCGTGCGGACGGTCGCGGTGGCCGGAACGCCGGCCTGCCGCGGTCCGGTGCCGTCGTTCAGTTCGGTGCGGTCGTTGACTGCGGTCATGGCTCAGGCCTCCGTCTGGCGGGTGCGCGGGTCGAGGAAGGCGTAGGCGACGTCGGCCAGCAGGTTCGCCAGGAGCACAGAGAGCGTGATCACCAGGAACACCCCCTGCATGAGCGCGTAGTCCTTCGCGTTGGTGGCATCCAGCAGCAGCTTTCCGACGCCCGGGTAGCTGAACACCATCTCCATCACGATCGTGCCTCCGACGATGAAGCCGAGCGAGAGCGCGAAGCTCTGGATCTGGGGGAGCACGGCGTTGCGGGCGGCGTAGCGCCACAGCACGCGGTCGTTGGGCATGCCCTTGGCCTGCGCCACCATGACGTAGTCCTCATCGAGCACCGTCAGCATCATGTTGCGCATGCCGAGCATCCAGCCGCCGAGCGAGGCGATGATGATCGTCGTCGCGGGCAGGAACCCGTGATGGATGACCTCGCCGACGAACTCGAGCGACCACTCGGGGGTGACGCCGACGCCGTAGGCCTTGCCGATCGGGAACCATCCGAGGTTCACCGAGAACAGGGCGATCGCGAGCAGCCCGAGCCAGAAGTACGGGATCGTGCTCAGGAACGTGGTGATCGGGATGAGGGCGTCGAGGCGGCTGCCGCGGCGCCATCCGACGATCGCGCCCCCGACCGTTCCGATCGTGAACGCCACGAGGGTGGCGAAGCCCACGAGCCCGACCGTCCACGGCAGCGCCTGGCTGATGACCTCGGTCACCGGCCGCAGGCCGTGCAGGAGCGAGACGCCGAGGTCGCCGTGCAGCAACAGGTTCCAGTACTCGAAGTACTGCTGCAGGAGCGACTTGTCGGTGTCGAGGCCGAGCAGCGCCCGCAGGGCTTCGGCCGCTTCGGGGCTCACGTTGCGGTTGCGCGCCAGATACTGGTCGACCGCGTCGCCCTTCATCATGCGCGGCACGAAGAAGTTGATCGTGATGGCCGCCCACAGCGTGAACAGGTAGAACACGGCCCGGTTGCCGAGGAAGCGCCAGGGGATGCGTCCGCGTCCCTTGACGGCGGTCGTGGCCGTCGTGCCTGCCGAGATGGCGTCGGGTTCCTGCGTCGGCAGCGACGAGTCGATGGCGGTCACTGTGCACCTCCGAGGATGCCGGAAGAGGCGAAGAACTTGTCGGGGTCGGGTGAGGCGGCCCGCAGCTCCTGCGTGTAGGGGTTCTGGGGTCGGAGGATCACGTCGTCCGCCGTGCCGCGTTCGACGATGCGGCCCTGGTTGAGCACGATGATCTCGTCGCTGAAGTGGCGGGCGGTGGCGAGGTCGTGCGTGATGTAGAGCACGCCGAGGCCGTGCTCGTGCTGCAGGTCCGACAGGAGAGTCAGCACGCTCATGCGGATCGACACGTCCAGCATCGACACGGGCTCGTCGGCCACGAGCAGGTTCGGTCGCGAGGCGAGGGCGCGGGCGATGGCGACGCGCTGCCGCTGACCGCCCGACAGCTCGTGCGGACGCCGGTCGATCACGGCGCCGGCGTCGAGGCGGACGCGCTCCAGCAGCCTGCGCACCTCGTCGTCGACCTGGTCGCGCGGGACGATGTGGTCCAGGCGGAGCGGACGCTCCAGGTGGTAGCGGATCGTGTGGTACGGGTTCAGCGACGCGAAGGGGTCCTGGAACACCATGCGCAGCTTCTGGCGGTAGGCCCGCAGCTCCTTGCCCCGACGGGGGATCGGCACGCCGTCCAGGCGCACCTCGCCGCTGGTCGGGGTCTCGAGCTGGGTGAGGATCTTGGCGATGGTCGACTTGCCGCTTCCGGACTGGCCGACGAGACCGATGATCTGGCCGGACTCGAGCGTGAAGCTCACGTCGTCGAGGGCCTTGATCTGGCCGGCGCCGCGTACCGAGTACGCCTTCGTGACGCCGTCGAATTCGAGGACGGTCATCGCGAGACCACCCCTCTCTCTGCGGTGAGCCGCGTCTCGGCCGTGAGACGCGGGAAGGACGACAGCAGGGTCTTCGTGTAGTCGTCCTTGGGCTGGGTCCAGATGCGCTCGGCGGTGTCGAGCTCGACGATCTCGCCGCGGCGCATGATGGCGATCCGGTCGCTGATCTCCAGGAGCAGCGGCAGGTCGTGGGTGATGAAGATGACGGAGAAGCCGAACTCGTGCCGCAGCTGGGAGATCTGGCGGAGGATCTCGCGCTGGACGAGCACGTCGAGCGCGGTGGTCGGCTCGTCCATCACCATCAGCTGCGGGCGCAGTGCGAGCGCCATGGCGATCATGACGCGCTGGCGCATGCCGCCCGACAGCTCGTGCGGGTACGAGCGGTAGCGCTGGCGGCCCACCTTGACGATCTCGAGCAGCTCGATGACGGCATCCCGCCGTTCGGAGCTCGACATGTCGGGCCGGTGCACCTCGAACACGTCCTCGAGCTGCGAGCCGATCGTGGCCACCGGGTTGAGCGCGTTCATCGCGCCCTGGAAGACCATGGAGATCTTGTCCCACCGGAAGCGGCGCATCTCTTCGACGTCGAGCGCGTTGATGTCGATGTCCTCGCCGGAGGCGTCGTGGAACATGACGGAGCCGCTCGTGATGACGGCGGGGGCTTTGAGCAGGCGCTGGACGCCGTAGGCGAGGGTGGTCTTGCCGCATCCGCTCTCTCCGGCCAGGCCGAGGATCTCGCCGCGGCGGAGTTCGAGGGTGACGTGCTTGACGGCTTCGACGGGGGGATCGACGTCGTATTCGACGGAGAAGTCGTTGATGGACAGCAGCGAGTCGTTCATCGGTGCAGGGGTTCGCTTTCTTGAGGCCTCACGTGGCAGGCGGGGCGGATGCATGGGGATGCACCCGCCCCGCCTGTCGTCGCAGATCAGCTGGCGGGCTTCAGCTTCGTCAGGATCTGGACCACCGCGGGCTGCGTCGGGTCAGCCGAAGCGTACTGGTCGTCCTCCGAGGGCCAGCCCACGTAGTTGCGGGTGTTGAACTCGCCCAGCAGCGGGTGCGAGCCGAGCGGGATCGCCGGCACGTCCGTCGCGAACGCCTTCTCCAGGACGGCGACGGCGGCTGCGCGCTCCTCGTCCGACGACGTGTTCGCGTAGGTGTTGAGCGCCTCGGTGACGGCCGGGTTGTCGTAGCGGCCGAAGTTGAACTGCGCCTTGCCGTCGACGATCCACTTCGGGTCCATCGTGGACGTGTAGAGGCCGTAGGCGTTGCCCGTGTCCTCCAGCCAGTGGATGATCATGTCGAACGTGCCCTCCTGGCGTGCGGCATCCCAGCCGCCCCAGTCCGGCTGGTCGACCTTGACGTCGATGCCCAGGCCCTCGCCGAGCTCCTCGGCGATGAGCGCCTGCTCGGTGTTCCAGTCGCTCCAGCCGGCCGGGACCGAGATCGAGAACGAGACCGCCTCGCCGTCGGGGTCGATCAGCTTGTCGTCCTTCCACGTGTAGCCGGCGTCCGTGAGGATCTGCTTGGCCTTGTCGACGTCGACGCTGTAGACGTCGCCCTCGTACTCGGCGTCGATCTCGTCGGCGAGCAGGTCGCCGAGGCCCGTGACGCTCCAGATCGGCGTGCTCGCGCCCTCGCGCGCCACGTCGACGTAGGCCTGACGGTCCACCGTCCACGCGATCGCCTGACGCAGGGCCGGGTCGTTGAACGGCTTCTGCTGCAGGTTCATGAACAGCGTGCCGGCGCCCGCGGTCGGCGATGCCAGGAAGTGGTTGGCGTCGTCGGCGGCCAGGAAGCTGTCCTGGATCTGCGGGATGAACGCCTGCGCCCAGTCCGCCTCCTCCGAGACCAGCGCCGTGGTCAGCGCCGCGTTGTCGCCGTACGACACGTAGTGCAGCTCGGGGACCGCCAGGTCGCCGCCCCAGTAGTCGGGGTTGGCCTTCAGGTTCACGGACTCCGTCGTCCAGCTGTCGAGCACGTACGGTCCGGTGCCGACGGCCATGCCCTCGCCGGTCAGCGGGTCGGTGTTGGGGTCGTCGATGTTCTCCCAGATGTGCTTCGGGACGATCGGCGTGTGCAGCACGCGCGCCTGCGCGGTGTACTTCGACTCCTTGAACTTCAGCACGACGCTGTCGCCGTCCGAGGTCGCGCTCTCGAGGTTGAGTGCCGACGTGTCGTTGAGCTTGCCGTCGATGTACATGTTGAACGTGAAGACGATGTCGTCGGCGGTGAAGTCCTCGCCGTCGCTCCACTTGACGTCGGCGCGGGGCACGACGGTCAGCTCGGTGTAGTCGTCGTTCCACTCGACCGACTCGGCCAGCCACGGGGTGGTGCCGAGGTCGCCGGTGGGGTTCACGAGCGCGAGCGGCTCGAAGATGACCTTCGCGTAGCCGTACTTCGATGCGGACGAGTCGCCGAGGTAGGGGTTGTGGGACTCGGTGGTGATCGCACCGTCCGGCTTGGCGATGGTGAGCGCCGCGCCCGACGAGTCGCCGTCGTTGTTGCCGCTGCCACCGGCGCAGCCGGTGAGCACCAGCGCCGCGGCGACACCCACGGCGGCGAGGGTTGTTCTGAGCCTCATTGCTTCTCCTTGATGTGAACACGACGTCGTGTCTCCCGGAGGTGGGTCGACGACGGCGTCAGGGTGATTGCCGGATCAACTTACAATCAAGTAAGTAATCTTTGCAAGTAGGCTTCATCCGCGACGCGGCGAGGCCGCCGATAAACTCGCACACGCCGGTTCGTCCGCCCGGAGAAGCGGATGAGAAGAGGGGGTCAACGATGGCCGGTCAAAGGCGACAGCCGCGGTCGCGACCCGAGACCCTTGCGCGTCGGCGCGACATCCTCGACGCCGCGGTCGAGACGTTCGGCAGCAAGGGCTTCGCGGCGGGCACCCTCCAGGACATCGCCGATCAGGTGGGCATGACCCACGCCGGCATCCTGCATCACTTCGGTTCCAAGGACCAGCTGCTCATCGAGGTCCTCCAGCATCGCGACGACACCGACGTCGCCGACCTTGAGGGCCAGCACATCCCCGACGGCATGCCGCTGTTCCGCCACCTCGTGCGCACGGCGTTCGTCAACGCGCACCGTGCCGGCATCGTCCAGGCCTATGCGGTGCTCTCGGCGGAGTCCGTGACGGACGACCACCCGGGCCGCCCCTTCTTCGAGAAGCGCTATCGCACCCTCCGTGCGGAGGTGGCGCACGCCTTCGAGGTCGTCTGCGCGGAACGCGGGGTGACCGAGCCTGCGACGGTCGGCCTCGCCTCGGCCAGCATCCTCGCCGTCATGGACGGCCTTCAGGTGCAGTGGCTGCTCGACCCCGACGCCGTCGACCTGGCCCGCGCGTCCGAGTTCGCGATCGAGGCGATCGTGTCGGCGGTGCTGGCCCCGCAGCCGTCGCCGCTGGAAGAGCCGGCGCCGAGCGCCCAGGGCTGAGGCGAGGGATGCCGGGCGCCCGGCATCCCTCCCTCCCAGGTTTCTCAGCCGAGACGCTCGACCGTGTAGTCGATGCAGCGGATCAGCTGGCGCACGTCGTCGGGCTCGATCGAGACGAACGTCGCGATGCGCAGCTGGTTGCGGCCGAGCTTGCGGTACGGCTCGGTGTCGACGATCCCGTTGGCGCGCAGGCTCTTGGCGACGGCGGCCGCATCGACGGCGTCGTCGAAGTCGATCGTCACGACCACGGGGGAGCGGTCGGCGGCGTCCGCCACGAACGGCGTCGCGAACGAGGATGCCTCGGCCCAGTCGTACAGCGCCTGCGACGACTCGCGCGTGCGCGCGTCGGCCCACTGCAGGCCGCCGTTGCCGGTGATCCACTCGACCTGCTCGTTCAACAGGAACAGCGTCGCGAGCGCCGGGGTGTTGAGCGTCTGGTTCAGGCGCGAGTTGTCGACGGCCTGCTTGAGGCTCAGGAATTCGGGGATGTAGCGGCCCGACGCGGCGATCCGCTCGATGCGCTCGATGGCCGCGGGCGAGACGATCGCGAACCACAGGCCGCCGTCCGAGCCGAGGTTCTTCTGCGGCGCGAAGTAGTACACGTCGGCCTCGTGCACCGAGAAGTCGATGCCGCCAGCGGCGCTGGTCGCATCGATCACCGTGAGGGCGCCCTCGTCGCCGTGCACGCGCTGGACGGGCGCCGAGACGCCGGTCGAGGTCTCGTTGTGCGGCCACGCGTAGACATCCACGCCCTCGACCGCCTCGGCGGCGGTGCGGGTGCCGGCGGGCACCTCGCGCACGTCGGGGGCCTCGAGCCACGGTGCGCCGGCAGCCTTGGCGAACTTGCCGCCGAACTCGCCGAAGACCAGGTTCTGCGCACGCTTCTCGATGAGGCCGAACGACGCGGCGTCCCAGAAGGCGGTCGAGCCGCCGTTGCCGAGGATGATCTCGTAGCCGGCGGGGACGCGGAACAGGTCGCGCAGGCCCGAACGGACGCTGCCGACGAGGTCCTTGACCGGCGCCTGGCGGTGCGACGTGCCCATGAGGGCGGCACCGCGCCCGGCGAGGGCGTCGAGGTGGGCGGGGATGATCTTCGACGGGCCGCACCCGAAGCGTCCGTCGGCGGGCAGGATCTCTCGGGGAAGCTCGATGTGCGCCATGCGTCGATTCTAGAGACGCGCCGCGTCGGCGCCGACCGCGTGACGCCGCTGCGCACGGCCTGGGTGTCCGGTGCGGAGGATAGGCTGTCCTTTGCCCCTTGAGAACTGAGGACACCGCGATGACAGACCTGATCGACACCACCGAGATGTACCTCCGTACGATCCTCGAGCTCGAAGAGGAGAACATCGTTCCGCTGCGCGCGCGCATCTCGGAGCGCCTCGGGCACTCGGGTCCGACGGTGTCGCAGACGATCGGCCGGATGGAGCGCGACGGCCTGGTCATCGTGTCGGAGGACCGTTCGCTCGAGCTCACCGACGCCGGTCGCCAGAAGGCCGTCGACGTCATGCGCAAGCACCGCCTGGCCGAACGCCTGCTCTCGGATGTCATCGGCCTGGACTGGGCGTACGTTCACGAAGAGGCCTGCCGGTGGGAGCACGTCATGAGCGAGCAGGTCGAGCGCCGCCTCGTCGAGCTGCTGGGTCACCCCACCGAGTCGCCGTACGGCAACCCCATCCCGGGCCTGGACCAGCTGGGTGATGTGCCGGCGACGCAGTTCGAGCAGGGGGTGGTGGGCCTCGTCCGCCGTCTCAACGACGCCGGCCAGCCGATCACCGGCACCGTGCGCCGCCTCGCCGAGCCCGCGCAGGTCGATCCCGAGCTGCTGCAGCAGCTGAAGGGCGCCGGCGTCGTGCCGGGCGCCGTCGGCGACTACCGCTTCAACGAGGGGTACGTCCTGGTCCAGATGCAGGGCAGCGACGAGGGGCTCGAGCTCCCCGTCGAGCTCGCCTCGCACATCTTCCTCGTCGATGAGGCCCGTTGACTCAGAGGTTTGCCAGGCGCGTAGCGTGACAGAATCGTGACCTTCGGGTAGCCTCGAACAGTCCACCAGGCGAGAAGCCCGCCGACCGGACCCCGCGTGGATCGCCTCTCCGGCTCGTCGTCCACGCGGTGAAATCCGCGCAACGTGTCCCGACGCCTGCGCCCTCACGCACACCCGACGAGCCAGGCGCCCCCGGCGCAGAGGCGCCGGAGGACAGTTTGGCTGAAGAGATCGAGTCGCACGCGAACCCGCCCGAGCACGACGCGACCCAGCAGACCCGTCGTGCACGCACGCGTCAGACCGCTCCCGCGAATCGCTCGCGCGGCACCGTGACAGCTTCGAAGTCCGCGCCCCCGACGACGTCGGTGTCCACGCGGCCCGCCGCGAAGAAGGGCCGCATCACCAAGCCGCTGCGGAGCCTCGTCATCCTGAGCATGGTCGGCGGCCTCGTCGCGACCGTCGCCCTCCCCGCGTTCGCCGCGGGCGCCGCCAAGAGCAGCGAAGAGCCCGTGACGCTGCAGCAGATGGCGATGGACGACGCGCAGACGTTCGTCGCGGCATCCGATTCCGCGAGCACCGAGCTGTCGCGCGACAGCTACTCGGCGACCACCGCCGAAGAGATCGACAAGAAGAAGGCCGCAGAAGCGGCGGCCGCGCGTGCTCGCGAAGCGGCGAAGCGCGCGTCGACGGCATCCGTCGGCGCCAACATCGCGCTCATCTCGCCCGGCACCGGTGAGGTGCGCTGGCCGCTCACCAACTTCACCAAGGGCCGCGGGCTGTGGGACTCGGGCTACCACCAGGGCGTGGACCTGCTGACCTCGTGCGGCACGCCCATCTACGCCACCGCGGCCGGTGTCGTGAAGGTCTCGCAGGAGAGCTACGGCGGCTACGGCGTGGCCGTGTCGATCGATCACGTCCTCGGCGGTCAGCGCGTCAACTCGCTCTACGGCCACATGACCTACGGCTCGCGTCAGGTCTCGGTGGGGCAGACGGTCGAGGCCGGCCAGCTCATCGGCCTCGTCGGCAGCACCGGAAGCTCGACGGCGTGCCACCTTCACTTCGAGGTCCACATCAACGGCTCGGTCGTCGACCCGTGGGCGTGGCTGCAGGCCAACGCCGGCTGACGCTCGATCCTGAGCCTGCACAGCAGACCGATGCCCCGCGCCGATGGTGCGGGGCATCGTTCTTCGACACGCCAGGCGATGTTCACGGTCCGCACCGCCCTCGTGCCTGCAGGGTGCGTTAGCCTGAATCCCGACGCTGAGAGAGCGGAGGGAGCCGATGGGCTGCACACCACGCATCCGAACCATGGATGCGCTCGGACTGCTCGTCCTCCGGCATTGCATGAGTGGATGCCGCGGCACTGCCGTGGCGCGTGGGCGCTGTC
>NZ_JBQCIP010000032.1:0-7567 GCF_051953575.1 Microbacterium sp.
CACCTTCGGCGACGTCCCCGAGGGCGACGACGGGCAGCTGCTGAGCTACGGTGCGGCGATCCGCCAGGTCGTCGACGAGGCCGTCCTCGCCGACGAGCTGGGCGTGGACGTGTTCCTCGTCGGGGAGCACCACCGCCCCGAGTACGCGATCTCGGCCCCCGAGACGGTGCTGGCCGGCATCGCGACGAAGACCGAGCGCATCCGCCTCGGCTCGGGCGTCACCGTGCTGAGCTCCGACGACCCCGTGCGCGTCTTCCAGCGCTTCGCGACCGTCGACGCGCTGTCGAACGGCCGCGCCGAGGTGATCCTCGGACGCGGCTCGTTCACCGAGTCGTTCCCCCTCTTCGGCTACGACCTCGCCGACTACGACGTGCTCTTCGAGGAGAAGATCGCGCTGTTCGCCGAACTGCTCAAGGAGCAGCCCGTCACCTGGCAGGGCACGACCCGCGCGCCGCTCGTCGACGCGGACGTCTTCCCCAAGACGGACTCGGGGCACCTCAGCACGTGGGTCGGCGTCGGCGGGTCCCCGCAGTCGGTCGTCCGCACTGCGAACTACGGACTGCCCTTGATGCTCGCCATCATCGGGGGCGACCCCCGGCGCTTCTCGCCGTACGTGGACCTGTACCGCCGCGCGTCGGAGCAGTTCGGACACACGCCGCTCCCCGTCGGCATGCACTCCCCCGGCTTCATCGCCGACACCGACGAAGAGGCCCGCGAGATCGTCTGGCCGCGCTACAAGGTCATGCACGACCGCATCGGCGCGCAGCGCGGCTGGCCGCCCCTCAGCCGCGGCCACTTCGAGCAGGAGGTGCGCACCGGCTCGATGTACGTCGGCTCGCCCGAGACCGTCGCCCGCAAGATCGCGAACGCCATCAGCGGACTCGACGTCGGCCGCTTCGACCTGATCTACACGTCGGGGTCGACGCCGGCGAGCGCCCGCCTGCGCGCAGTCGAGCTGTACGGCTCGAAGGTCGTGCCGATGGTGCGCGAACTGCTGGCCGAGAAGGCGGCGGTCCCGGCGTGACCGGCGCGACCGATACGCTGACCCGCGTGGAGTCGGCACCGGGCGAGGGAAGGGACGCCGGTGCTCAGCGCATCGGCACGCTGGGCATCCTCGGCGCCGGAAAGGTGGGCACGATCGTCGCCCGCCTCGCCGCGGCGGCCGGCTACCGCGTGCTCGTCGCCGGTTCGGGAGACCCCGCGCGCATCGCTCTGACCATCGACGTGCTGGCACCGGGAGCGACGGCGGCTGCGGCATCCGACGTCGCCCGCGAAGCGGATGCGGTCCTGCTCGCGATCCCGCTCGGCAAGCACCAGAGCCTGCCCGTGGACGAGCTGCGCGGCAAGCTCGTCATCGACGCGATGAACTACTGGTGGGAGGTCGACGGGCTGCGCGACGACCTCAACGACCCGCGCACGTCGACGAGCGAGATCGTCCAGCGCGCCCTCCCGGACGCGCGCGTCGTGAAGGCCTTCAACCACATGGGCTATCACGACATCGACGAAGAGGCGCGGCCCGCCGGCGCCGAGGGCCGCCAGGCGATCGCGATCGCCGGAGACGACCCTGGTGACCTCGCCGTCGTCGCACGCCTGGTCGACGACCTCGGCTTCGACCCCGTGGTCGCGGGTGGACTCGCAGCCGGCATCATGCTGGAGCCCGGCGCCGAGGCGTTCGGCGCCGACGTCGACGCCGACGAGCTGCGGGCGATGCTCGACCGCTTCCCGACGTCGCAGCGCGGCATCGTGGTGGCACGGGCGCGCGCGGAAGCTCCCGACGCGCCCTAGGGGGTGACGATCACCGGCGTGCCCGGTGGCAGCGCCGCCGGCTGGGTGATGGCATCCGCGCGTCATCATGCGGTCGCGCTCCCCCTGCGTCCACGGTCGGGCGGGCCGGCGGATGCCGCAACCTCGGGTCGGAGCCGCGGCTGATCAGCGGCGGTGCCGCACCAGGACGTGCACCGCCGTGAGGACCACGATCGTCAGCACGTACACCAGGATGTCGCGGGCGTCGAACACCGTGCCGAGCACGAGCATCACGGGTGCGAACCGGGCTCCCCACTCCAGCGGCAGCCCGGTGAGCTGAAAGAGCTCGACGCTCACGCACCAGGCCGCGGCGATCCCGCCGACCGCGAGGACCGGCAGCGCCGGAGCGATGAGCGCCACCGCGAGGTACGCTGCGGCCGCATACAGCGCGTCGCCCGCGATGTCGGTGGCTGCCGAGTCGGGCAGCGCGGCGTGCACCAAGAGACCTGCGGCCACGACCCCCGCAAGCAGCGCGGCCGCCGGCATCCGTCGTCGTATCGGCGCAGCAAGCATCCCCCAGTCTCACCCATCACGACCGGGGGGATGCTCGGCGCGCTCAGGGTGCGGTGGTGCCCGCCGGCTCCAGGTGGAACTCGTTCGAGACCGAGCCGTCGGGGCGCGGCCTCTGCGCGTACACGAACACGAGCCCGCGTTCGTCGAACGCGGCGAACCAGTCGTCCCACGTGACCTGCGTCAGCTCTTCGAGGTCGTTGCCGAAGTCGAAGTCCAGCCGCAGCTCGCCCACGTGGCCCGAGTCCTGCGTGCCCTCCACCGTGGCGGGCACGGCGTGGCGATCCTCCGCCCAGCGGCGGATCACGTCGTGGTCGCTGGTCGCGGTGTGCTCCACGTCAGCGCTGCGCGCCTCAGGATTCTCCACCGGGGCCGCCTCTGTGCTCAGGTGGTCTTCACGATCATCCATGGCGTCCTCCTCTGCATCGGTGCCAGCCTGCCCCGACGCCCCCCGCACGCCGAGGGGCTTGCGACCCTCGCAGTCGCGCGCTACCGCGGCTCAGGGATCAGCGCGCGGCGTCGAGCTGCGCCGCCATCAGCGACACCAGCTCGTACACCACGTGGCTCGCCGCGATGCCGGTGACCTGGGCGTGGTCGTAGGCCGGCGAGACCTCGACCACATCCGCCCCGACGACGTTGCGGTCGCCCAGTGCGCGCAGCATCCGAAGCAGTTCCCGGCTCGTCATGCCGCCGGCCTCGGGGGTCCCGGTCCCCGGCGCGTGGGCGGGGTCGAGCACGTCGATGTCGATCGAGATGTACAGCGGCCTGTCGCCGATGCGGCGGCGCACGCGCTCGATCGCCGCCTCGATCCCGTCGACCTCGATGTCGACGCTCGACACGATCGAGAAGCCGAGGCGCTCGTCGTCGTCGAGGTCCTGCTTGGAGTACAGCGGGCCGCGCGTGCCGACGTGGCAGCTCGCGGTGAGATCGATGAGCCCCTCTTCGCTCGCGCGGCGGAACGGCGTGCCGTGCGTCACGGGAGCGCCGAAGTAGGTGTCCCACGTGTCGAGGTGCGCGTCGAAGTGCAGCACCGCGACAGGACCGTGCTTCTTCGTCACCGCGCGCAGCAGCGGCAGGGCGACGGTGTGGTCGCCGCCGACCGTCACGATGCGCTCGACGCGGTCGCCCAGAGCCGTCGCGGCGGCCTCGATCTCGGTCACCGCCGCGTCGATGTCGAACGGGTTCGCGGGGATGTCGCCGGCGTCCACGACCTGCGCGGCGGCGAACGGCGACACGTCCTGGGCGGGGTTGTACGGGCGCAGCAGCCGCGAGGACTCGCGCACGTGCGACGGGCCGAAGCGCGCACCGGGGCGGAAGCTGACGCCCGAGTCGAACGGGATGCCGACGACGGCGATGTCGGCGCGCGGCACGTCCTCGATGCGCGGCAGCCGCGCGAACGTGGCGATGCCGGCGTAACGCGGGTGGACGGAGGCGTCGACGGGGCCGACGGGCTCGTGGTGGTCGGTCATGATTCGCCTCTCGGGCTCAAGGACGCGGCGGCAGGATGCTGCCCGCCGGCGTTCTGCGGGATGTGGACGAGCTGCACGCCGCCGGCGGAGACCGCGGCGGCGATCGCGGGAGCGATCTCGGCCGTGGTCTCGGCGCGACGGCCGGTGGCGCCGAAGGCGTTCGCGAGGGCGACCCAGTCCGGCTGCACCAGGTCGACGCCGACGGGACGGATGCCGCGATCGACCTCGTTCTGCTTGATCTCGGCGTACCCGCCGTTGTCGACGCACACGACGGTGAGGTCGAGCCGCTGCTCGACGGCCGTGGCGAGCTCGTTGACGCAGAACATGAGCGCCCCGTCGCCGACGACCGCCACGACCGGGCGACCGTCCTCCGGCTGCGCGACCCGTGCGCCGATCGCCGCCGGGAGCCCGTACCCGAGCGTCGCGTACGTCGGCGTGTACAGCAGGGAATGGGGGCGCGGCTGCGCCAGGACGTTCGCGAGCGCCAGGTACACGATCTGGGACGAGTCGCCCGCGACGATCGCGTCGTGCGGCAGCGCGGCCGCGATCGTCTGGGCCAGCGCGACCGTGTCGGGCGCGGTGTGCTCGATCTCGGCGGCGATGGCGAGGTGCTCGCGCGTGAGGTCGGGGTGCCGCCTCGGCGCGTCGGGCAGCAGGGCGAGCAGCTGCTCGACGACCGCTCCGCAGTCGCCCACGACGCCGACGGTCGCGTCGAGGTTCTTGTGCAGCTGCGAGGCCGAGACGTCGACGCGGATCACGGCGCCGCGCGCGTCGAGCGCCGGCGCCCACAGCTCGGCCTCGCCGAGCTTCGAACCGAGGACGAGCAGCACATCGGCGTGCTCGGCCACTGCGCGCGCGGCGGCCAGGCGCAGGTTCGACCCCAGCGACAGCGGATGGTGCTCGTCGACGGTCGCCTTGCCGTTGAGCGTCGTCACGACCGGCGCACCCAGACGCTCGGCGAGCGCGGTGACCGCCCGGCCGGCACGGGTCGCGCCGCCGCCGGCGAGGATGACCGGCCGCTCGGCACCGGCGAGCAGGCGCGCGGCCTCACGCAGCGACGCGGGGTCACCGTCGGCGGGAGCGGGCGCGGGCCGCGCGACCCGGGCCGCGGCGGGGACGCCCGCGGGAGCCTCGAGCACGTCGAGCGGGATCTCGATGTGCACGGGACGCGGCCGCGCGGTGCGGAACAGCGCGAAGGCGTCGTGCACGGCGTCGACGGCATCCGCCCCGGTCGTCACGCGACGGGACCACTCCGCGATCGCGCCGACCATCGCCGTCGCATCCTTCGTCTCGTGCAGCGTGCCCACATCGCGGAACTCGGCGCCGAGCGCGACGCCCGGCGAGAGCACCAGCAGCGGCCGGGACTCGCAGAACGCCGTGCCGATGGCGCTCATCGCGTTCTGCAGGCCCGGGCCCGACGTCGTGATCACGACACCGGGCAGCCCGGTCTGCTGCGCCCAGCCGTCCGCACCGTACCCGGCGCCCTGCTCGTGGCGCGTCGTGACCACGCGCATGCCGAGGTCGGCGAGCGGCCGGTACAGCTCCAGATTGTGCGTTCCCGGGATGCCGAACACCGCTGTCACCCCGTAGGCGCGGATCGTCTCCAGCACGGCCCGGCCGGTCGTGTCGGCGTACGGCGCCGCGGCGTCTGCCTGCCCGCTCATCGTGCCGTCGCCTCCGCCGGGACCGCGGCGAAGCGGCGTTCGCCGCCGACCCAGGTCTGCCGCACCGGGATCTGCGAGATGTCCGCCGCGTCGACGGCGAGCGGATCGCCGCCGAGCACCACGAAGTCTGCGTATTTGCCGGCTTCGAGCGAGCCCAGGTCGTCTTCGCGACCGAGTGACACCGCACCCTCGTAGGTGTGGGCCCGCAGGGCTGCCGCCGCCGACACGGTCAGGTCGTCGGGTCCGAGCTTGTGCCCGCGCCGGGTCACCCGGGCAACCGCCGTCTGGATCGCCTCGAGCGGGATGGGTTCTGCCACCGGCGCGTCCGACGAGATGGTGAACGGCACCCCTGCCGCCTCGAACTCGCCGAGCGGGTTGAACCGCTCCCCCGGCGTGCCGATCGCCTGCTCCACGCCCTCGCCCCAGTTGAAATAGTGCTGGGGCTGATTGACCGGACGGATGCCGGCGGCGGCCATGCGGGCGATCTGCTCGGGCGTCGGCAGCCCGCAGTGCTCGATCCGATGGCGGGCGTCGTCGTCGGGACGCTCCGCCTGCGCCGCCTCGATCGCCGACACCACCATCTCGATGGCCGTCGGCGACTGCGCATGGGTCGCGGTCTGCAGGCCGGCGGCGTGCGCCTTGCGGATCAGCTCCGCATACTCCGCCGGCTCGTGGTACAGCTGGCCGGTGCGGCACGGGTCGCCGACGTAGCCGTCGGGGAAGTAGGCAGTCCAGCCGCCCAGCGTGCCGTCGGCGTACAGCTTGATGCCCGCGAAACTCAGGTGCGCGTTGCCGAACTGGCCGACCAGTCCCATCTCGAGGGCATCGTCGAGCAGGTGCGACAGCAGGTACATCGACACGCGCAGCTCGAGGCGTCCGGCCTCGGCGAGGCGCAGGTACATGTCGAACTCGCGCCGCGACACCTGCGCGTCGCCGATCGTCGTCACGCCGCCCGCGAGAAAGCGCTGCGTCGCGGCATCCAACTGCCGCAGGTGCTCCTCCGGCTCGTCCGCGAGGTGGAAGTTCGGGCCGTGGTGGCCGATCTTCACGCCGTGCACCCCGGTCAGCATGTTGCATGCGGCATCCGAGATCTCACCCGTCAGCTCCCCGTCCGCATCGCGGAAGATCTCGCCGCCCTCAGGATCCGGGGTGTCGCGGTCCACTCCGTTGAGCGCGAACGTGTACGAGTTCACGACACCACCGTGCCCCGACGCGTTCATCAGGTACACCTCGCGGTCGGTCGCGACCTCGTCCAATTCGAACCGGGTCGGATGCCGCTGCTCGGCGAGATTCCGGTGCTCGTAGCCGTAGCCGCGAACCGGGCGGCCCGCCGGCTGCTCGGCGGCGGCGGCCTTCAGCAGCGCCACGATCTCGGGGATGCTGCCCGCCTTCTCGGGCCCGCAGTCCACCCACGTCATCAGCTGCCCGTACATGAGCGGGTGCGCGTGCGCGTCGACGAACCCGGGAACGACCACCGCCTCCCCGAGGTCGACGACCTCGGGGTCGATGCCGGCCGCGCGGGCGGCATCCCGGCATTCCTCCACCGTGCCGATCGCGACGATCCGGCCGTCGTCGGTGAGCATCGCGGTGGCGGTGCGGTCCTCGGTGTCGACCGTGTGGATCACCGCGGCGGTCACCAGGCGCGGCGTCCGCTGGACGGGACGGTCGAAGGGGGCGAGCTTTCTCATCGGGTCCTCAGATCGTGCGGGCCGTGGTGGTGTCGGTGCGCGGCGTGAACGAGTCCGTCACCGGTGCTTCGTCGGAGTGCTGCGGCGCCAGCCACGTGCACAGTCCCGCGAGCAGCGCCATGCCGACGAACATCGCGATGACCGACCAGACGCTGCCGGTCCACGCGATGAGCATCGTCGCGAACCAGGGCGAGAAGCCGGCCCAGATGGCCGCGCCCACGCCATACGACAGCGCGATCGACGTGTAGCGGGCCTGCGGGCGGAACATCTGAGCGAGGATCGCGGCGATGGGCGCGTACGTCGCACTCATCGCGACGCGGACGAGCGACGCCAGCAGGAAGATGACCGGCTCGATCTTGCCGGGCAGCACCAGCATGAACGGCACGAACGTCAGCACCGAGGTCACCAGGCCGATGTACATGATGTTCTTGCG
>NZ_JBQCIP010000033.1:0-12689 GCF_051953575.1 Microbacterium sp.
TCTTGCGCACGTACTGGAGGGCCGCGGCATGGACCTCTTCGGAGGTCGCGGCGGGCTCGAAGTTGTGGAGCGTGTGGATGTTCCGGCACATGCCCCCGACGATACGCCGGGCTCCCGACGGCGGCCAGGCCGCCGGCATCCCGCCTGCTACCAGCGCTCGTCGCCGCGCGGGAGCACCTCGAGCACGTGCGGGAGCTCGCTCGGGAAGCACGAGCGGAAGAGCTCGGTGATCTGCGGGTCCGAGCCGTAGTCGTCGACGATCCGCAGGCCGATCATCGTGCTGATGAGCATGCCCTCCGCCATGAACGCCCGCGCCTCGTCGGCGTCGAGCCCCATCTCGTCGCGGAAGAACCGCCAGACCGTCGCGAAGCCCTTGCGCGCGGCCGCGCCGATCGCGGGGTGGCTGCCCAGGAGGTACGCGTGCGCGAGCGTCTGGTGCAGGCCGCGCACCTCGATGAGGTCGACGTAGGCCTGCCCGATGCGCTTGGCGGCCGCCTTCTCGGGCGTGATGTCGGGATCGTGCGGGGCCTCGTCGGCCAGCGCCGCCCGGAAGCTGGCGAGCATGCGGGCCAGCGCCTCCTCGATCGCCGCGAGGAACAGGTTCTCTTTCGACCCGAACAGCCGGACGACGTACGGCTGACTCACTCCCGCGGCGCGGGCGACCTCATCGGTCGTCGCGCCCTCGTAACCGCGAGCGCCGAACACCGCGAGCGCCGCCACGAGGATCTGCCGGCGCCGCTCCTCCGACGAGAGCCGCCTGCCCGGCTCGATCGGGTCGTCGAGCGCGACGACGCCGCTGTCGCCCATTGCCGAAGAAGTCATATCCGAAGGTTATCAGCGAATGACTTGACTTTGTAATCAGTCGATTACTACATTGCTCCGTAGCAGGTAATCATCCAATTACAACCGGAGCCCTCCATGTCCGCTGGATCACCCACCGCCGTCGCACGACGGACGCGCCCCTTCGCCCTCATCGTGGCCGCGGCATCCCTGCCGATGTTCATGGCCACCCTCGACAACCTCGTCATGACCAATGCGCTGCCCGTCCTCCACAGCGAGATGGGCGCGAGTGTCGAAGAGCTCCAGTGGTTCGTCAACGCCTACACGCTCGCCTTCGCGGGCTCGATCCTCATCGCCTCGGCGCTCGGCGACCGGTTCGGGCGCCGCACCGTCTTCGCGATCGGCATCGCCGTCTTCGGCCTGGGCTCGGTCCTCGCCGCGCTCAGCACGGATCCCGGGCAGCTGATCGCCGCCCGAGCCGTACAGGGGCTCGGCGGGGCCGGCGTCATGCCGCTGTCGCTGGCGCTGCTCAGCGGCGCGGTCCCGAAGGAGCGGCGCCCGCTCGCGATCGGCATCTGGGGCGGCGTATCGGGACTCGGCGTCGCCGTCGGGCCGCTGGTGGGCGGAGCGATCATGGAGGGCTGGAACTGGCAGGCCATCTTCTGGATCAATGTGCCCGTCGCACTGATCGCCATCCCGCTCGCCCTCATCGTGCTGAACAACGACTTCGGCGCCCGCTCGCGCATCGACGTCCCCGGCGCCGTACTGGCCGCCGCCGGTGTGCTGGCACTCGTGCATGCGATCGTGCGCGGCAACGACGACGGCTGGGATTCGGTGGGCGTGATCGCCGAGATCGCGCTGGGCGCCGTCCTCGTGGCCGCGTTCCTGGTCTGGCAGCTGCGCGCGAAGGCGCCGCTGGTGCCGTTGCGCCTGTTCCGCGACCGGTCGTTCTCGATCACCAACATCGTCGGCTTCGCCTTCAGCTTCGGAACGTTCGGCGCCGTGTTCATCCTGATCCAGTACCTGCAGGTCGTGCAGGGCTCCACACCGCTCGAAGCCGCCGTGCAGACGACGCCCTGGACGCTCGCGCCCATGTTCATCGCCCCGATCGCCGGGATCCTGGCGCCCCGCGTGGGCACCCGCATCCTGCTCGTGGTGGGCCTGGCGCTCCAGGGGGCGGCGCTCACCTGGATCGCCGCCGTCATGTCGACCGACCTCGACTACCCGACGCTCATCGCGCCGTTCGTGATGGCCGGCGTGGGCATGGCGCTGGTGTTCGCCCCGTCCGCCACCGCACTGCTGGCGACCCTCGGGCTCATCGACCACGCGAAGGCGTCGGGCGTCAACTCGACCGTCCGCGAGCTCGGCGTCGCCCTCGGCACGGCCGTCATGACGGCGATCTTCGTCGGAGCCGGGGGCGAGCTCCTGCCCGACATGTACGTCGACGCCGCCCGTCCTGCCGTGTTCACCGGCGCCGCCGTGCTGTTCGCGGCGACGATCGTGGCACTGTGGCTGCCGGCCGGGAAGGGGACGGATGCCGTCACGCCGGCGGGCTCAGAGGCCTCCGAGCCTGCACCCGCCGAGCCCGTGCCGGCCGGCGTCTGACCGCCGGCCTCTCCCCGCCGACTGACGCCGGGATCGCAGCGGCGATCCCGGCGTCAGTCGTTGCGGCCCCGCAGCAGCCTCGTCAACACGCCGTCGAACAGGAACAGCAGGAACGCCAGCGACCCGATCCACGGCGCGAGCACCACCACGACGGCCGCGATGAGGAGGGCGCTGAGCGAACTGCGGCCGAAGGCGACGGCATCCTCGCGGCTCATGTCGGGGATCAAGACGTCGCGGTTGCGTACCGCCCACCCCCACTGGAGCCAGCTGCACAGGATCGCGAGGAAGAAGGTCACCGGCATCGCGAGGCGCCCGGCGAGCCAGTCCGAGTACTCGGTGGTGAGGTTCGTCGCGAACGGCACGAGCACGATGAACAGCAGCCGCACATTGTTCAGCCAGATCGTGGTGGCGTCGACGCGGGCGACGTGCTCGAACTGCTGAACATGGACCATCCACATGAGGCACAGCAGGACGAAGCTCAGGGCGAAGTTGAGGAACAGCTCCCACATGCCGGCCAGGGCGGCCCACATCTGCGGGTCCGACGTCACCGTGCCGAGCGAATGCTGCGTGAGGTCGAGGACGAGCAGTGTCGCCGCGATGGCGAACACTCCGTCGGTGAACGCCTCCAGGCGCGTCGTGCGCTGCGTGGCCCGAGGATGCTGTCGCTGCCGGATCATGGCGCCAGGGTAGCGACACCGCGTCACAGTCGGTCATCGCGCGGCCCGCGCCGCGCCGTTCGGTGAGGATGGAACAGCGGATGCCGCGGCCGCCCGGAGCGGCATCCTGCCCGAAGGCGCCGCCCGGGTGGCGCCCCGACCGCGGGAGACCACATGACCGAGCACGTGCCCTTCGTCGTCGTCGGTGCGGGCGCGATGGGGCTGGCGACCACCTGGCAGCTCGGCCGGCGCGGGCACCGCGTCATGACCCTCGAACGGTTCGGGCGGGGACACACCCGCGGCGCGTCGCACGGCGCCACCCGCAACTTCAACAACGCGTACGGCGCCGCCCACTATCTCGATCTGCTCACCCTGGCGCGCAGCGAATGGGACGAGCTCTCGCGCACGACGGGCGAACCGCTCCTGCGCCTGCACGGTCTCGTGACGCACGGCGACCCCGGCCGCATCGCCGGCGTGCACGACGCGCTGCTCGCCCGCGGCGAGCGCGCCGAGATCCTGACCGCGGGCGAAGCCACCCGTCGCTGGCGCGGCATGCGGTTCGACGACGGGGTCCTGTTCACCCCTGATGCGGGCGTCGTGCGCGCCGCGGCGGCGCTGCAGGCGCTCGAGCGGGCGGCGCGGTCGCACGGCGCCGATGTCCGGTTCGAACACGGCGTCGCGTCGATCGAAGAGACGCCCGACGGCGTGCGGCTCACGATCGAGGCCGACGGCGAGCGGCGCGACGTCGTCGCCGACACGGTCGTCGTGACGGCGGGCGCCTGGACCGCCGGCATCCTCCCCGGCTCCCTTAAGCTCCCCCGCCTTACCGTGACCGAGGAGAGCCCCGCACACTTCACGCCGCGTGGACCGGGCAGCGACTGGCCGTCGTTCAACCACTTCGTCGACCCGCAGCGCGGGCCGATCGGCAACGTCTACGGCATGCCGACCCCCGGCGAGGGCGTCAAGGTCGGATTCCACATGGTGGGCCCTGTCGTCGACCCCGACGCGCGCACCTACCGTCCGGTGCCCGCGCAGGCCGCGGCGCTGCGGGAGTATGTCGCGGAGTGGTTCCCCGGACTCGATCCCGGCACCGCGGTCCCCATCAGCTGCACGTACACCTCCACCGACACCGAGGACTTCGTGCTCGACCGGCGCGGCCGCATCGTCGTGGGCGCCGGGTTCTCGGGCCACGGCTTCAAATTCACGCCGGCCGTCGGCGCCGTGCTCGCCGACCTGGCGACGGACGACTCCGCCCGAGCCGCCGCACCCTTCCGGCTGTCCTGACGCCGGCATCCGGTTCGGCGCCGGAGCGCACGACCCCGCGATGCGAAGAGCGGATGCCGTCACGCCGATGGGCGTGACGGCATCCGCTCTGCGTCCCGGACGGGGACTACTTCTTGTAGTTGGGGGCCTCGACGACGATCTGCACGTCGTGGGGGTGCGACTCCTTCAGGCCTGCGGCGGTGATGCGCACGAACTTGCCCTTGGCCTTGAGCTCTTCGACCGTGCGCGCGCCGACGTAGAACATCGACTGACGCAGGCCTCCCACGAGCTGGTACGCGACCGCCGACACCGGGCCGCGGTAGGCGACCTGGCCCTCGATCCCCTCGGGGATCAGCTTGTCGTCCGAGGGGACGTCGGCCTGGAAGTAGCGGTCCTTCGAGTACGACGTCTTCTTGCCGCGCGTCTGCAGCGCACCGAGCGAACCCATGCCGCGGTACTGCTTGAACTGCTTGCCGCCCTGGAAGACGATCTCGCCCGGCGACTCGTCGGTGCCGGCGAGCAGCGAGCCGAGCATGACGGTGTCGGCGCCGGCGACGAGCGCCTTGGCGATGTCGCCCGAGTACTGCAGACCGCCGTCGGCGATGACGGGCACGCCCGCCTCGCGGGCCGCGAGCGACGCCTCGTAGATCGCGGTGACCTGCGGCACGCCGACACCGGCGACGACGCGCGTGGTGCAGATCGAGCCCGGGCCGACGCCCACCTTGACGGCGTCGACGCCCGCGTCGATGAGCGCCTGGGCGCCCTCGCGGGTGGCGACGTTGCCGCCGATGATGTCGATGTGGGCGAACGACTCGTCGCCCTTGAGGCGGCGCACCATGTCGATGACGCCGGCGGACTGCCCGTTGGCCGTGTCGACGACGACGACGTCGACGCCCGCGTCGCGGAGCGCCTCGGCACGCTGCCAGGCGTCGCCGAAGAAGCCGATGGCGGCGCCGACGCGCAGGCGGCCCTGCTCGTCCTTGGTGGCCAGCGGGTACTTCTCGCTCTTGTCGAAGTCCTTGATGGTGATGAGGCCCGCCAGGGTGCCGTCCTCGTCGATGAGGGGCAGCTTCTCGACGCGGTGCTGGGCGAACAGCGCGATGACCTCGCCGGCGCTGATGCCGACACGGCCGGTCACGAGGTTCTCCGTCGTCATGACATCGCGGACCTTCGTGGTCTGGCGCTCGAAGCCCGACACGAAGCGCATGTCGCGGTTGGTCACGATGCCCACGAGATGGTTGTCGGCGTCGACGACCGGCAGGCCCGAGATGCGGTACTGGGCGCAGAGCGCGTCGACCTCTTCGATCGTCGCGTCGGGCGTGGTCGTGATCGGGTCGGTGATCATGCCGGACTCGCTCCGCTTGACGCGGTCGACCATCGACGCCTGGTCCTCGATGGAGAGGTTGCGGTGGATGATGCCGATGCCGCCCTCGCGTGCGATCGCGATCGCGAGGCGCGCCTCGGTGACGGTGTCCATCGCGGCGGAGGCCAGCGGCGTGGCCACGGTGATGCGCCGCGTGAGCCGCGACGACGTGTCGGCCTCGCTCGGGATCACGTCGGTGTGGCCGGGCAGCAGCAGCACATCGTCGTAGGTCAGTCCGACGAAGCCGAAGGGGTCGTTGTGCTCCATGGGGTCTCCTCGCGCGCGGCGCGTTCAGTTGGGGGTGTGGACGGCGACGGCCGGCGCGCTTGTGACGCTCCGTACTCGATTCTAAGCGCCCGGGAGCACGGTTTTGTTCCCGCATAAACGGCACGCGCGGGGGCGCGCGCGAGGCCGTTGTCCGGTCCGATTTCGATCGCATCACGTATCCACAAGTGACCGTAGGCGAAACAGCGGCGACACATTACAGTCGTAGCGTCGCCATCACGGCCGATGCGACCCGAGCTTCGGTGTCCGCGTGGTGGCGAACTGGAGGTTCTGTGGGTTCCACGATTGCGTCCGCGACCAGAAGTCGCCATTGGATCATCGTGCTCTTCGGACTGCTGCTGGCGGCAGGCATGGTGTTCCTGTCCTCTCCGGGCGGCGCCTTCGCCGCCGAAGCGCCCGACACCCCGGGCGGCGACCAGGAGAAGACCGACTTCTACTTCGGCGGCATCATCACCTATGACGACGCGCCCGTGGCCGGCGTCACCATGACCATCGAGGGCGGCGGCTTCAAAGCCGAGACCGTGACCGACGCCGAGGGCAAGTGGCGTCTGTACGTGCCCGAGAAGGACGACTACGTGCTCACGGTGGACGAGGACACGCTGCCGGACGGGGTCATCGTCGACCCCACGCAGCTGCCTGAGGGCATCCAGCCGAAACAGGGGACGACGGCGTCATTCGACGTGACGTTCGGCCTCACGGGGTCGAAGATCGTCAACCTGTTCCTCGGCGAGGGCGAACGCGTCACGACGTCGTTCATCGACCAGCTGGTCGAGCGCCTGATGAACGGCCTCAACTTCGGCCTGCTGCTGGCGCTGGCCTCCGTCGGCGTCTCGCTGATCTTCGGCACCACCGGTCTCAGCAACTTCGCGCACGGCGAGATGCTGACCTTCGGCGCCGTGATCGCCCTCGTCTTCGGCGTGTGGCTGCAGATCCCGATGTGGCTGACGATCCCGATCGTCCTCGTCTTCGGGGCCGCCCTCGGCTGGTCCCTCGACGCCGGGCTGTGGAGACCGCTGCGCCGCAAGGGCCTGGGGCTCGTGCAGCTCATGATCGTGAGCATCGGCCTGTCACTGGCCGGACGCTACGTGTTCCAGTACTTCATCGGCGGCGGCACCTATCAGCTGCCCGACGCCGGCGCCCCGCGCGACATCAAGTTCGGACCGATCGCGCTGTCGTGGATCGACATCGTGTCGATGGCCACGAGCATCATCCTCCTCGCCGCCGTCGCGTTCTGGCTGCTGCGCACGCGCATCGGCAAGGCCACCCGCGCCATCAGCGACAACCCCGGCCTGGCCGCGGCATCCGGCATCAACGTCGACCGCGTGATCCGCATCGTCTGGATCCTCGCAGCGACGCTCGCCGCGATCGCCGGCGTCCTGTGGGCCTACTTCCGTCCCGGCGTGAAGTGGGACATGGGCGCGCAGGTGCTGCTGCTCATCTTCGCCGCGGTCACCCTCGGCGGACTCGGCACCGCCTTCGGCGCGCTGATCGGCTCGCTGATCGTCGGCATCCTGGTCGAGATCTCGACCCTCTGGATCCCGCCGGACATGAAGTACGTCGGCGCGCTCGCCGCACTGATCGTGATCCTGCTCGTGAGACCCCAGGGCATCTTGGGCCGGAAAGAGAGGCTCGGCTAGTCATGGACTGGGGACAGATCTTCAACAACACCGCCTACTGGGTCTTCAGCCCGGAGACCATCGCCTACGCGCTCGCTGCGACCGGCCTCGCCGTGCAGTTCGGCTTCGGCGGCCTGCTCAACTTCGGCATGGCGGGCTTCATGGCCCTCGGCGCATACGGCTACGCCATCTCGATCCTGAGCTTCGGCTGGCCCTGGTGGGTCGGCATCCTCGTCGGCTGCGCCGCAGCCGTCGTGTTCGCCCTGATCCTCGGCATCCCGACCCTGCGACTGCGGGCGGACTATCTCGCCATCGTGACCATCGCAGCCGCCGAGATCGTGCGACTGCTGCTGACGACGCAGCTGTTCGACGAGTTCACCAACTCCGCGGACGGACTCGGCGGCTACCATGCCGGGTTCCGCGCGGCGAACCCGTTCCCCAAGACAGGGGCTGACGGCGAGCAGATCATCTACGGCTTCGGGCCGTGGCAGTGGACCTCCGACCAGCTGTGGGTGCGCGTCTTCGGCATCATCCTGCTCGGCATCGCCGTCTACCTCGTGTGGGCGATCATGCGCAGCCCGTGGGGCCGCGTGCTCAAGGGCATCCGCGAGGACGAGGACGCCGTGCGCTCGCTCGGCAAGAACGTGTTCTCGTACAAGATGCAGGCGCTCATGATCGGCGGTGTGTTCGGAGCCCTCGGCGGCGTCGTGTTCGCCCTCCCGTCCGCGGTGGTCCCGGCCACCTATACGACGAGCCTCACGTTCTTCATCTGGACGATCCTGCTGCTCGGCGGCGCCGCGACCGTGTTCGGCCCCGTCGTGGGCTCGGTGATCTTCTGGGTCATCATGGGCTTCCTCGACAACGTGCTGCCCGTGCTCGCCCAGGCCGACATCCTGCCCATGACCGCGCAGCAGGCGGCCACCCTGCGGTTCATCCTCGTCGGCGTCGCGCTCATGCTGATCGTCATCTTCCGCCCGCAGGGCATCTTCGGAAACAAGAGGGAGCTGACCTTTGTCAAGTAACCCGCCCAGCACCCCGCCCGCCGACCAGCCCGACGCACCCGAGGGTCCGGCCGCGCCGGCCACGGGCTCCGTCACGACGCCGACCGGCAGCATCCGTCGCCCCAAGACCGCGGGACTCGCGAAGGGGGATGCCGCACCCGGCGTCCCCAAGAACGACCCCGTGCTCGTGATCGACAACGTCACCCGTCACTTCGGCGGTCTGACCGCCGTCGACGTCCAGCACCTGGAGATCCCCCGGCACGCGATCACCGCGCTCATCGGCCCCAACGGCGCCGGCAAGACGACGCTGTTCAACCTGCTGTGCGGCTTCGACAAGCCCAACTCGGGAACCTGGAGCTTCGACGGCAAGTCGCTGTCGGGCATCCCCTCGTTCAAGGTCGCCCGCATGGGCCAGGTTCGCACGTTCCAGCTGACGAAGGCGCTGTCCCTGCTCACGGTGCTCGAGAACATGAAACTCGGAGCCACCGGCCAGAAGGGCGAGAGCCTCTGGGCGAGCATCATCCCGGCGATCTGGCGCAAGCAGGACGATGCCATCGAAGACAAGGCCATGGAGCTCCTCGCGCGCTTCAAGCTCGAAGCGAAGGCCGACGACTACGCCGCCTCGCTGTCGGGCGGTCAGCGCAAGCTGCTCGAGATGGCACGAGCGCTCATGAGCGACCCGACCCTCGTGATGCTCGACGAGCCGATGGCCGGTGTGAACCCAGCTCTCACCGAGTCGCTGCTCGACCACATCCTTGACCTCAAGGACCTCGGCATGACCGTGCTCTTCGTCGAGCACGACATGCACATGGTGCGGCACATCGCCGACTGGGTCGTGGTCATGGCCGAGGGCAAGGTCGTCGCCGAGGGCCCTCCCGAGACGGTCATGCAGGACAAGGCGGTCATCGACGCGTACCTCGGCAGCCACCAGGACGTCGACCTCGGCGTCGTGACCGGACGCGTCGCCGGCGAGCTCGACGAGTCCGCCGAGGAGCTGCTCGAAGAGATCAAAGAGGCCGAAGAGGCCTCGATCGCCGAAGCCGAGGAGGAGAGCAAGTGAGCGATGCGTCGCCAGACCCCCGGACTCCCGGATCGGCCGTCCCCGATCCCGGAGCCGCCCGCGTGGAGGGTATGAAGACCGAGACGGTCATCGTCGAGGTCAAGGACCTCACGGCGGGCTATCTGCCCGGCATCAACATCATCAACGGCGCCAACCTGATCGCCCGCAAGGGCGAGCTGATCGGCATCATCGGCCCCAACGGTGCCGGCAAGTCGACGCTGCTGAAGGCGATCTTCGGCATGGTCAAGGTGCGCGGCGGCGACATCACGGTCGACGGCGAGAGCGTGGTCGGGCTGAAGTCCGACAGGCTCGTGCAACGCGGTGTCGGCTTCGTGCCGCAGACGAACAACGTCTTCCCGTCGCTCACGATCGCCGAGAACCTGCAGATGGGGCTCTACCAGCGCCCCAAGGTGTACGCCGAGCGCCTCGAGTTCGTGACAGGCATCTTCGCCGAGCTCGGCAAGCGCCTGGGCCAGCGCGCCGGGTCGCTGTCGGGCGGCGAGCGCCAGATGGTGGCCATGTCGCGCGCGCTCATGATGGACCCGTCGGTGCTGCTGCTCGACGAGCCGTCCGCGGGCCTCTCCCCCGTCCGCCAGGATGACGCGTTCATCCGCGTCTCCGACATCAACAAGGCGGGCGTCACGACGATCATGGTCGAGCAGAACGCCCGTCGCTGCCTGCAGATCTGCGACCGCGGCTATGTGCTCGACCAGGGACGCGACGCGTACGAGGGCACCGGGCGGCAGCTGCTGAACGACCCCAAGGTCATCGGCCTGTACCTGGGAAGCCTCGGCACCGAGGCGGCCTGACGCCGCAACAGCGAGAGACGAGGGGGTGGATGCCGCGGCATCCACCCCCTCGTCCTTTTCGGCGCGCCGGCGCCGGGGTCGGCGCCCTCGGGAGCATCCGTCCGCCGGGCACGTCGCTCCCGCCTTCGGCACGCACACGAAGGGCCCCGGATCGCTCCGGGGCCCTCGTTGCTGCGTCCTGGATTACAGGTCGATGCGCGTGTAATTGTTGTCGGCGCCGTACTGGAAGATGCCGATCGTGGCGTCCGTCGGGTCGCCGTGCTCGTCGAACGTGATCGGGCCCGAGTAGCCGTCGTAGTCGGCCGTGCCGCCATCGAGGATGATGTCGGCGCAGTCGGCGAACGACGTGCACTTCTCGCCGTCGCCCGATCCGCCCGAGACCTCCTGCAGCTTGCCTGCGATGTCGGCCGGGTCGGACGAGTTCGCGGCCAGCGCGGCGAGCGAGATGAGCACGATCGCGTCGTACGCCTCGTTCGCGTAGCTGTAGTCGGCGATCTCAGGACGGCCGTCGGCGACCGCCCAGTCGTTCAGCCGCTTGTAGAACTCCTCGTCCGGGGCCGGGCCGGCGGGCGTGGTGCCCTTCGCACCCTCCATGCTGACTCCGGCGGGCCACTTGTCGTCCTTGCCGAAGTTCTTCAGGTTGCCGTCGACGAGGTACAGGTCCTTGGCCGGGTAGCCCGCTGCGAGCAGCGCCGGACCGATCGTGTAGATCTCGTCGAACGTGATCAGGGCGATCGCGTCGGGGTTCGACGCGAGGACGGCCGAGATCTGGGCGTCGAAGTTGGTGTCACCGGTGTTGTAGGACTGCTCGGCGACGATCTCACCACCCGTGCTCTTGAACGTGTCCTGGAACGTCTTGTTGAGGCCCGTTCCGTAGGAGTCGTTCTGGTAGATGACGGCCACGTTCTTGTGTCCGTCCTCGCCCACCAGGTTGCCGAGCACCTCGCCCTGGAGCGTGTCGGCCGGGGCCGTGCGCCAGTAGAGGTTGTTGTCGTCCCAGTTGGTGAAGTCGAGCGAGGTGTTCGCCGGCGAGAACGTGAGGATGCCTGCCGCGACCGCGTCGTCGAGGAACAGCTTCGTCACACCCGACGAGGCGGCGCCGATGGCGGCGGTCACCTTCTCGGAGATCAGCTTCTGGATCGTCGTGGCGTAGGCCTTGTTGTCGGTGTCACCCGAGTCGCCCCACACGATGTCGCCGATCGTGATGCCCTTGGCGGCCTCGTTGACGTCGTCGACCGCCAGACCGACACCGGCCTCCTCGGGCGGGCCGAGGTACGCGAGGCTGCCCGTCTGGGGCAGGATCGTGCCGATCTTGAGGGTGAGGTCGCGAGCCTCCTGCGACGACCCGTCGCCGTCCCCCTCGTTGCCGCCGCCAGAGGCGCAGCCGGCGAGGACGAGGGCGCTGGCGCCGACGAGCGCGATGCCGCCGAGAAGGGCAGATCCGCGCGAGCGGGTGAAGACGCTCATGTTGCTCCTTGTTATAGGTGATCGGGGGAACGACTCGGGCGCCGCCCCAATGCGACAAACCTAACCGCGACAAGCGTTCACGAATGTTGCCGTTCGTTAACGATGTGTAACGGGCGCGACCGGGGGATTTCGATCGGATATCGGCGCTCCGACCCCTGATACCCCCTCCCGGTATATGCTGGGGTGAGTGGTACCCCTCAGGGGTATCCTGGAACTCCACGAGAAAGGCGGCGACATGGCCGGGTTCGAGAACAGCACTGTCGAGTACAAGGTGACCGGGATGAGCTGCGGGCACTGCGAGGCATCCGTGCGCAGCGAGGTGTCCAAGCTCGCCGGCGTCGAGGACGTGCAGGTGAGTGCGGCAGCAGGCACGCTGCGTATCGTCTCGACGGCGGAACTGGCCGACGACGCCGTCATCGCCGCTGTCGACGAGGCCGGCTACAGCGCGGTCCGCGCGTGAGCGGCGCCTCGGCCCCCGCCGCCCGGATCGAGCTCGAGATCGGCGGGATGACGTGCGCCTCGTGCGCCGCGCGGATCGAGAAGCGCCTGAACCGGATGGACGGGGTCGAGGCATCCGTCAACTACGCCACCGAGAAGGCGGTCGTGAGCGCCCCGGCGGGCATCGACCCGCAGGCTCTCATCGACGAGGTCGTCAAGACCGGCTACACCGCCGTCGTGCCCGCTCCCCCGGCTGCCGCTGCGGACGACCCCGCCGTCGGCGAACCGGCGGACCCCGAGCTCACGAGCCTGCGCCAGCGTCTGATCGGCTCGATCGTGCTGTCGG
>NZ_JBQCIP010000034.1:0-2548 GCF_051953575.1 Microbacterium sp.
GTAATAGTCCTGCCACTCGTCGGGCAGGTCGTCCTCGTAGTAGATCGCCTCGACCGGGCAGACCGGCTCGCACGCACCGCAGTCGACGCACTCGTCGGGGTGGATGTACAGCGAACGGTCACCCTCGTAGATGCAGTCCACCGGACACTCGTCGATGCAGGCGCGGTCCTTGACGTCCACGCAGGGAAGGGCGATCACGTACGTCACCCTTCGAGTCTATGGGAGCCTGACCGGCCCCGCGCCCCGGTGACGGCGGGCGGCTCAGTCCGCGTCCGGGGACTCCTGCGCACGCGTCGCCATCCGCGGCAGCGATTCCGGCCATGCGATGACGATGGTCGCCGCAAGCGGCACGATGACGGTCCACACGATCCCGGGGTTGAACGCGCCCTCCGCGGCCTGCGGCACTACGACCGAGCCTCCGGGTCCCGCCCCCGAGAAGACGAGCGTCGCGACCATGACGCCCATGCCCGCTGCCAGCGCGGTCCACCGGTCGCCGGTCAGCAGGCGCACCGCGACGAGGAGTGCGACGACGCCGACCGTCGCCAGCACCAGCCCGAGAGGGAACCAGCCCAGCATGAAAGCCTGCGCCACCGTGCCGGCGACGCCGTACACCGCGCCCACGACGAACGCCACCACCCACGTGCCGACCCGGGACCACGAGAAACTCACCGGGCAAGTCTAGGTGTCAGGCCGCCCAGCCCCACAGCCGCAGCAGGGCGGCGACGAGCGCGGCGCCGACGACGACCACGAGGAACGGGGCGCGCAGCAGCAGGAGGCCGGCGGCCACGAGCACTGCGGGCACCCGCGCGTCGACCACGACGGCCTGGCCCGCCCCGAGGGTCTGCACGGCGACGAGCGCCGCGAGCAGCGCCACCGTGAGCAGATCCGCGATGCGCAGCGGCCGGGGCGCCTCCACCCACTTCGGCGGGATGAGGTAGCCGATGGTCTTCAGTGCGACGCAGACGATGGATGCCACGAGCACAGCGGTCCACAGGGTCACGGCAGCCCCTCCCGCTCGGGAACGTCATCGGCTTCCTGCTCGGACCGCTCGTCACGGCCGAGCCAGTTGGTCCACCCCACGAGGATCGCCACGAGGGCGGCGACGATCACGGGAAGCCCCGGCATGAGCACCGGCGTCAGCACGGTCGCGACGACCGCAGCGGCCACGCCGACGACGATGGGCTGGCGCGCGCGCAGGCGAGGCCACAGCAGCGCGAGGAACGCGGCGGCGGCCGCGGCATCCAGCCCATAGGTGCGCGGATCGCCCAGCACGTCACCGAGGAGCGCGCCGGCGAGGGTCGAGATGTTCCAGCCCACGTAGATGCCGATCCCCGTGATCCAGAAGCCGAGCGTGCGCGCGCGTCCGGTGGACTGGGCCAGCGAGACGGCCGTCGACTCGTCGATGGTGAACTGCGCCGCCGCCGCACGCCGCCAGAACCCCGGGCCGATGACGGGCGACATGCGGATGCCATAGGCGATGTTCCGCACGCCCAGCAGCGCCGCCGAGGCGATCGCGGCCGGGATCGCGGTCAACCCACCGGCGCCGACGATGCCGACGAAGGCGAACTGGGATCCGCCGGTGAACATCACGAGACTGAGCACGCACGTCTGCCACACGTCGAGGCCCGCCGCCACGGCCAGCGCGCCGAACGAGATGCCGTAGGCGCTCGTGGCGATGGCGACGCCCAAGGCCTCGCGGACCGCACGTCGCGCCTCGCCTGCGCCGTGCGCGTCGTCCAAGCCGGCGTCGAGGGTCACGCGGTCGATCGTAGCGGCGGCCACCCCCACCGGCGCTCTCACCGCGGATGCGTGGACCGCCGGCGCGCGGCATCCGTCGCCGAAAACGCCGGATGCCGCGACCCGGGCCTCTCAGCAGGCGCGGGTCGCGGCATCCGTTCCGTACTTACGCGTTGGCGTCCTGGCGCTTCAGACGCGACGCGGCGCGGCCACGCTCGGTGGCGTCGAGGACGACCTTGCGGATGCGCACCTTCTCGGGCGTCACCTCGACGCATTCGTCGTCGCGGGCGAACTCCAGGCTCTCTTCGAGCGACAGGATGCGCGGCGGAGTCATCGACTCGAACGCGTCCGCGGTCGAGGACCGCATGTTCGTGAGCTTCTTCTCCTTGGTGATGTTCACGTCCATGTCGTCGGAGCGCGAGTTCTCGCCGACGACCATGCCCTCGTAGACCTCTTCGGTGGGCTGCACGAAGAAGCTCATGCGCTCCTGCAGCGCGATCATGGCGAAGGGCGTGACGACGCCGGCGCGGTCGGCGACGATCGAGCCGTTCTGACGCGCCTGGATGTGACCGGCCCAGTCGTCGTAGCCGTGCGAGATCGCGTTCGCGATGCCGGTGCCGCGGGTCATCGAGAGGAACTCCGTGCGGAAGCCGATGAGGCCGCGCGACGGCACGATGAACTCCATGCGCACCCAGCCGGTGCCGTGGTTGACCATCGTCTCCATGCGGCCCTTGCGCGCCGCCATCAGCTGCGTGATCGCGCCGAGGTACTCCTCGGGGGCGTCGATCGTCAGGTGCTCGAAGGGCTCCTT